>DHWW01000012.1:0-21382 GCA_002413385.1 Granulicella sp. UBA5172
CAACCTATTGAGACTTCACACATAGGGATCTGCAGTTGTTCTCGCCGCCCAGTCCGTCATTCCCAAAGTGAATTCCCTCCCCCCAGCGCACCCACCCACCTATTAACCGCAAGGATGCTACACGCCACGAACCTCCGCACCCCACACCTGCCAGGCCTATCCTTGAAGGAGGTGCCTTAGCGCCTCTTGGGAGATGCCCCTGTATGAAGATGAAACTCTCCATCCCGCTTGCCGCCGCTCTCGTACTTCTGCCGGCCGCACAACTCCGTGCCCAGATGACCGGCACATCGCACCCCGAAGAACTCGACGACACAAAGCCCACAGTTCCAGTAGACGGAACCCACTACGTCAAATCCTCGCCTGCCGTGCCAATGGCAACCGCCCCCGTTGCCGCAGCTCCTCCAGCGACCCCCGGCCTCTACCATCGCAGCACTACGACTGCCCCGGTCCAAACGGCTGCCGTCAACAACGTTGACCCAACTCTGAACGTCACCGACGACGTCAACAGTGGTGTCGTCATCAGTGTTTCCGTGGGCCCCAATGAGCTTCCGATCGGCACCCGGCTCCAGGCAACACTCCAGCAGCCCATCTCCACCCAGACGACCGCAGCTGGCTCACGCTTCACCGCCGCGCTCTCCACCAACATCAGCCGCAACGGCCTCGTCCTGCTCCCCGCCGGAAGCATCGTCTACGGTCGCATCACCCAGATCCACGGTGGCCGACGCATCTCAGGCCCCTCGGCCATTCGCCTCCAGCCGGACAGCGTCAGCCTTCCCGACGGCACAACCTATAAACTCACAGCCGACGTCACCGACCTCGACCACGTCGAAGACTCCCACGTCAACCGCGAAGGCACCATCGTGGGCAACATCCACCCCGGAACCACCGCGGCAGCCGTCGGCTTCACCACCACCAGCGCCGTCGTAGCTGGAGCCGTCATCGGCGGAGGAGTAGGAGCCGTCGTCGGCCTCGGTGTAGGTGCCGGAGTCGCCGGAGTCTGGTGGCTCAATCACGATCGCCAGCAGGCACTCCCCACCGGTACAGAGATGACCTTCACCCTCAACACCCCTCTGCAAATCATCCCCGTCACGCACTAATCCTTCCCCCTCCATCTCAAACAAGAAGGCCCTCGCTCACCGAGGGCCTTTGCCTTTGCTCTTGATTCGTTATCTCTTTCCTGTGCACTTCGGCCCTTATCCCATCACCTGCGCCAGCAGCCGTTTCCAGTTCTTCTGATTCCTCTTGAAGCTCTTCTTCAAGTCCTCCAGAATCCTCTGAAAGTCAGGATTCTCCGTCATCCCACGCCACGCCGGATTCTTGCTGAACCACGGATAATTTTCATTCCCAAGATAGATCGCTCGCCGCAGCCAATGCAACGCCTCGGACGAATCGCCTTCCACCGCAAAGTACGTCGCTAGCCGGTATGCCATCTCGCTATCGGCCTCAGCCGCAGTCAGCGTCTCTTCCAACACAAACTCCGCAGCGCGCTTCCTGTCGCCTAGTTGCACATAGCACATCGCAATCGTAGGAAACACAATCCGCAATGTCGAATCATCCTTAGTCACCCGTTCCAGCGTTTCAATCGCCTGCGCCAACTGCCCCTGCCGCATCTGCTGATAGCCCTTGGAAATACGCAGCAGCGGCTGCCTCGGCTCCAGCGTTAACCCCTTCTCAATCTCATCGCTCGCCAACTCCAACTGGTTCTGATACTGATACACCCGCGCCCGATGGTTATAGATCACCGCTGCATTCGACGGATTGAGCCGCAACGAAATATTAAACTGCTCCAAAGCCTCTTCATACAGTCCATCGATCCGCAGCGTCAGACCGGCCACCAGGTGCACATTCCAGTCATTCGCCGCCTGCTGCAGCAGACGCTCAATGCCATGCCGGGCGCTCTCTTTCTCACCCCTGCTCAGCAGCATATACACGCGATATAAGTTCGCCTCCACCGACGTCGGGTCGCGCTCCAGTGCCTTATCGAACGAGCGCCGCGCCTCCAGCACATGCATCTGCCCGCCCAGCCCATGCCGCGCATACTGCAACTGCGTAATTCCCAGNNTCCCCGGAAAACCAACCTGCAATCCACCAAACCCATTCAACTCCCCAAATACCTCATCGCAAATCTCCGTCTGCACCGCGATCAAATCGAAGCTCGCCACACTGATCGCTCCACCCGTCCGCACGCTCTGTCCAGCAACATCCAGCAACTGCCAGTTCAGATCGAATCCCTTCTCCGACCGCAGAAAACTTCCCGCCAGCACAAAGTCCACCATCAGCTTCCGCCCCACACTCAGCGGATCAAGCTGCCGCGTTGGCACATCCATCAGCGCACTCGAAGGCCGCACAATCAGCGACGGAACCTTCGCCAACCTCGCCGCCAGAGCATCCGCCAACGCGAACCCGTAGAAGTGCCTGGAATCGTCCGACCCCAGATTCACAAACGGCAGCACCACAATATTCGGCCCCTTCGCCAGCGTCACCGCCGTACTATCGCGAAACCGTTCCGCCAGCATCGACAGTATCCCCGTGGAGCGCTTCTCCTCCTCCGGCGTCTCCATATCCAGACGCTGCTGTGCCGGCATGTTAATCGCGCCCTCACCCGGCATCAGCATCGTGTCCAGTTGCAGCGACTTCACAATCGTCTTCAGCCCCTCGCGCACCTCTGCAGCCGACGCATACCGCTCCGACGGCTGTTTCTCCAGGCACCGCAAAATAACGCTCTCCAACTCCACCGGCAGGTCCGAAACAATCTGCCGCAACGACGGCGGCGGCGCATACTGGATCGCCCGAATACTCTGCAAATCCTGCCCATCCGGCCGATGAAACGGATGCCGCCCACTCACCATCTCGTACAAAATCAATCCCAGCGCAAAAATATCGCTCTGCACGCTGCTCTGCCCCGTCACAAATTGCTCCGGAGCCATATACGCAATCGTCCCGCCACGCGCCGTATACGTCGCTCCCGCCACTGCCGGCGTCACCGGTTGCGTCGTCAACGACGGATCAAAATCAATATTCTCCCGATTCAACTGCCGCGCCAGCCCAAAGTCCAGAATCTTGATCAGCCCACCATCGGTCAGCATCACGTTCGCAGGCTTCAGATCCCGATGGAAGATCCCCAGGTTATGCGCCGCCGACAAACCATCCGCGATCTGCATCCCGCTCGACAGCACCAACTGCGCGCTCGCCGGCCCCTCCGCAATCACCTTGTCCAGGCTCTTGCCCGGAATATACTGCATCACAATGTACGCTTCGTCGTCCGGCTCACCAGGCGCAGTCTCCCCCACCTCATAGATCGCGCAGACATTCGGATGGTCGATCGCCGATGCCAGCCGTGCCTCGCGCAACTGCGTCGCCCTCACCTGCTCCGGCGTCTGAGACCCACGTTTCAGCAACTTCAAAACCACAGCCCGCTGCAATAGAGTGTCGTTGGCTAGAAACACCACACCGCTCCCACCCGATCCGATCTTGCGTAGAAACTCGTATTGCTTAATGACGCGGCGTGCCATAATCCATTATCTCAGCTACTCTCGGTACATCTCTGTGAAGAAGTGCTGCAGCCTCCTAAATAAAACTCGGTCTTTCCTTCGCAACACCAATAACAAACTCGCACCAATCTAGCTACTTCCTCATGAAGGCAGCCTTTCAACGCGATCCCGCATCGTAGGGTATTCAGGCAGATTTCGGGCGATCCCACGCAACCCCAACGAAGATCGCTCAGCGTTTAGGTAACTCAATAAGCCCCTAACATATTCGTCTCAGGATCCAATGCCACACACTCTGCTTCTCATCGACGACAACGCCATCCAAGCCGCCACCCGTCAGACGATCCTCAAGCGCGCTGGCTACTTCGTCATCGCCGTCCTCAGTCCCGAGCATGCTCTCCATCAGTTTCGCAACCGTGAATACCCCACCCCCATCGACATGATCATCACCGACCACCTCATGCCAGGCATGAATGGCTCCGAGTTCGTTCGTTGCCTCCGCGAATTCGCCCCCGACATCCCCGTTCTGGTCGTCAGCGGCATGGCCGAGGCCGAAGAGGAATATCGGGACTTGGACGTCGCCTTCCATCTCAAACCCGTACTCCCCAACATACTTCTCTCCAGCGTCCTGTCTCTTATCGAGTCAAAGGCATCCACACAGATTTAAATTTCATCTCTTGCTCTGTGACCAACGTCCTGGGCCCTTCTCGCGATCCAACCAACTCTTTTCATTTCTTCGGCGCTATTCAGCCCTGAATCACCGAAGATCGCACCTCTTTCCCAGGACGTCCTCCACGCAACGCCCGGTTCTGAGAGAATGGAGATTGAAGGACGTGCCCGCGAATGTCTCATCCCATGCCTTTTTTTGGCAGCATCTCTCTTGTTCTGGCCCTGGGGCTTTGCATCTATACGCTCTTGTTCGGAACACTCTCCCTCTGGGCAATGGCCCATGGCCGTGTCCTTGCGATTGCCTCAGAACGCATCCGTGAGACTGCACGCCGCGCCGGCATAGCCAGCTTCATCGCCGTCTCCTGCGCTGCCTTCGCCCTAGTCTGGGCCGCCTTCACCAACGACTTCTCCGTCGACTACGTTCTCCATCATGCCAGCCGCTCTCTCCCCTGGTACTACAAGTTCTCCTCCCTCTGGTCTGGGCAGGAAGGCTCGCTCCTCCTTTGGGCGTGGCTCCTCGCCGGCTACGGCTTCGTCCTGCGCCTTCGCCAGAAGACCGACATCACCCTAACCGCTTACGCCTCCACGATCCTCTCCGCAATCCAGATCTTCTTCCTCATCCTCGTAGTCTTCGTCGCACAACCCTTCGCTCTCGTCCCCGGCGGCGTTGTTCCCGCAGACGGATTTGGGCTCAATCCTCTCCTGCAATACGCCGAGATGGTCCTTCATCCTCCAATGCTTTACCTCGGCTACGTCGGCTTCTCCGTCCCCTTCGCCTTCGCACTCGGCGCTCTCATGATGCGCTATCCCGGTGAAAAGTGGATTCACATCACCCGCCGCTGGACCATGGTCACCTGGCTCTTCCTCACCTGCGGCATCATCCTCGGCATGCACTGGGCCTATGCTGTCCTTGGCTGGGGCGGCTACTGGGGTTGGGACCCCGTCGAAAACGCCTCCCTGATGCCTTGGCTCGCTGGCACCGCGTTTCTTCACTCCGTCATGATGCAGGAGAAGCGTGGCATGATGAAGATCTGGAACGTCTGGCTCATCTTCATCACCTTCATGCTCACCATTCTCGGAACGCTGCTCACCCGCTCCGGTCTGGTTAGTTCGGTGCACGCCTTCGCCCAAAGCTCCATCGGCAATTGGTTCGTCGGCTTCCTTGTCATCGTCCTCGCCGTTTGCATCTTTACCTTCCTCTACCAGCGCGATCACCTCCGCGCCGAGAACCGTTTCGAGTCTCTCGTCTCTCGCGAAAGCTCCTTCCTCTTCAATAACCTCGTCCTCCTCACCGCCTGCTTCGTCGTTCTCTGGGGTACCCTCTTCCCCGTCCTCTCTGAATTCGTTCAGGGCTCCAAGGTCACCATGGGCGCACCCTTTTACAACCGCGTTGCCGTTCCCATTGGCCTTTTCCTCATCTTCCTCACAGGCGTCGGCCCGCTGCTCGCATGGCGCTCCACGTCTCTGCGTGCCATCCGCCGCAACTTCGTTCTCCCCTGCATTGCAATCATCGTCACCGCCGTCGCCCTCATGCTCGCTGGCGTTCATCCATGGGCCGACGACGACGCCACCTCCAGCATCTACGCCCTCGTTTGCTTCGCCCTCGGCGCGGGAGTCATCACCGCCATCACCGCCGAGTTCCTCCGCGGCGCCGCCGTAGTCCGCACTCAGACCGGCAAGAACCTCCTTTCTTCGACCATCCTCCTCACCCGCCGCAACACTCGCCGCTACGGCGGATATCTCATCCATTTCGGCGTCGTCGTGATGTTCATCGGTCTCGCTGGCGCAGCCTTCAATCAGTCCAAAGAAGTCGAGATGAGCTTCGGCGACTCCATCCAACTCAACGGCTACAAGATTGTCTGCCAGTCCTATTCACAGGACTCTACGCCGAACTACGACACCGACTTCGCTCTCCTCGACGTCTTCCACAACGGCAAGAAGATCACCCGCCTCACCCCCGAGCGCCGCATCTATTTCGCCGACACCGACCACGCCCAGGCCTCCACCGTCGTCGCCATCCACTCCACCCTCGCCAACGACCTCTACGTCGTCTTCGAAGGCCGCAATCCCGACACCGACAAACCCATCATCAAGGTCTTCATCAATCCGCTCGTCAACTGGATCTGGATCGGCGTAGCCGTCGTCATCTTCGGCACCCTCATCGCCCTCATTCCACCCCTCATGCCCGGCACCCGCCGTGTCGAATTGCCTGCGACGATTGATTTGCCGTTCCGCAGCGCCGCGGAGGAAGCTGCATTGAGGGCCGCAACCGAGGCCCCCGGAACTCCCCATGTATAAGCGCTCCCTCCAACTCGTTCTCGTCATCGTTGTTGCCGTCACGATGCTCGGTGCCGGATCTCCCTCCACCCGCTTCGATCAGGTCGGCCACAAGCTCATGTGCACCTGTGGCTGCGCCGAGATTCTCCTCGAGTGCAACCATGTCGGCTGCCCCAACTCCTCCGTTGAGATCGCCGAACTCCACACCCAGATGAACGCCGGAGCCTCTGACTCCCAGATCTTCAAGGTCTTTGCCGCGAAATACGGCCCCACGGTGCTAGCCGCTCCCATGCGTGGCGGCTTCGACGACGTAGCCTGGGTCGTCCCCTTCGCCGTCCTGATCCTTGGCATTCTGGGGATCGTCCTCCTCCTTCGCATGTGGCAGCGCCGCCACGCCCGGCTCACCCCGGCCCTTCCCGATGCGCCCCTGACCCCAGAGTCTGAAGCCCTCCGCGACCGCATCCGTAACGAAACCAAATACGGTGAATAATCTACACCTCTAATCCCTGCTCCCTGGTCCTTGCCTTATGACCCGCCTCGAACTCCTCACGATCGTCGTTGGCCGAGCCCGCAGCAACGGATTCGAATTGCGCCGCTGGTACACCACTCGTCTCGAACTTCCCTGGATCAATGCCGAAGCCGCGCTAGCTCTCCTCGATCAACAGCGCCGCTACTACGCTCTCCTCTTCTCTCACGACTTCGCCAGTTCCTTCTGGAGGGCTGGCGAGGACATCACATTCAGCGTTCCCTCCCATTCCTTCCAGCGCACCATGCCCGACGGCTCGATTAAAACTGTCGCCCGCAAGTCCTTCACCCGCCGCTCCGCACGCCACGACGCTTGGCGTTACCACCTCCGCGAGATGGCACTTGCCGAAGAACCTCTCCGCTATCTCCGCAAGTATCTCAACGTGGAAGGAGACCTCACCGAAGACATCGCAGCAGCCACCGCCACTGACTCACCAGATGCCAAGCCACCGACGCGCACCAAACGCCCCCCTGCCGCCAAGCCTGGCCGCACCAAGCCCCTCTCTCGCGCTCTCCCCACCGACACCCCGCCGTTTCTTCGCCGCCCATACGATCCCTAGGAACTTGTTGAACTTGAGATCTCTCAAGGCAGATTCGAGGTTGTCTGACCGATCGTTTGTAGCAGTTGCTGTTGGCGCAGCAGTGCTATTTTTGTTGCTCGATAGGCCCAGTTGGGGGGACAAGGGGGAAGCTCGTAGCGGCTTGCACGTCTCCACGCCCCCAACTGTTTGCCACCCAGGCCTCTGGCGCCGGTGGTCGATAGCGCAGCGAAGAGTGTGGCCGGATGGGGTTGTAGTGGCAGCTCATCTTATCCGACGAACACTAACAATAGCGATGAGGCCATCTCGCAGCTCTGGTCTCATCTCCTACTCAACAGAGGCAAAGTATGGGTTCAGGTCTACGAATAGCCAGTTGAGTTCTTCGCCTGTCATTGCCGGGTATAGGCGAAAATGCTGTGGAAGACTCGCCCAATGAAACCTGGCGGTAAAGTGATCCCTTATGAGCCAGTCGTAGAAGTGCTGCGTACTTCCCCGGACATAGGCATGGGCCGTGCGTGCCATCTTGAGCCTCCTCCTCTCTTCTAGCACCGAGTGACGGTTCGCTGGTTTGATCTCAACTATTTTCTTTTTCATCCTTCCTCGTTAGATGGCAACTAGCCATCGCGAGATGGCATCTCTCTCTTTTACCGTGTAGGATAAGCGACATAGCATGTGATGCTTAGCGTCCCAAACGCCCTTGAGACTGATATTCTTGCCGGTACCTAAAGGGGGCAAAGCGCCTTCGATTAGGATTCTGACGCTAATCGACCGGACAGGAGCGAATGAGGAACGGAGGCCAAATTGAGTACAGTGTCAGCAAGACTACTACTCGACAGCAGCTCTCCAACGCCCGCGTCGCTTTGGAACACTCCTCGTTCCAAAGGCCACAGTGTTCAGTTTTACGAAGAAGACTCGTATCTTCTGGAGGGGCTGGGCCGATTCATCGGCGCGGCCATTCTCGCAGGCGATGCTGCCCTCATCATTACGACAGAGTCCCATAGAGACGGACTCCTCACACTCCTCGGTAGTCGCGGCCTGGATCTCAAGCTGGCCATGAGCGAAGGACGTTTTCTGACGTTCGACGCTGCTGAAATGTTGACCAAGTTCATGGTTGACGGCACGCCCGATGCGGCGCTCTTTGCCGAGGTGACGGGGAATTTAATTGCCCGACTCGCTTCGACTGAGAGTGGAGAAACACGACGCGTTGCGGTCTTCGGCGAAATGGTGGCACTCCTGTGGGCAGACGGACAACTCGAGGCGGCAGTTCAGCTCGAACGACTCTGGAATCAACTTGGACGTACCCATTCCTTTCAGCTGCATTGTGCGTATCCGCTGAATCAGTTTTCCAAGGAGGAGGATCGAAAGAAAATCCTGGAAATCTGTGCGGAGCACTCTCATGTCGTCCCGACTGAACAGTACACGGCCCTGGCTGACGATCAGGAGCGCTTCCAAGCCGTCTTATTCCTCCAGCAGAAGGCTCAGGCGCTCGAGACCGAGATCCATGAGCGCAAGAGAGTGCAGCAGGCCCTTCAGGATCGGGAGACTGAACTGCGCGATTTTCTCGAGAATGCAGTAGTGGGGATGCACTGGGTCGCCGCCGATGGCACGATCCTGTGGGCGAACAAAGCAGAACTGACCCTTCTAGGCTATAAGCGGGACGAGTATGTTGGCCGGCACATCTCCGAATTTCATGCCGATGTTCCTGTTATCGACGACATCCTCGAACATATGAGCCGCAATGAAGAGTTGCATGGCTACGAGGTTCGCCTCAGATGCAAGGATGGCGCCATCCGCTATGTTCGCATTGATTCCAATGTTCTCGTGCGGGACGACCAACTCGTTCATACTCGCTTCTTTACTACCGACATAACTGAAAAGAAGCAATCCGAGCTTGCCTTGTACCGCATGGCCGCGATCGTCGAGTCCTCCGATGACGCAATTATCAGCAAGGATCTGAACGGAGTCGTGACTGACTGGAATAAGAGCGCTGAGCGCATCTTCGGATATGAAGCGGCAGAGATTGTCGGTCGACCGATCACGGTCCTCATTCCGCCGGAGTTCCTGAATGACGAGAATGTGATTCTGGCAAAGATACGCGCAGGCGAAAGAATTGATCACTTTCAGACGGTAAGGCTCAACAAGAATGGAGATCGAATCGATGTTTCCCTCACGATCTCGCCCTTAAGAGATCAACGCGGAAGCATAGTCGGCGCCGCGAAGATCGTCCGCGATATCACCGCGCAAAAGAAGTTGGAGACCAAGCTTCATATTACCGAAAGATTGGCTTCCGTCGGACGCCTCGCGGCTAGCATCGCACATGAGATCAACAACCCCTTAGAGGCAGTGATCAACTTTATCTATATTGCGAAACAACATCCCGAGGCTTCCGAAGAGAT
Organism: Granulicella sp. UBA5172; assembly: GCA_002413385.1. GTDB lineage: Bacteria > Acidobacteriota > Terriglobia > Terriglobales > Acidobacteriaceae > Granulicella. Next base: position 9,895 of record DHWW01000012.1, read on the forward strand.
CAAGCGCTATCTGAACTCGGCAGATCAGGAATTGCGACGGGTCGCTCATATTACGCAACAGACGCTGGGCTTCTATCGCGACAATTCCGAGCCGATGTCGCTGGTTATCGCAGATGTGCTTCAAGATGTACTGACCGTCTACGAACACAAGTGTCAATACAAGACGTTGAATGTTGAACAGCGGATCGAGCCCAGCCTGACCCTGAATACAGTGCAGGGAGAATTGAAGCAGATTTTGTCGAATCTGATTGCGAATGCAATTGATGCTTCTAAAGAGAACGGCAAGATAATAATCTGCGCTAGAACGTCACATCATATCCCATCGGGCGGAAGCGGGGTTCGCATCACAATTGCCGACAATGGCGTAGGCATCTCCGATGGAAACAAGCAGAAATTGTTCGCCCCGTTTTTCACGACGAAGACCGCCGTCGGGACTGGGCTCGGTCTCTGGATTACGAAGGACCTATTAGAGAAGAGGGGTGGACGTATCCGGTTTCGCAGCACCGATTCCGACCCCTCGGGAACTGTAATGACGATCTATCTGCCTTCGGTATAGCTGGCCGCCGCTGGTGAGCCTCCGTCCAACCTCAACACGCTCCTCTCGTGCAAAAANNTATTTGGTAGCGTTACCGGGGCTCGAACCCGGACTCTTCGCCTTGAGAGGGCGACGTGTTAACCAGTTACACCATAACGCCACAGAACGGATGGGGGAACCCGTTGCGACTTGCTGAGTATAGCAAACATAGGCCAGTAGTAAGAAATCCTACGGCCATGAAACAGCGGAATCCCCTTCGCCGGGACAAGGGCCCCCCGCATCCTGCAGCAGCGCCGACACGGTACGACTAGAGGCCCAGCTTCTTGACTTCGTCGTTGTAATACTTGCGATACAGGATGTCCCATTCCTGGGAACCCTCGGGGATAATCCGGCGCTGGGACGCAATCTTCAGACGCGCAGCCGCATCGATTTTGACCTCCTCTAGAAGGAGCTTGGTCAGCGCTTTGCGCGCTTCCTGGCGGATGGTGTTGCGGTCCTCCAGAAAGTCGACTTCGTCAATCTCGGCGAGCGTATCGGCGATCGTGTGAGCCAGTTTGTTCAGCTTGTCGTCGGAGATGCGGGTCGTGTTGCTGGACTTGATGTCGGGTGCTCCGCGCATGGCACTCATAGGACCGCCTTGTATTTGCGAGCGAGTTCCTGCTTCACCTTTTTGAACATCTCGGGGTAGCTGGCACCGCTTTTTAGCATGTCGTCCTGGAACGCTTCAAGGATGACGCGTACTTCATCATTGATGCGATCTTCGAGGGCGAGTTCCTCGATCATGGCTGAGGCGAGACGATCATTCACCAAGGCCGGCTTATCGGTCTTGATCATTTTCGCCGCCACCAGGTGTTTGCTGGTCTGGCGAGCAAGATAGCTAACGTAATCTTTCGAGAAAATCATGGGCAAAGATAGGGTAGCACGCAGAGAATGACGCGTCAGGTATACCTAACATCTGCGAGAATAAGAATCTATGGCATTTGACGATTTAACTGCGGTAAAAGACGACATGGTGGCCTTCATCGCCGGACACGGAATGCGGCGCATGAACAGCTTTGTGCCCGAAGACGTTCCGTCCATCCTGTTTGAAGAAGACGATGTCGACGGCTGGAAGGACTTCGTGGAGCATGCAAAGGCGGCCAACGCACCGTTCATCACGATGAGCGATGTGATTCTGGAGCCAGAAGATGTATCGGCTCTCATCAGCCAGCTACGCGACCAGACCTACCCCGACGGCGACTCGGGCGATCTTGAGGAAGCGCAGAGCCTGATGCAGCATGTCGGCAAGACGGGCTACCTCCAGCTTGGTTTTGCCCACGGCGGGGTAATCTTTCTCTACGAAACAGCGACCGAATGGTACGACCTNNACGTGGGCAAGTCGGCAGATCCAACCAGCGACCCGCAACAGACATGGGTAGTTACTTCACAAGACAGCGCAGCGGCAGCTAAGCTGGCGAAAGATCTCGGGCTTCCCGACGCGATCTCCCGGCTGCTGGTCAGCCGTGGCATCGAGACGACAGAGGCTGCACAGGCGTTCCTGCACCCGTCGCTCCTCCAGTTCCACGACCCTTACCTGATGCTGGGGATGCAGCCGGCCGTGGCACGACTACGAGCAGCCCTCGCAGCAGCCGAGCCAATCCTCATTTACGGGGATTATGACGCCGATGGCACGGTGGCGACCGTACTCCTGAAGACCGCGCTGGATCGTACGGCGGCGGCCATGGGTGTCGTAGCCGATGTCCGCTATCACATCCCGCATCGCATTCGCGAAGGCTATGGAATGTTGGATTCGCGGATCGAAGCAGCGGCAGCCGAAGGCGTGCGCCTGGTGGTAAGCGTCGATACCGGGATTCGTGCCTTCGCCGCGGCCGAGGAGGCAAAGCGTGTTGGCCTCGATCTGATCGTGACCGATCATCACCTGCCCGATGGCGCAGAAGGCATGCCCGAGGCTCTCGCCGTCCTGAACCCGAACCAGCCACTCTGCGCCTACCCTTACAAGGATCTCTGTGGTGCCGGCGTGGCGTTCAAGCTTGCGCAGGCCCTACTCGAGAGCACCGTACTGGACGAAGCGGAGCGCACCCGGCTGAGGGAAAAGACGCTTCCCTCTTTCTTGAAGCTGCTGGCAATCGCGACCATCGCGGATGCGGTTCCACTGACGGGCGAGAATCGCGCGATCGTGTCGCTCGGGTTAGCGGAGTTGCGCAAGCCGTCGCAGGCTGGGCTGCGAATCCTGCTTGAACTGGCTCAGATCGATACCACCCGGCCGATCTCGGCAACAGATATAGCCTTTCGCGTGGCGCCACGGATCAATGCCGCCGGGAGGATGGATATCGCCTCCGACGTCGTCGAGATGTTCCTCGCAAAGGACGCGGCCGCAGCCCGGGTGCTGGCGGAGAAGCTACATCGCCTCAACGATGACCGGCGCGCCACCGAGGCCGAAGCTCTCCGCTCCATCGAAGCCCAGATCGATGCCATGGCCGATGCGATGCCCGCCTGTTTCGTCCTCGATGACGCTGGCTCGGGAACCGCATGGCATCGTGGCGTCATCGGCATCCTCGCCTCCCGCGTCGTGGACCGCACCGCCAGGCCGGCGATCGTGCTCACGCATGAGGATGGTTTTGCGTACGGCTCAGGGCGCTCCGTGCGTGGGTTTCACCTTCTGGACGCGATCACAAAAGTGCATAATCAGTGCGCAGAGCCTCTGTTTTCGAGGTTTGGCGGGCATGCACACGCGGTAGGCTTCTCAATGCCCTCAGGCCGGGTAGCGGAGTTGCGCGAGCGGCTCGTGAAGCTCGCCGTTGAGCATCAGGACGGTGCCCTGGTCGTAGAAGAGTTGGAATGCGATACAGAGGTGCGGCTCGATGAACTGACACCGATCTTTTTGACCGCACTCGAAGAACTGGGGCCTTTTGGAATTGGAAATACCGAGCCTGTCTTCCTAACCAGGGGGGTAAGGTTGGCGACGGCGCTGAAGGTCATCAAAGATCGTCATCTGCGCTTGACCGTCGAAGATGTCGCCAGCGGCGTGCGCTTTGGTGGCATGGCGTGGAGTCGCAGAACCGATTGGGCTACAGTCGCACAGCGAGAGGCGTGGGCCCCGGGAGATCAACTGGATCTCGCCTACAGGCTGCGGCGCAACTGGCATCCGAATTTTGGCGGGTGGGAGCTGGAGGTCGTCGGGATACGGTCGGCGCTATCGCCAGCCAGATAACAATTGCGTCATTTGGAACATCGCAAAAGTTTTGATTCGAATGAACAGTGTGGTGCGTCTTATATACTGAAATTTCGCTTATGGCTCAACAAGTTTCGGTTCGATCTCGTGGGTGGGTGTGGGGGCTCGTCGCCTTTGCGGCGGGGTTAGCCCTGTTTCTCTATGTTCGTTCCGGACGCGACGTAGTCACGGTGGGAGCAGCCAGGGTCGAGCGGCACAACCTGGCAAGCGACAAATCCACCAACGGCAGGGTGGCGCCACTGAAAGATTTCCAGGCACATGCGCTCATTTCCGGACTGGTCAATCGATTTTTTGTGCGACTCGGTCAAACCGTGCAAAGCGGCCAGGAACTGGTCCAGATGGATGACAGCCAGGCCCGCAAAGACCTCGCGGCCGCCAAGGCAAGTCTTGCTTCCAGCATGGCTTCCTTGCAAGCCATGGAGCAGGGTGGAACACAGGATGAACTCCTTGCGCAGAGTGCGGATTTGACCGCTGCAAAGACGCAGGTATTGCAGAATACGGCCTCTCTGACGTCGCTCCAGACGCTCGAGACGAAGGGTGCAGCTTCAGCCAACGAAGTTGCTCTCGCGCAGCAACATCTGAATTCGGCAAAGGATCGCGTGCAACAGATCCAGGCGCGACGGCATGCACGCTACTCCCCCGATGATTTGAAGGCACAGAAAGCCCAGGTAGCGGAGGCGCAGGCAGCGGTCGATGCGGCCCAGACCATCTTTGCAGGAGTCAACATTCACAGCCCGTTTGCCGGGACCGTGTACGCAATTCCCGTCACCCAGTATGAGTTTGTGCCCGCGGGGGAGACCCTTGTACAGGTTGCAGACCTTACGAATCTCCAAATAAAAGCTTACTTCGACGAACCCGAAATCGGACTGCTCAAAGCCGGCCAACCCGTATCGATCAAGTGGGATGCAAAGCCGGGTAAGGAGTGGCATGGGCACGTCGTCCAGGCTCCTACCACCATCATCTCCTATGGCGGAACACGCAACGTGGGGGAGTGTCTCATCAGCGTGGACGACGCGGAGGGCGACCTCTTGCCCAACACCAACGTCACAGTCAAGGTAACGGAATTGCAGCACGATCATGTCCTCAGCCTCCCACGGGAGGCGCTTCACACCGTAGGCAGCGACTTCGTCTACAAGATTGTAGATAGCCGCCTGGTACGCACACCAATCCGTGTGGGGCTGACCAACCTCACACGCTTTGAGATTCTGGACGGTCTGAAGGAAGGGGACGTTGTGGCCCTTGGAGTAACCAACGAAACTGACCTGAGTGACGGACTTCGGGTGAAGGTGAAACCCTAAAGTGAGATGTCACTGATGAGATCAATCATCACCCGCTATGCGTGCGCGAAGGTCCGCATCGCCTCTCTCTCGAAACTGTTCCCACGGTTGGTGCTTTTGTGTAGCTTCGGTCTTACGTGCGCCGCAAATGCAGCAGTAACTCATCCCGTCACGACCTCCACGAGTCCTGCGGAACGATCCTTGATGCAAGGTCGTATCGATGAAGCGATTGCCACTCTTCAGAGCGCCATCGCCGCCAATCCCAGGGATGGACAGGCGTATTTATTGCTCTGCCGAAGCTACTATGCAGAAGAGCATCAGGATCAGGCCGTCGACGCCTGCGAGAATGCAGTGCGATCGCTCCCCGGCAGCAGTGAGGCCTATGACTGGCTGGGCAGAGCCCTGGGAATGAAGGCGAGTCACGCAGGTCCATTTGCTGGTTTCGGCCTCGCACGCAAGGTGCGCACTGCGTTTGAGACAGCGGTTCAACTGGATCCGAGGAGCGCTGCTGCCGCCGATGACCTCAGCGAGTTTTATATCAACGCTCCTGGCATTGCGGGCGGAGGTCAGGACAAGGCCACCGACCTGGCCGATCGGGTGCAGAATCATCTTCCCCAGGTCGCGCATCGAATTCGCGCGATGCTTGCGGAAAAAAATAAAGACTATGGCACCGCGGAACATGAGTTCAAGGCCGCAGTCGGCGATGCGAAGCATCCAGAGGCGTTGCTTGATCTCGGTGCCTACTACATGCGTCGAGACCAGCAGACGAAGGCTGTTGAGACACTCAAACAATGCCTGACAGTCGATCGATCCAACGATGCATCGATCGTCGACGTTGCCAGCATCTTGAACAGCAGGCATCTTGAACCACAGCTTGCCGAGCATGCACTGCAGGAGTATCTGCGCAGTAGTGCAAAGAGTGACGCAGCACCCGTGATCCATGTGGAGGTCATGCTGGGCAAGATGATGGTAGCCAGGGGAGATACCGGGGGAGCTAAGATCGAGTTTGAAAAGGCGCTGGAGCTTGCATCCGGCTATGCTCCAGCTAAGCAGGCGCTACGCCAACTGTAATGGTCACGCGAGTGGCGGTGAGACGAACGCTGAAGGACAGAGGAACAGGATGCATCTTAGGACAGGATTAGCGGGAGGGATCGTGATGCTGATGGCATTTGCTATCGGCGCCTCGGCGCAGATCTCGCTGAATTCGGCTGTCGATCTTGCCCTGCGCAATGATCCCAGGGTCAGTATGGCAAAAGCGGATGTCGCCAAGGCCCGTGCCAACCTCGCTGCAACACGCGATGTGTACGTCCCCAACCTCGTCGCCGACGGTGGCTATGGACAGGGCTTCGGCGTACCGACAGGACTCCCCGTCATCTTCAGCATGTCCAGTCAATCCCTGGTCTATAACTTTTCCCAACGAGACAATGTTCGGGCTGCAAGTGTAGCGTTAGAAGCTGCAACGCTCGCCATGAAGGAGACCGACGAACAAGTCACCGAGGATGTGGTCGTGACCTACCTCAACCTCGACAACGCTCAGCGACGACAGACTGCGATCAGCGAGGAGTACGGCTTCGCGCAGCGGTTGGCCGCAATCGTTCAAGAACGTCTGGACGCTGGTCAGGACACACGGATGGAGTCTCTGCGTGCCCACCGGAATGCTACGCAGATTGAGCTTGAGCAGCTTCAGACCCATGACGAAGTAAGCGCACTTTCTGACCACCTTGCTCGACTGATTGGCCTCCCCGGCACCCCTCTTACGGCTGTGTCCAACTCCATTCCAGCCCTTCCTCCGATGGGTACGCTCGCCGCCGGTGAACCCACCAGCTTCGGCATACAGTCTGCATTCGCTCTTGCCAGGAGCAAGCAGGAGATTGCCTTTGGCGTGGGCCGTTACCGACTCAGACCACAAGTGAGCTTTGGCCTGAATTACAGTCGTATCGACACCGGGCAGAACGGCTATACACGCTACTACCCAAACTTCACCGGACAGAGCGAGAACGCGGAAAGCGTCTACCTTCAGATTCAGATTCCGCTTTTCGACAGAAAGCATCAAGACGACGTCCACGCCGCCGCGGCAGAGGCGGCCCACGCAAAGTTCGAGGCGCAGAATCAGCAAAATCAGTTCCTCGATAACAGGAACAAACTCCAGCGCACTATTGCTGAGCTCTCCGCGAGGAGCGAACTCGCTCAAATTGACATGGACATGGCGCAGGAGCAGTTGAATGCCGTGCTCGCACAGCTAAACTCCAAGAGTGCCAGCGACAATCGGCCGCTACTGACGCCCAAGGACGAGCAAAACGCGCGCCTGCAGGAGAGCGCCCGCAGCATTGACCTTCTCAATGCACAGTTTCAATTCAGCCAGGCAGAGGTCAGCATGATGAGGCAGACCGGTCAACTCGACCGTTGGCTTAAGACGGCTTCGACACTGCCCGAAATCGCCAGCCCACCGCTAACCCATTGATTACGCCAGGCTTTTCGTCGCACAATATCGTGTGACGTGCGCCACAGCCCTGCCTCAACGATTGTGCACAGGATCGCACTCCCCCTCAACGTTCTCCGTGACAAAGTGGTAAACTGGAACTATTATTATGCCCCTCAAAACGCTGCTACTTAACCCGCCCTCCTTTGAAAACTTTGACGGTGGCGCCAGCTCCCGCTGGCCCGCAACTCGTGAGATCGAGTCCTACTGGTACCCCGTCTGGCTGGCCTACCCCGCCGGCATGCTCGAGGGTTCCAAGCTGCTCGATGCCCCGCCGCACCATGTGAGCGCGGACGAGACCGTCGAGATTGCGAAAGGCTTCGAATTCCTCGTCCTGTTTACCTCGACGGTAGGCTGGTCCGGCGATCACGGTTTAGCACGCGCCATCAAGAAGGCGAATCCCACCATCAAGATTTGTTTTGTTGGCCCCCCGGTCACCACGGACCCGGACCGCGCCCTGAACGAATGCGAAGTCCTCGACTTTGTCTGTCGCCGCGAGTTCGACTTCTCCGTCGTAGAGTTTGCCAACGGCAAGCCCCTGAACGAGATCCTCGGCATCAGCTATAAAAAACGAGACGAAAACGGAAACGATGACGCCAACGGCGTCATCCAGCACAATCCGGATCGCCCGCAGGTCGAAGACCTCGACGCGATGCCCTGGGCTACCAAGATCTACGCGCGCGACATGGACGTCACGCGCTACAACGTGCCGTTCCTTCTGCACCCCTACATCTCGCTCTACTCCACGCGCGGTTGCCCTGCGCAGTGCACCTTCTGCCTGTGGCCCCAGACCCTCAGCGGCCATGCCTGGCGCAAGCGTTCCACCGACGACGTTGCCGCCGAAATGGCATGGGCAAAGCAGAACTTCCCCCACGTCAAGGAGTTCTTCTTCGACGACGATACCTTCAACATCCAGAAGGTTCGCACCATCGAACTCTGCGAAAAGCTCAAGCCCATCGGCATCACCTGGAGCTGCACGTCGCGCGTCACCACCGACTACGACACCCTCAAGGCCATGAAGGAAGCTGGCTGCCGTCTGCTTATCGTCGGCTTCGAGTCCGGCGATCCGCAGATCCTCAAGAACATCAAGAAGGGTGCCACGGTCGAACGTGCGCGCGACTTCGTCAAGGACTGCCACGACCTCGGCCTCATCATCCACGCCGACTTCATCCTCGGCCTGCCGGGTGAGACCAAAGAGTCCATCCGCAACACAATCAACTTCGCCAAGATCCTGGACTGCGAGACCATCCAGGTCTCCGTGGCCCACGCCTATCCCGGCACCGAGTTCTACGACTACGCCAAGCGCAACGGCTTCATCACCAACGAAAAGATGGAGGACGGCGGCGGTCACCAGATGGCGCACATCGAGTACCCCGGCCTCCCCACCGAGTACGTCATGGAGATGGTGCACAAGTTCTACGACGAATACTACTTCCGCCCCAAGGCTGCATTCCGCGTCGTCTGGAAGGCCGTCGTCAACCGCGATGTGCCCCGTCTCTACGTAGAGGCCAAGGCCTTCATGAAGCTGCGTTCACAGCGCAACAAGGCCTCCCGCGCCAAGAAGGACGCCAACGCACTCAAGGCGCAGGAAAGCGCCAACTTGCACGCGTAGTTACTCGCACAAGCACCAGAGGCGGAGCGTTTCTGCTCCGCCTTTCTCTTTGCTCCATCCGAAGGGGACATCTTGAAGTACGCTCTAAAGCCCTCGCAGTACGCCGTCCTCGTCGCCATCATGTTGACCGCGTCCGTTGGCGATTCCCTGCTCTCCCGCGGCATGGGGCAGGTCGGCGCGGTCGACCTGCATCACCTCGGCCTGCTCTGGCACGCGCTCTTCAATCCATTCGTCGACGCCGGAATTATTCTCCTCATCGGCTTCTTCGCCTGCTACACCACGGCGCTCAGCTGGGCCGATCTAACCTTCGTCATTGCCCGCCACCGCATTCGGCTACGTCGTCATAGCCCTGATGGGACGCTTCTGGCTGCATGAGCAAATGTCACGCTCGCGCTGGGCAGGAATTCTCCTCATCGTATGCGCCGTCGGATTCGTAGCCGGCGGTCCCTCACGGACGGAGCACGCGGAACTGGATCGAATGGATGCCGGAGTAGGCCGATGATCCTCTCTCAAACCGTGCGCATCTGGTCCTCGATCTCCTTCGTCGCAGCCCTCGCCATCGCCGGCGAAGTCCTCATCGCCGCAGGCATGCGCCAACTCGGCGACCTCGACATCATCCGCGAACGCAGCGGCATCCCCGGCGCCATCAAGGCCGTACTCACCGATGGAAAGTTTGTCATCGGAGCGCTCTGCATGGCGCTCAACTTCTTCGCCATGCTCTTTGCGCTCAGCATCGCAGAGCTATCGCTGGCCGCGCCTGCGATAGCCTCCCTCACCTACATCGGTAACGCCATCGCAGCGAAACTCTTCCTCAACGAGAAGGTAGATCACCGCCGCTGGCTGGCAACAGGCTTCGTCGCCGTAGGCGTCATTCTGCTAGCGCACTAACAACCGAGCAGTCGCATCAGACCTGTCGCAGGAAGATCCGGGGTCAGAAATCTGCCCTGCTTTCCCGCCCCTCTAGCAACGGCCTCCGCAGCAAGGCGCCCGCTCCGAACAGCGCCCTCCATCGTCGATGGCCAACCCGTCAGCGTCCAGTCGCCCGCAAGATAAAGTCCCTCCCCCGCGCCGTCCGCAGCAGGGCGAAACCGATCCAGCCCCGGCACAACTGAGAAGGTCGCGCGAGCCTCCTTCAGCACACCAGACTTCAGAATCCTGGCCTCGCGAACCACCGGGAAGAAGCCTGCAAGCTCCTCGACAGCGGCGCTCACAATCTCCTCGCGCGTCCGATGAAGTTCAGCAAACGAAGCGCTGATCACCAACTCAAGATACTGCCCCGGCTGCGCGACCGCGCTCTCTTCAAACCGCCGAATACGCGACTTGTTGAACATCCACTGAATGCGTGTGTCCAGCAACGCCGCATGGTCGAGTTCCGTAATCACCCTGTCAAACCAGAGGTGAATCGTCGTGATGGGCGAGTGCGTAAAATGGTCCATCGCGGGCAGAATTCGTTGGCGCTGGATCGACTCCTCAGGAAGCGTTCCCACAAGCCGAGCCGTCTGCTCAAACGGCAGCGCGAGAACCAGGCTGCCCGCGCGATAGATCGATCCATCCGACGCAGTAGCCGTCCACGCACCATCGGGCATAGACTCGATGCGGTCAATGCTGGTCCGCAAATGCAAGCTCGTTCCCTGCTTCTCAGCGAGTTGCGCGACAGCCGTATAAAACTCCGACAGTGGCTGCGCCGGTATACCCAGCCGCCCGCCCTCCGCAGACTTCATAAACGACTCGTGAAACACCTGCCCTGCATACCGTGTCGAGCAGCGATCGAACGTGTCGTTCAGCGTCCCAACGATCACCGGCTCCCAGAAATGTCTGATCGCTCGATCCGTCTGCTTCGTGCGCTTCAACCACGCAGAGAACGGCTCCTCATCGCTCAACGGATAGCCGCGCAAAAACTCCAGCAAGCCGAGCGCAATCGACGCCTTGTCCGCAACCGAAAGCATCGATGCCCGCAGAAAGCTCCACGAAGAATGCCCCGGTGCGGGCAGAAAGCTTGCTCCAATGTCGCTCCGTCGCGCTGCCCCACTCGCTCTGCCCGGCTCAAGAAACGTGATCTTGTCGTACCAGCGAATGTGGCGATCCGCGCCCGCAAGTCTGCAGAGGTCGATCAGGTTCGTGCAGCAACCGAGCAACACATGCTGCGAATCAACCACCTCCTCAAGCGCCGGGTGCTCGTAGGAATACGCGCGCCCTCCCACATGCGGCTTGCGTTCAACCAGCGCAACATCTGCCCCCGCACCAGAGAGTGCAACCGCAGCAGACAGCCCCGCCAGCCCAGCACCAATCACCAGCACGTCCGCACTACCGTTGTCACTCATCCGACGAGCCTGGCCTTGAAAGATTGCAGAAT
>DHWW01000012.1:21419-22078 GCA_002413385.1 Granulicella sp. UBA5172
CCGGATCGGCAGCGATGCGATCAAGCAGGCCATGATAGATCCGTACAAGCACGCGCATCGCAGGCCGAGCATCCGGGTCAAGCAGAGGAATCAGTTCATCCGCGCTGCGATAGAGCGTCTGTGCGTGAAGTTCGAGACTACGGAAGAGAGCGAGATCCTTCTCGTTCATCGACTCGCCAGCGCAGAGTGCAAGTATCCGCGACACATCCACTCCATGATCGCGCAGAAGGTCGGAAGGAACATAGATTCGTCCAAGACCTGCGTCTTCCCTAACATCGCGGAGGATATTCGTGAGTTGGAAGGCGATGCCTGTGTCGATGGCAAGCTGATCGGCGCGTCGATCGGTATAGCCAAAGATGCGAATGCACACAAGACCAACGACCGAAGCGACGAGATAGCAGTAGTGATGCAGCGCCGCTAAACTTTCGTAGACCTGCACCGTATGCGGCTTCCCATCCGGACCGCAAAGCTCAAGATTGCAGACTCCCTTAACCCTGGCCTCAAGGTCCATGCTGGTCCCGGCCACCAGTTGTTCGAGCAGCTCGTCGGAGATCGCGAAGCGCTGCTGCGTGTCTTTCAACGCGATGAAGATCGCGTCAGCCACTGGCGACGTGCGCGAGGCCCTCCACGCCGCGGTCCATGTCGCCATGGCTTTGCGC
>DHWW01000151.1 GCA_002413385.1 Granulicella sp. UBA5172
CTCGCGCTCCTGCGCGACATCCGCGCCCGTCGCGACGACGTGCACGCGGATGGCCTTCCCGGAGTCTCGGATCGCGTCCAGCGCGCCATCGACGCGCGGCTGGATGTTCAGCTGTCCCGGAGTCGCAATGAAGAGGAACACGTCACCGTCCCCGACGAGCTCGACGATCCGCGAGCCGAATTCTCAGCCCGGACTGGTACAGGTCCTGGCCGACGTAGGCGAGCCGCCGGTTCCCCCGTCCGCCGTCGGCGTTGTAGGAGATCACGGGGATGCCCCGCTCGAGGGCCTTCTCGGTGAGTGAGTTGAAGGCGACGGGGTCGATGATCGAGACCGCGATCCCATCCACGCCCTCGTTGATCGCGCGGCGCATTGCCGCGACCATCTCGCCCACATCGCTCCGTTTCGAACCGGTCCAGTCCGAGCTGACGCCGAACAGCGAGCAGGCGTCGGCGCTCCCGTAGCGGACGGGGACGAAGAAGGGGTTCGTCACCGCGTGATTGACGAAGACGAAGCGCCAGCGCGGATGGTCACGCAGAAAGCCGGCCGAAGACGCGGCCGCCGCGCTGCCCGTGATGCCGGCGGCCCCAACGGCCGCAACGCCCGCCCNNCCGGCGGCGATCGAGTCGCTCGGTCACGCGGGCGCCCGACGCACGAGTGCCAGCGACGCTGCGACGGCGAGCAAGCCGAGGAGCACGAACACGCCCATCTCGATCGCCTGGAAGGTCCAGAAGCGGCCGTCCGGCTGGAACGTGATGACGCGCTTCCAGCCCAGCGACAACAGATAGTCCTGCGGGTCGACCCTCGCGTGCTGGGCGTGGAGGATGGCGAGGTCCTCGCGCGCGGCCGAGATCTGGCGTCCGACAGCGTCGACGAGCCGGTTCTCGAGCACCCAGTCGCGCGCCCGCGCGCCCTGCGTCAACCCGTTCGCCGTGCGATGGAGCGGCGCCAGGTAGTGCGGGCGAAGGAACTTCTCGACGCCGAGGCGCACGGCGAAGAAGGCAGCTGCGGCGAGAGACATCGCCGGAATCGTCCGCCGAAGCAGCGCGCCCGCGAGCACTCCGACGGCGAGCGAGAAGAACGCGTATGCGGGTACGACGAAGCCTTCGACGTCGAAGCCGACGGGACTGATCCGCCCGTCGACGTTGTCGAACGGTTGGCGCCACCACATCGCGAGCACCGCAAGTAACGCGGCGGCCGCGACCGTCGTCAGCGTCAGCAGCAGCGTCTTGCTGTCAGGAGACCACTTGAACCCATCCAGATTCTCCTTCACATTCGTCAACTGCTGCGCCTCGCCTCCGCGCCGGTTCAGCACCCATACTTGCGAACCCTTCCCCGCGTCCGGCCCCGATCCCTCGCGCCCAGAAGTAAACGCCAGCCACCGCCCATCCGGACTCCACTGCGGCCCACCCGCCCCATCCTTGCTAAACGTCAACTGCACATCCTGCTTCCCATCCCAGCTCACCATCCACAACTGGCTCAGCCCCTTATCCTCACCCACATCCACCTTGCTCACCGTGTAAGCAATCCACGCCCCATCCGGCGACACCTGCGGGTCACCGACCCGCTCAAACTTCGCCAGGTCCTCCAGGTTCATGCCACGCTTCGCCGCCGGCGCACTCGCCGCAGCGGTGGTCTGAGCGTGCATCGAAGCAACGACAGTAGAAGCAGCAACAGTAAGAGTAAGCGCGCAACCCGTCAGGGCCGCATGGCGAAAAAGAGTTTGAAATCGCATGGCGGGAGTGTAGCACCGCCACTCATTCCCTCAAAACTTCAACCCCTCAACCCTTCCCAGCAACTCGTCATATTTGAAGCAACGCTCCACTGTATTTGCCGGGTGCCCCATTCATGACAGTCTTATCGTCATGGGTGGGGTCCGCCGCAACAATTCCCCGTTCCCACCAGTTACTCTAAGGACAGCATGAGCCACAGCGATCCCAACAACTACTTCACCCTCTTCTCCCTTCCGCAGCATCTCCACCTCGACCTCGCCGCCCTCGAGAAGACCTTCTACGCCCAATCCCGCAAGCTCCACCCCGACCGCTTCGCCGCCAAACCCGCCGCCGAACAAGCCGCCGCGCTCGCGGCCTCTTCGCAGCTCAACGACGCCTACCGCACCCTCCGCTCGCCCATCGCCCGCACCGAGTACCTGCTCTCCCTCCAGGGGATCCAGCTCGAAGAGCAATCCCGCGCCGCCACAGATCTCGCCAAATCAACCGGCACGCTGAAGAAACAAGTAGCTCCCCCCGACCTCCTCGAAGAAGCCTTCGAACTTAACATGGCCCTCGAAGAGATGCGAGAAGCCCTGGAGTCGCACGCCGATCCCGACCCCAACGTCCGCGCCGACCTCGAAGCCGCCCGCCAAAAATTCACCGCCATGCTAGCCGAAGCCCAGCAGCAACTGGAATCCCTCTGGACCGCCTGGGACACCGCCGTAGACGCCGCAGCCGTCGGAGACCCATTGGCCACCGCCGCAAAAGACGCCGCCAAGCAATCCATGGTCGCCCTCCTCAACCGCCGCAGCTACATCCGCAACCTCGTCCGCGACGTCAACGCCGCCCTCGACTAGCACCACAACAACCCTAGCCACACCCCAACAACCCGTCATCTCGACCGAAGCGCGCAGCGCAGAGACCCCTGTATTCGCCTTTGCTGTTGCCTTTGCCTGTTTTTCGCCGTCATCCTGCCCCTGTAAGGGGAAGGACCCCTGTATTNNACAATATGGAAAACACAGTCGCCTGCTGTGGTAGCTGTAACTCCCGCAAATGCAACAAGACCTTGGACGAGTATCGAAAATGGTAGTTTCCGAGTCTACCCGGATGTGAATGAAATTCTGGATTGCGTTGGGGACCTACTTGAAATCGACGATGAAAACGAAAGGCTCATTCTTGCAAGATATGAACGCCGCACCTTGGAAAATTTAAAGACTCGTTTCAACTCCGCTCGTGATCGTATGCGAGAAACCCCGTTGTTTCACTATGAGATTTCTAAAGGATGCTCGTGGGACGCAGAAAATAATGCCGTCATCTACCCACCAGATTCCTACTTTTTCAACTCCGCCAGATGATGCAGATCATGTCCCGCCATGGTCTCCACAATTGTCCATAGCCTCATCTCACCTCGCTCCGGATGCACCGCCGGTAACTGCTTGTCCGCCTCCGACAACCCGCGCACAAACAGCACATTCCAAGCTCGCAGCGCGGTGAATGTAGCCAGCGCCTGCTCCACAGGCAACCCGG
>DHWW01000266.1 GCA_002413385.1 Granulicella sp. UBA5172
TGTCATGGATGGGGCACCCGGTTCGGTAGTGGCCGGCGATGGGGGACTCGGCTTCATGGGGGCGGAGGCGATGGCCTGATCCATGATGGAGAGGGCGTCGCGCATGGAGCCGTCGCCGGCTTCGGCGAGCAGGGTGAGGGTGGCGCCGTCGACGGTGATGGCTTCTTTGGTGGCGATGAAGCGGAGCTGACCGACGATGTCGTCGAGCTTGACGGCGTGAAAGCTGAAGTGCTGGCAACGCGAGCGGATGGTCTGCGGAATGTCCTCGGGCTGGGTGGTTGCGAACATGAAGACGGCCCACTCGGGTGGCTCTTCGAGGGTCTTGAGGAGAGCGTTCCAGGCGGCGTCGGTGATCTGGTGCGCCTCGTCGAGGATGATGATTTTGTACTTGCTCTTGTTGGTGGGGCGGGTCTGGATTTTTGAAGTGAGAAGGCGGGCGTCGTCGATGCCGCGGTTGGTGGCGGCGTCGATCTCCTCGACGTCGAAGGAGTGGGACTCCTCGAAGATGGAGTCGTCCTGACGGGAGGCGGAAGAGATTTCGCGGCAGTTGACGCAGACGCGGCAGGGCTCTTCGGTGGGGCGTTCGGGAGAGCCGACGGCGTTGCTGCAGTTGAGCGCGGCGGCGAGGATGCGCGCGATGGTGGTCTTGCCGATGCCGCGATGGCCGGAGAAGATGTAGCCGTGGGCGATGCGGTTCTGGGCGAGCGCGTTGAGCAGGGTGCGGGTGACGTGGTCCTGCCCGATGACGTCGGAGAAGAGCTGGGGGCGGTACTTGCGGGCTAGAACTTGGTAGGCCATCGACAGGGTTGATTGTAGCGGGTCGTGGTGTGGGTTTGTGCGTGGGGTGGAGATCGTGCAAACCCATGTCTCAGGAGCGAGACCCTTCGACAAGCTCAGGGCAGGCTATGGGGCACCCGGTGGGTCGGGGGGGCTGCGGGAGTTTGGGTGAAAGATTTAATGGTCTGGATTGCTCATGCGGGCGTATTGTTTCGGTTGCAGAGTGCATCTGACAGGCATGAAGCGAATTGTGTTGAGCTTGTTTCTCTTGATCTCTCTAGGAATGGTGGCTGCACCGGCGGATGCTCAGGTGGTGGTCGTTATTGGCCACCACCACCATCATCGGCATTGCTGGTACCGGCATCATGTACGNNTTCGTTTTGGTGGTGCAAGGAGGCGTTGCGGCTACTTTGCGGCGCGGGACTTTTTGCGGGCGGCGGCGCGGGTGCGGCGTTTTAGTTCGTCGTCGGAGAACATGGTTTTGCGGCAGTGGGGGACGTTGCAGTAGCAGTCGGCGTTGTCTTCGTCGGAGTCGTAGAGGTGGTACTCGTAGACGAGCTCTTCGTTGGCGGCGATGTTGCGGATGGCGCGGATGAAGACGCGGCCGTTTTCTTCCTCGGTCTCGCAGTTGGGGGCGCAGGAGTGGTTGAGAAACATGGCGGTGCCGAAGCCGTCGATGACGTCGGTGGTGCCGCCAAAGCCGAAGAGATAGGTGACGGGGCGGTCGGCGTAGCGCTCGTCGGCGAGCTCTTTGGGGATGCGCGCGCCGGAGTACTCGAGGACGCGGCGGCCGCGGGGGATGGGGTCGAGGGTGTAGCAGCCGGCGGCGTGGATGGAGGAGGAACGGATGAGGAGGCGGGGCGTGTTGGCGTGGCGCGGCATGGGGTGGAGTGTAGCAGAAGGGCAGGGGGTAGAGGGTAGAGAAGGCGGACGGGGCTATCGCTGGAGGGCGGCGTGTCGTCTAATGGAGGTATGCGGTTGAGAACAAGATTTGTGGTGAGGATGGTTGGGTTGGGCGCTGGGGCGTGTTTGGTCCTGGCGGCGGGGATGGCTCGCGCGCAGGGTAGTTGCACGTTTACGGACGAGCAGGGGAAGACTGTGACGTGGCCGAATTGCCAGCCTCCGACGGATGGGAAGAATGGTGCTGCGNNGGTCCGGCGAAGAGCTTTCCGTATCCGGGGGACTCGTCTGGTGGGGGTGCGGCGCAGGGTGCGCCGAGTGCACCGGCGAAGGGGGATGGGTTGCAGGATGCAGGGAGTTCGGGGAGTTCCAGTAGCAGCAGTTCGAGCTCGGAAGGCGGAGACGCGGGACCGCTGGGGGGCGATGACGATCCGGCGGCCAAGTCTGCGGAGGAGAGACGGGCGGAACGAAGACGGCTGGCGAAGGGTCCGAGACAGACTTCGGATGAGCGCGAGGCCGAGGATTTGAAGGTGGCGGCCTTCTATCAGAATGACGGGAACTTCAAGGGAGCGTATGACCGGGCTAGCGATGCGTTGTCGATCGCCGGGGATGATCCGGAGGCGCACCTGGCGCTGGCTGAGGCGGCGCGACGACTGGGGAAGCTCGATGAGGCGGAGAAGCACTACAAGACTTGCCTGGGGCTGGATCCGCTGCCGAAGGTGAAGAAGGCGGCGGAGAAGGCGCTGAAGGAGATGTCGGGGGGAATGTGAGCTGGGCGGTTGGTGTACCGGTCTCGTGGTTCGGCCGCGAGCATTGGGTTGGGCTCCACTTATGGAGAGGGAATCGCCAATGCCTTTTCCGGGCGCACAGCTTGCGGCCAGCACAATCATTGGCGCTGCTACCGTGCTCGATGATTCNNGGCCGCGAGGCTCGTCAGCCTGCAGGTCATAGCGCGTAAAGTCGATGGCCATGCGAGGGCTATCGGTGGTCCAGTCGTGCAGGAGCGCGAGACGAAACTCGCGATTCATGAACCACTCGATCTCCAGATTTTTCTCTGACCCCGGAGCGCCTGTCCCACGCTCATCAAAGCGGTAGTTGAGCGACGAATTGTTGGGGGTATGTTTCCGCCACTCCAGGCCGAACCCGCCTTCGGTCATGACGTGCGTGTCCGGCCATCTGTCTCGCACGGATTGCAGCCAGTAGGTCAGGTCCTCGTCGTGGCCAATCGAGACCTCCCAGATCGCCGTAACCCAGCCAAAGCCGTTCAGGGCCGCGCCGCGATCGAAGTGTATCGCCGTGGTATCCATCATCTCTTTACGCCCGACGGCCTTGCCGAGATCCGCCACCGTCTCAATCGGACCCACGCCCATCCGGCTGTTGAATCCACCCTGAAAGCCATCTCGTCGCGCCGCCAGGAAATCGCAGGTCCAGCCATCGAGGCAGACTGAATCGATAAAGTCCGCTGCTCCCTGCGCGGGTTTGAGATAGTGCTCGCGGCTGGGGTAATACGGATAGCAGAAGCCACCATCGCCGTCGCCGTGATCGATTCCGTGCTGGCTCCAGATCTGCCCCTGGCAGACATGAATGCCCTCTTCGGTGGCGAGGAACCTCTGATTCTCTGCATCCATAAAACCGGCAACGACGCATTGCGGACGATACCCTCCGCCGACCATGGTGGACACCATCCCCAGAGCCGTATGGATGGTGTTGCGGATGTGCTCGCGCGTGTCGTACATCGGCGCGAAGTAGCCGCCGGGAATAAAGGTGATCTCATCGCCGTAGCGATCGTGGAAGGACGCCAGCAGCTTTCGGGCCTCCTGGTACTCCTTGCGCGTGTCGTTGAGTGCGAGCCAACTGATGGCCCAGGTCATTTTGCCATCAGGGCAGCCTCGGGCGAAGGCATCTCGCCGCGAGCGGATACGGGCGGGACTGTTGTCAGGAGACTCATCGAGGCCAATGGAGCGGTTGGGAGTGACCTCAATCTGGTTGACTCGTACGACTGAAACATGGGTTAGGAATCGTCCTCGCAAAGGAGACGGCGGGACTGGCTGGGATGACATGGTGTCGCTCCTGTGGGAATCCTACGCGCTTGGTGGTTGTCCCGAGAGATCTCGGCGTCATCCCCACCCGTCCGCAAGAGCGCGTACGGATGGGGCCACCCGCCCCACCCGCCCAGAAGTCTAGTATGTTTAGAGCATGAGTAACTCGCGGACGGTTCTCGTGCTGATTGCCATTCTTGTGCCGTTTATCGGATGCCAAAGCAGTCGGCCACCCGAAGTAAAACTTGAGAAGCAGAACTGCTTGCCGGCTGGTCTGATTGTCTCTGACGAAAATAGCGCGATAATAATTTACAACCCTTCTCACGAATCCTGGACACATGTACGAATTGCGGTAGACCAAACGGACCGCACTGAAGGCTTCGAAGTAACTATTCCAGTTCTCGCGGCGGGAGAATCGACAGCAATCTACTTTCATGATCTCGTGCGGAATGATGGGTTGCGGCTAAATCCCGCTATGTACGCTATTAAAGACGTGACATTCATCTCCGATCAAGGTTCTTATCATCGCATTCCATGCGATAAGGAATACACACATCAATGGTTTGAAGATCTGCGCGGCGGCAAATAGAGCGTTGATCGGGCCGACTCTAAATGAACGCCGGGACTGCACTGATACCAGGCGGGATGCTCGTGCAAAGAGATCGCTTCACCGAAACATCGAGAAGGAGATCACCATGTCAAGCGACAGGACACCACGCTGTACGAAGTGCGGATCGCCCCTGGATATTATCCACAACCCCAAGACAAAAAAGGATGAGGTTGGAGCCTGCACCAACGCCGAATGCTCCAGCAATGTTGTGGTTCCTCAGAAGCAGAGATGAATGGTTGAGAAATAAGGGGCACGTCAGTGCCCTTGGTCGTTAGCTGAATAGGGCTATGGGAGTGTCCGTGTGGAGGCGGGGACTTCAATGGAAATCATGCGACCTCATGTGGTCCATGGGGATCGATGTGAAGGTGGCTCAGGAACTCTTGAGGCACGCAAACTCACGCATTAAGATGGACTTTTACACGCACGCAGTCTCGGCCGACAAACGCGAGGCGAGTATGCAACAGATCCAGATGTTGATGGGAAAAGTCGCCGTGCCGGAGGCATCGTACCGGTCCGTACCGGCGGCTTCTGAGTTGTCACTTGAGGTTAGCCATAAACACCTAATTCCTTAGGTGTTTATGGCGGGGACGACGGGGCAGGAATGCGGCATCGTCACGCAGGCGAAAAGCCTGAAAGAGCTGCCTCAACCTATCCTGCTTCAAGACTGTTTCCATATTCCTTCCGCTGCTGGTGTTCGAACGGCTACCAGCCTATGGCAATATACATATGAAATGAAAGCGTTTATGGAGCCATTCTCCTATTTCGAGGACG
>DHWW01000298.1 GCA_002413385.1 Granulicella sp. UBA5172
GGGGGCTTGACAGGTTTTGCACGGACGGCGGGAGGCGGGGATGTAGTCATCGTCTCGTTCAAAGTCTCGCATTACTGGACCGCAGATCTCTGGATGCCAGAGGCGTGGGTGTTCGCGGCAATCTCAGCCAGCCTCGCTCGCACTACTTCCAGAATGCGCGCTGCGATGGCCTCAATGGGAGCCTCATCCGCAATCACCACGACTCTCTTTTCCTCTCGCCGGGCAATCTCGCGATATTGTTCATGGACTCGAGTGTAAAAATCGTCGCCCTCGCGCTCGAAGCGATTTTCGTCGGTGCCGTGCTTCTGTGCATGGCGCTCATTGCGACGCCTGGCACGCTGCAGCGAGCTCTGCAGCGGCGGCAACAGCAGCAGCGTAAGGCCCGGCTGGACGTCGTTGCAGACAGCTTTGTGCATGGCAAGAATGCGCTCACTGCCCAGGCCTCGCCCGGCGCCCTGATAGGCCTCTGAAGAGTCGGTGTAGCGGTCGCAAAGCACGATGGCTCCCTGTGCCAGCGCGGGAAGAATGACCTCCCGGAGCGACTGCGCACGATCAGCGAACATGAGGGCCATCTCTGCTTCGGGGGCAATGCTGCCGAGTTCCGCCTCGCTGCGGGAGTCCAGCAATACGGCTCGAATGCGGTCGCCCAGGGCGGTTCCTCCGGGCTGACGCAGGGTGACAACAGGAAGCCCCTCCGCCGCCAATGCAGCGGCCAGATGGCGTAGCTGGGTCGTCTTGCCTGACCCGTCCAATCCTTCAAACGTGATGAATAATCCGTGGCTCACGACCCGAGTCTACTGTACTCGAACTATGGCCGCAGCTTTGTGCTCCACTGGGCCGTGTTGCCGGTGAGGGTGACGGTCAAGGTGCCCTCCTGGCCCTCCTGCAACGAGGGTCCCGCCACAGCGTGATCCTTCCTCTGCGCATCCGTCCAGAGGATCTTCGTGGGGCCATCTCCGAGGATTTTGAAGCGGTAGTGATAGACCGCGCCGCTGGCCAGGGACTCCTTGCCGAAGCTCGCACTCGGGTAGTCCAACTCGACCAGCGAGACGGCGGCGCCAGAGTCATTGATGACATCCGCCTCGACGTAGTGCGAGTGACAGCCCGTAAGTCCGCCCAGTGCCAGTACCGCCAGGCCCAATCCCGCTCGCTGCATCATCTTCTTCATCTCGAAACCCATGCATCCAGCCTACCAGCCGCTGCGGAGCTACTTCTGCTCGTCCTTCATCCGAGTTTCAATCGCCTTGAGCCGCTGCATCAGTTCGGGCAGACGATGTACCGCAGCCACGGAGCGGAGCCAGGTACGATTTTCCGTCGCAGGATAGCCGCTCACTACAGCGCCCGGCGCGACATCCGACGGAATTCCTGTTTGCGCGGTCGCAACCGCACCATCGCCAATGGTCAGATGTCCAGCCGCACCCACCTGGCCGGCAAGAATCACGTTGTTTCCCACGGTCGTCGATCCAGCGAGACCGACCTGCGAGCAGAGCAGCGTATTCTCGCCGACGGTTGAGCCATGCCCGACCTGCACAAGATTGTCGATCTTTGTGCCCGCACCAATGCGCGTCTCGCCGATCGACGCGCGGTCGACGCAGGCATTGGCCTGCACCTCCACGGCGTTCTCCAGCACCGCCGGGCCGGACTGGATGATCTTGACCCACCGGCTCTCCGCATTTTTGGCAAACCCGAAGCCGTCTGAGCCGACGATGGCTCCGTTCTGGAGGANNTGCGGGAGCAGCACCGCATCGTCGCCGATAAGGCAGCGTTCGCCCACGACTACGTAGGCACCGATGTGCGCTCGTGCGCCGATGCGCGAGCTCTCGGGGACCACAGCGGTGGGATGCACTCCCGGCTTATAGCTTGGCGCTGGGTGAAATATTTCGATGGCCTTCGACCATGCGAGATAGGGGTTGGCCGTGCGCAGCGTAGGCGTCTTCAGGGCGGGGAAGCCAGGCTCTACGATCAGTGCGGCAGCGTGCGTCGTGCGGGCCAGAGCTGCGTATTTGGGGTTGGCAACGAAGGTGATGCTGGTGGGCCCGGCGGTCTCGATGCCAGCGACGCCGTCGATCGTCCGTGCCGCAGCCGTTGCGGGACTTTCGCCGTCTCCGGCGACTAATTCGGCTCCCAGTTGCTGTGCTAACTCGCCCAGGTTCATGGTGCTGATTCTACTCGCCGAAGAGCTTGGCCTGCGCGTCTGCTGCGGGCTGACGCGGTAGTTTGGCCCCCAGCCGTCGGGAGGGCGCGGTCACAACCCCAAGCGCCTCCAGGGATCGCAGCGCCGTTCGAGGCACGAAGACTCTTTGCGTATTGGATCGCGCGTCGGGGAGGGAGAGAAACAGTCCGTGATCCTCAACCAGCGAATCTGCGAAGCCAATATCGAAGTTCGCAAGGCCCTCCAATTCATCCTCGTCGCGGAAGGTCAGCTTCAGCCAGAGACCGTCTCCCCTGGGCCTTGCCGGGAACGCCTTGCGCCCGATTCGCTCGGGATTCACGNNCCGGAGTGCAGAAATCCTCCCTGAGGAAGGTACCCCCACATAAGGTCACCCCCAAACGTTCGAAGAATCACTTTCTTTTGTGCCGCAGCCATCGTTTGGGAGCACCCATCCTGCCATTCGCCACAATCATAGTGCAAAGAGTAGCCAAATGGCCGCAAAGCATGTAGAATCTGAAGTTGCGTCTACTTGTATTATTGCCGTAAACGCTTGATCTGCAGCAAGTTAGGATGATCGTGGTACGTTCACGGCGCCTCGGAGCACGGAACCCTCATGGCTGATTACATTTATCTCTTGCAGACGCGCCTCACTCCGGCCCAACAATCTACCCTGGTGCACGTGCGCGATGCCGCCCGCTCCCGTGGCATGACCATCTTCCTGGTTGGAGGAGCCGTCCGCGACCTGACCACCGGGTCACCGATTCGCGACCTGGATTTCGCCGTGCAGGGCAATGCGACGAGACTGAAGAAAGAGCTCCATAAGGCCGGGGGCATCCTGGTTGGGGAAGACGAGCCTACCCAGACGCTGTACTTCAACTTCCCGGGCGGCGTTCGCCTGGAGGTCGGCTCGACGCTCAGCGCCACGTACCCCAAGCCGGGCAAGCCGGTCTTCAAGCCAGCCAACATTCTTGACGATCTGCGCCGCCGCGACTTTACCGCCAATGCGATGGCGATCTCGCTCAACGATGGCTCCTACGGTCTGCTGATGGATCCCCTCAACGGGATCGCAGACCTCGAAAACCGCGAGCTTCGACTGGTATCGAACTACGGCTTTATTGAAGATCCTGCGAGGATGATTCGCGCCGTTCGTTTTGCAGCACGGCTCGGCTGGCAGATGGAAGAGAAGACTCGCCAGCGCTACGAGACGGGCAAGGAAGAGGGTTATATTTCCGCCTTGAATCCGACTCTGCGCAAGTACGAGTTGGAAGAGATCTTCCACGAAGAGGATCCTCTGCGCGTGTTGCACCGGCTGGAGGCCGAAGGCTGGGCGAAGGTGCTCTTCCCGGCCTGGACGTCGGCGAAGGTGAACGAAGCTGAGCTGGACCGCCTGCGCGACACCATCGGGCAGCTGGAGTCGATGGGGATTCACCCTGACCCCTCGGCCGCGTACTTTCCGCTGCTCACGGCAAAGCTCGCTCCCAAGGATACCCATACGCTCAAGAGCAGCTTCGCGCGCCCCGGCTTTGTCGATCAGATCGACGCTCTGGAGGCCGACACCAAGGCGTTCGCGGCACAGTTTTCCAGCAAGGCCGCCGACGCTCCGTCGGATGCGTGGACGATGCTCTTCGCAGCTCCGCCGGAGCCTGTTCTGTGGCTGGCACACACGACCAAGAGCGCTCCGCTGCAGGCCAAATTCAAGGCCTTCTTCGGAGACTGGTCGCAGGCTCGACACAAGATTCCCTACCAGTTGATGCAGGAGATGCGCATCAAGCCGGGGCTGCCGGGCTATGACGAGCTGCTTGAGACGCTCTTCTTCGCCGTGATGGACGGAAAGCTTGACACCCCAGAGTCCGCCAAGGCGTTCCTGGAGCCGTTCTCTCCGCCCGCCCCACCGCCGCCGATGAATATGCGCCGCCGCGCCGTCAAGCGAGAGGCCAAGGTCCCCAAGCCTCGCACGAAGAAGGTCGCAGCCGAGGCCAAGACGGAGGATCTCGAAGTAAGCGCCGCGAGCGAAGATCAGACGCCGGCGGCTACGGCCAAGGCTGCTGGAGCTCCCAAGGCTGCCGCGAAGACAACGGCCAAGGCGGCTGCGAAGCCGGTAGCTCCTGCGGCGAAAGCTCCCGCGGCTGTTGCAAAGAAGGCTGCTCCTGTAAAGGCCGCCAGCAAGGCGACGGTCAAGGCCCCCAGCAAGGCGACTGCCAAGCCGGTAGCCGCAAAGAAGGCAGTCAAGGCTGCTCCCGTGAAGGCCGCTGCGAAGCCTGTGGGGAAGAAGGTCCCCGCAAAGAAGGCCGTGGTGAAACCGTCCGCGAAGAAGGCGGCCAAGAAGGTTGTGAAGCCTGCGGCTCCCGCGAAAAAGAAGCCGGTGGTCAAGGCCAAGCCGGTCTCTAAAGCAAAGCCTGCAGCCAAAAAGGTTGCAAAACCAGTTGCGAAGACCGCAAGCAAGCCAAAGCCAAAGTCCAAGTCGAAGCGGTAGAGCTTGCGTCAGTCACGTCTGC
>DHWW01000312.1 GCA_002413385.1 Granulicella sp. UBA5172
CAATCAGCTTCTATGATCCAGTCCGAATGGACAACCTATTGAGACTTTACACCTACGGGATGACAAACAAAAAAAGGGACGACTCCTTGAGGGAAAGGGTGGCTACCAGATGTAGGTTCCGACGGAGCCGGCACCCAGTGATGTGGTGAGGGTTTTTGAGCCGGTGTGGATGTCGAATGTTTGGGGGGTGTCGGTGATGTTGGAGACGATGAGGACCTTCTTGCCGTCGGTGGTTTTGAAGGCGACGTTGGGGAGGGTGGCGAGGGTATTCGAGGCGATGCGGACGGAGCCGGTGGGGACGAACTTCGAGGCGTGCGCGATGGTGTAGAAAGCTACGTTGCGGATGACCTTGTTGCCGTCGATGGTGATGGCTCCGGAGCAGCCGGTGCAGCCCCCGTTGTTGGTGTGAGGGCCGTTGCTGGGATCGGCGGCGAGGTTCCAGAGTAGGATGTTTTTGCTCCAGTTGCGGCTGACGCCAACGATGACTTCGGCGACGGGCTTGGTGAGGTTGATGGGGCCGCTGTTGTCGCGCTGGGTGATGGACTGCTCGGTGAAGTAGATGTTCTTTTTGGGGAAGGCGTCGTGGACCTGGGTCATGGCGTCGACGGTGCCGCCGTAGAGATGGAAGCCGCTGCCGTCGACGTATTTTGCGGCGGCCTTATCGCGGAGGATGGAGAGGGGATAGAGGGGGTGGTCGAGATTGTGGTCGTAGAGAATGATCTTGGTCTTGATGCCGACCTGTTTGAAGGCGGGGCCGAGATCGGTCTTGATGAACTCATCCTGCTCGGGCGAGAGCATGAGCATACTGGGGGTGTTCTTTTCGTTGAGGGGCTCGTTCTGGATGGTGAGGGCGTCGATGCGGATGCCTTCGGCCTGCATGCCCTGAATGTATTTGACGAGGTAGGCGGCGTAGGCGTGGAAGTATTCGGGCTTGAGGACTCCGCCTTGTGCGGCGTCGTTGGTCTTCATCCAGATGGGAGCGGACCAGGGCGAGGCGAGGAGCTGGATCTTTGGTTGGAGGACGAGGATTTCTTTCATGACGGGGATGACGTCGGCCTTGTCGGGGTCGAGGCTGAAGTGCGCCATGGCGGTGTCGGTTTCACCTTTGGGGAGGTCGTCGTAGGAGTAGACGTGGTCGTTCATGTCAGAGGAGCCGACGGTGAGGCGGAGATAGCTGACGCCGATGCCGTCGCCGGTGGTGGTGAAGAGTTCATGCAGAATGGCGGCGCGACTGGCGGGATCCATCTTCATCAGGAGTTGGGCGCTGCCTCCGGTGAGAGCGAAGCCGAAGCCGTCCATGGTCTGGAAGGTCTGGGCAGGGTCTACGTCGATGACCTGCGTGGCTGTGGCAGGAGCGGCGGTGAAGGGGAGGGGTGGGGACTGGAGCTTGAGGAGGGCGGCGCGGTCGGGGTTGGAGAGCCAGAGGGAGGCGTCTTGCTGGGCACGCGCGGCCAGGGGGGCCAGGAGGGTGATGGAGAGGAGAAGGGGGAGGGCGGCTTTGGCGTTCATGGAGAGGCTCCTGACAGGGTGCTCGCGGATTGGTGATCACGAAGCGAGATGATTGTAGACAATCGTTTGTCCCAAGCGCAAGGTCCTGCGGTCCTGCGCGGACGGCGAGGGTTGAGAGCGTGGGCGGATGCGAATGCGGGGGTCCCTTCCCCTTACAGGGTCAAGGATGACGGCGAAAAACAGGCAACGGCAAGGGCAGAAGCAGATACCTACGGGATGACAAACCAGGAAAGGTAACGGTGTGGGTTAGCGGGGTTTGTAGCGGGTGAGGCAGAGGATGCCTTCTTCGGGGGAGATGGTGATGCGGCCGGGCTCGAAGAGGTCGGCGCGGAAGGTGGAGTTTTCGTGGAGATCGATTTGGGCGAGGCGGTGGGCCGGGGTGCCGTCGGCGAAGATAATGCAGCGCCAGAAGTCGCCGGAGTCCTGCCAGGAGACGCTGAAGTGCTGGTCGTCGTGGTGGCGCTGGGCGACGAGGTCGGTGCTGCGGAGATTGCAGACGCAACGGCCAAGGACGGTGGGGTCGGACATGCGCTGATCGGCGATTTCTTTGAGTTCGATGGACGTCATGCGGCTCCTCCGGTGGAGGAGGCTGAGTTTATCAGAGCGGTTGGGTGATCGGGAATGGGGGGTGCGGGCGTGAGTTGCGGAGGGCTGAGGGGCTGAGCGTTTATCGGGTGGGCGAATCGATAACAGTTGTAGTGGGGGAGTACGATTAAGGCCGCAAGTGTGACCACGACAAATTAGGTACGCGCCGCGGCCCGCTCAATTGAAACCTATCTTCTGGAGCTACTACCCTATGCCGACGAGCAGTACAGAGAAAACGACAACGCAGACCAGCTACAACGGAATCCCGGTGCCGGTGAATGGCGAGGCGATTCAATACAGCGACGGCAAGTACACGGTGCCGAATCATCCGATCATTCCGTTCATTGAAGGCGATGGGACGGGGCGGGACATCTGGAAGGCATCGCAGCGGGTGTTCGATGCGGCGGTGGCGAAGGCTTACGGCGGCAAGCGGTCAGTGGCGTGGTACGAAGTGCTGGCCGGCGAGAAGGCGTATAGCCAGACGAAGAACTGGTTGCCGGACGATACGGTGAAGGCGACGATGGACTTTCGCGTGTCGATCAAGGGACCGCTGACGACTCCGATTGGTGGAGGGATTCGCAGCCTGAATGTGGCGCTGCGGCAGTTGATGGATTTGTACCAGTGCATTCGTCCGGTGAAGTACTACGCTGGCGTGCCGAGCCCGGTGAAGCATCCGGAGCAGGTGGACATTGTGATCTTCCGCGAGAATACGGAGGACATTTATGCGGGCATCGAGTTCCGCGAGGGAACGCCCGAGGCGGCGAAGTTTATTTCGTTTGTGAACGACGAGATGCTGAAGGGCAAGAAGCAGAAGATTCGGCTGGATTCGGGCGTGGGCGTGAAGCCGATCTCGATTACGGGATCGAAGCGGCTGGTGCGGGCGGCGATTGCGTTTGCGCTGAAGGTCGGGCGCAAGACGGTGACGATCGTGCACAAGGGAAACATCCAGAAGTTTACCGAGGGTGCGTTCCGCGAGTGGGGTTACGAGGTTGCGGTGCAGGAGTTCCGCAACGACGTGGTGACCGAGCGCGAGAGCTGGATCCTGGGCAATGTTGAGAAGACACCGGGGCTGACGGCGGAGCAGAATGCTGCGTTGATTGAGCCGGGCATTGAGTTTGCGTCGAAGGAGTTTGGCGAGGCGGTCGTGGCCGAGGTGAAGCATGTGATTGCGAGCATTGGTGCGACGCATGGCAATGGCCAGTGGAAGAAGAAGGTGCTGATCAATGATCGGATTGCGGATTCGATTTTTCAGCAGATTATTATTCGGCCATCGGATTACAGCGTGCTGGCGACGACGAATTTGAATGGCGACTACATCTCGGATGCTGCGGCGGCACAGGTTGGCGGGCTGGGAATTGCTCCGGGCGCGAATGTTGGCGACGGCTATGCGGTGTTTGAAGCGACGCATGGGACGGCTCCGAAGTATGCGGACATGGATGTGATCAATCCGGGCTCGGTGATTTTATCGGGCATGATGCTGTTTGATTTTCTGGGCTGGACCGAGGTGGCTCGGCTGATTGAGTCGGCGATGCAGAAGACGATTGCGCAGAAGTTTGTGACGTACGACTTCGAGCGGCAGATGCCGGGAGCGACGAAGGCGAAGACGAGCGAGTTTGCTACGCGAATGATTGAGAATATGTAAGGCAGTGAACAACCCCACGGGGTGAAATTGTCGTCCATGAAGTGAGGGAGCCAGGAGTTCCCTCACTCATGGGCCCCCGAAATATCCTTGCTGTAGCTGTTCTTGTTGTAGGCACTGCAACTGTTTTTGCTCAGTCGAGTCCAAGTTTCGAACTCAACCTTGATACCAATAGTGCGTACGACGCGATGAGCGTTGCGCAAGGCGATTTTAACGGCGATGGGAAGCCGGACATCGTTGTGGGTGGTGGCGCGACCAGCACGACGATCACGCTGCGATTGGGGAATGGCGATGGGACGTTCCAGGCGCCAATGACGGTGGGACAGGCGGACAGTTCGCAAGTGCTGAATGTGGTGGCGGCGGATGTGAATGGCGACGGGAAGCTGGACGTCGTGGCTCTGTGCATCGGCGGAACGTTCGATGTTTTTTACGGGAACAGCGACGGAACGTTTGAAGCTCCGGTGGCGATTGCGACGGCGGGTTCTCCACGCACCATGGCGGTTGGAAGCTTCTACGATGATGGCCTGCTCGACGTTGCGGTGGGCGACTCGAATGGCAATATCGAGATTTACAAAAATGTAGGAGGCAAGGCCTTTGCGCTGACGAATACGATCGCGGTTGAGGCGAACAAAGCGGTGCTGAAGGATCGCATGGGAGACATCGATGGCGATGGGCAGATCGATCTTGGCGTGCTGACGCCCGACGGAGCGTATGTGCTTTGGGGAGATGGCCAGGGTGGATTTACGCAGGTGCTGCTGAAGAGTTATCCGTATGCTGCGCCGGCGGATCTGACGGTGGGCGATTTGAATCAGGATGGAAGGGCGGATGTGATCGCATCGTATAACTGCAGCGCGAACGTGCAGACGAGTTTTACTCCGGCATGCGCTGGGCTCGATGTGTTCTATGGTCAGGCGAGTAAGAAGACGCTCTATCGTCATGCGGTAACGCAGGCGGGATTGCCGGCTGTGTTGCAGTCGCTGGCTGTGGATGTGAATGGCGATGGCATCGCCGACCTGGTTGCGGAGCCAACGGCCGGGAGTGTGACGGGTGTGGCTGTGTGGCTGGGACATCCGGATGGCACGTTCGATCAGACCGCGCAACAGTTTGTTGCGGCATCAGGCGGGGCCGGAGGACTGGTTGCGGGTGATTGGAATCGCGACGGCATGATGGACTTTGCGGAGACGCTGCCGGGACAAGCGGAGACCGAGATTCTTATCAACGGCGGAATCCGTGCGCCGTGCGCGACGAGCACGATCAGCGGAACGGTGACGGTGTGTCAGCCGGTCGATGGAGCGTATCTGCCGAGCCCGGTCACGGTGCAGGCGAATGCGTATGACACGACGACGGTGACGGCGTTGCAGGAGTATGTCGATAACAACCTGGTGACTTCGCAGAACGTGAAGAGCTTCGATCTCAGCTTGACGGAGGCGCCGGGACCGCATTGGCTGGTGACGAAGGCATGGGATGCGTCGGGCTTGAGCTTCCGGACAAATCGGAAGATCACGGTCTACAGCGGGACACCCGGGCCGACGTGTCCGGCGGCGCAGGCAACGGCGAATATCTGCTTGCCGGCTACCACGAGCGGTTCGTCGCCGGTGCGGATTCTGGCGAATGGGGCGACGGCGAATGTGCCGACGGCAGCGCAGTTGTATGTCGATGGAACGCTGGTGATCAACAAAACGAACTGCGACAGTCATGGGAGCTGTCCGGGTGGGACGACGTACATCGATACGACACAGACACTTGCGGCGGGAACGCACTCTCTGGAGTTCAAGCTGTGGGATGCTCAGGGGAATGTGTACACGGCGCAGAAGTCGATCACGATCCAGTAGGTTTATTTGTGCAGCTTTGATTGCGGCGACCAGGGATTCGTGGAACTGGTTGCCTGGATTTTAAAGGGGCAAGAGAAGACCGCGCGAGGGGGATGGGTTCGCGTGAGGGGTGGGTTTTGGGCTAGGCTGTTTGCACTGCTGTCTTCTCCAAAACTTCTTATGACGGGATATTTCTTTCCTATGTTGAATCGTGGCTGCTCGTTGGTTTGTTCGCTTGTCTGTTCTGTTGTTGTCGTCTCTGTTGCGCTGCCGGTGTTTGGGCAGAAGGTTTATACGAAGCAGGATTATGCGCAGGCGGAACGTTGGATGTCGTACAACGTGAATGAGTTGGTGCACCACACGGTTCGGGGGGTGGAGTATCTGACGGATGGGCGGGTGTTTTATCGCGAACCTTCGGCGGGCGGGACGGCCTACATGATTGCGGGGTCAGGGCCCGGTGCGGCGGGTTGGTCGGTGGCTCCGGCGTTCGATAACGCGAAGCTGGCAGCGGCGCTGACGGCGTTGACGGCGAAACCGGTTGAGGCTGGGAAGCTGGGCGTGACGGACTATAAGGCGGAGGCGAATGGCGGGTTCGCGGTGACGACTCGCGCGGGTGTGTTCCATTGCGATGCGGAGGTGGCGAAGTGTTCGNNGATAAATCGATGGCGGCGTTTATTCGGGATAACAATCTTTGGGTTCGCACGGTGGCGACGGGCGAAGAGAAACAGTTGACGACGGATGGCGTCGAGGACTTTGGGTATGCGACGGATGACGCGGGATGGCAGCACTCGGATGCTGCGATTCTGACGTGGTCGGCGGATGGGAAGAAGATTGCGACGTTCCAGCAGGACCAGCGGAAGACGGGGCTGATGTATTTGGTGCCGGTGACGAATCGGCATCCGGTGCTGGAGGCGTGGCGGTATCCGCTGGTGGGGGATAAAGATGTCACGATGATTGAGCCGGTGGTGATCGACGTGGCGACCGCGACGGTGGTGCGGTTGAAGTCGGAGCCGCTGGAGCATCGCAGCATGGGGTGCGATGACATTAGCTGCGATGGCGATGGGCGATGGAATGATGTGGAGTTCTCGAAGGACGATGCGCACCTGGCGTTTGTGGCGACGTCGCGGGATCACAAAGATGAGTATGTGAG
>DHWW01000350.1:0-3999 GCA_002413385.1 Granulicella sp. UBA5172
CGCCCATCCCATCCAGCGTCGCCACCCCCATCGCCGCGGTAAAATTCCCATCCGACCCACCCCCGGTCGCGGCCTCTTCCAACTCCAACCCCATCTCCTCCGCCAACACTCTTCGCCAGCCGAAACAGCTTCACCGTCCCCGCCTTCCGCTCCATCGGAGGCCGGTTGATCCCCCCCGAAACCGTCAGCCGGCAAGCCCGATCCGTCGTCTTCAACCCCCGAAACATCCTCTCCACCCGCGCCGCATCCCCTGCCCGCGCAATCCGCACATCCACCTCCGCAACGCACTCCGCCGCCACCACATTCGACCGCGTCCCCCCCGCAATCACCCCCACATTCACCGTCAACCCCTTACTCAAATCCGTAAACCCCGACACCCTCTCCACCAGCCGAGCCATCTCCAGCACCGCCGAGTGACCACTCCCAAAATCCACCCACGCNNGGGTGGCGCAACTCCTGCGCCGGCTCCATCACCAACACCGCCTCACACTCCCCCGCCAGCCTCTCCGTAATCCCCCGCGACACCGGACTCCCCACCTCCTCCTCACTCACCAGCAGCAGCGTAACCGGCCGCAGCACATCCATCTCCTTCAACGCCGCGATCGCCTCCAACGCCATCACCACCCCAGCCTTCATATCTACCACCCCCGGCCCCCATAGCTTCCCCTCGGCCTCCCGCCACGGCATCTTTGCCAACGTCCCCATCGGCCAAACCGTATCCAGGTGCCCCAGCAACAACACGCGCCTCGACCCCTTCCGCGCCGCCCCAAACCGAATCTCCAGCACATCCCCAAACGCCTTCTGCCGATGCCGCTTCACCTTCCCGCCAAGCGCCTCAGCCCAACGCACCACCAACTCCCCCGCCCGATCCACCGCCGCCTTATCCTCNNCACCGTCCGCACCAAATCCATCATCTGCATGCCAATACCCTAACGCCCCACCCCACCCACCGTCATCTGACCTGAATCTGACGGGTGCCCCATTCATGACGGCTTCATCGTCATGGGTGGGATTTGCAGAATCTCCCCAAGCCACGCGAAGCCCCCCTCCCCGCAGGACGTGTGGCAAATTAGACACACTCACTCCTCTATAAACTCGTTATAACCTTCCATCTGTCATCCTCCCGCGAGTCCAAGTCTGCCCACTACTCCCCAATTCGAGCAAACCATCCAAGCATCTCTGGACTTCCAGGGGATCGGCCTCCACTCTGGCGCCGGGGTCTCCATGCGCCTCATCCCCGCGCCCGCCGGCTCCGGCATCGTCTTCCGCCGCTCTGACCTCGACAACTTCGAAATCCCCGCGACGGGTCGCAATGTCGCCCGTGTCTCCTACGCCACCTCCCTCATGCGCCAGGGCGTCCTCATCCAGACCACCGAGCACCTCCTCTCCGCACTCGTCGGCCTCGGCGTCGACAACGTCATCGTCGAAATCGACAACCTCGAAGTCCCCATCCTCGACGGCAGCTCCCTCCCTTACGTCTCCGCCATCCTCGCCAACGGCCTCAAGCGTCAGCGCCGCAAGCGAGAGTACATCCGCATCCTCAAGCCCATCGAAGTCCAGGAAACCTCGCCCCAGGGTGACAAGTTCATCGGTCTCTACCCCGGCGACGGCTATTCCATCCACTACTCCATCGACTTCCCCGAGCCCATCGGCCGCGACACCTTCATCGGCGATCTCGAAGCCGGAGCCTACGCCGACCTCATCGCCCCCGCCCGCACCTTCGGCTTCCAGGAAGACGAGGCCATGCTCCGCAACATGGGCCTCATCCGCGGCGTATCCAACGACTCCGCCATCATCGTCACCCGCTCCACCCCCAACCAGACCGGCAGTGTCCAAAACGGGCCCCTACGTTTTCCCGACGAATTCGTCCGCCACAAAGTCCTCGACCTCATCGGCGACCTCGCCCTCGCTGGACGCCGCATATGGGGCCGCGTCGTCGCCGAACGAGCCGGCCACGCCATGCACACCGCTCTCGTCCAGAAACTCCTCCGCGACCGTTCCGCCTGGGAACTAGCCCATCGCTTCGAATTCCCCGCCGAGGCCGCACTCTCCAATTCCGAAGCAGTCCTCTCCCCCGTCCTCCTGCATGCGTAGAAGGTTTGCATGACCGCCGCGATCGCCCTCGGCTCCAACCTCCCTTCCACCTTCGGCCCTCCCGATGCCAACCTCCGCGAGGCACTCCACCGCCTCGCCACCCTCGGCAACGTCACCGCCGTCTCCACCTTCCACGCCACCGACCCGGTCGGCTACCTCGACCAGCCGCGCTTCCTCAACGCCGCCGCCCTCCTCGAAACCACCCTCTCCCCCCTCGACCTCCTCCACCACCTCCTCGACCTCGAGCAAGCCATGGGCCGCGACCGCGCCAACGCCCCCGCCAAAGGTCCCCGCATCATCGACCTCGACCTCCTCTTCTACATGGGCAAGAACGGCTCCGAGATACTCCACCACCCCGACCTAACCCTCCCCCACCCAGCCCTTCACGAGCGCCGTTTCGTCCTCGCCCCCCTCGCCGAAATCGCCCCCACGCTCGAACATCCCACCCTCCACCGCACCATCGCCGACCTCCTCCAGTCCCTACCCGCTCTCCCCTAAAACGGCATCCGCAGCGAAATCACAGTCGCGTGGTTGTACGTATTGAAGTGCGTCAACGAAATCTGCTCCCCGGCACCAAGCGTCAACCCCAGCCGCCCCGGCTTTCCCTCTGCATTGTGCGTTAACGCAATCCGCCCAATCACGATCCCCGGCGTCGCATACATCACCCTCTTCCCATCATTCGATCCCCCCTTATAGAAGCTCGAATTGAACTCCACCTCCGGCCAGAACAGCCGACCCACACCTCTCTTCGCCAACCGATATTGAATCGTGTTGTTCCACGTAATTATGTGCCCCAATCCCTTCGCATTCGTCACCGGCAGCGATCCCCCTGCAGTCGACGTCAGCGCCAGCAACCCAAACCCCTTACCTACCGCCAGCGTCGGAGTCACCACCGCGCAGCAACTTCCATTCCCATTCTTCCCCGTCGGAATCGATCCCGCCAGAAACACCGCCACAATCCCATTCCCATGCTCCTCGTTGCGCGAGAACAACCGCTCCTTCGCCAGGAACGACACATCGCCAAATCCATCCGACACGCCATTCGAGCGATTAAAAAACGGCGGCACATTCGCAATAATCTCCGTATGCCTCTCCGGAATAAACTCCAGGCCCTTCCCATTGCCATAGTTCCAAATCGCCTTCCCGCTGGTCGTGTACTGATGCACAAAATCCNNGTCGTGTACTGATGCACAAAGTCGGTCCGCAACTCCTGCTCCAGCCGCGGAGTCACCGTCACCAGTGGCGTCACCCAATGCGGCTGCGCATCCTGCGTCGCCGTCACCCGCGCCTGGTAGCGTCCAATGAACGTCTCCGGCCCATTCACCGCAGCCGTCTGTTGCGCTCCCGCTCCAACAGCGCCCACAATCAATAGTGCCGCAAACAAACGCACCTGCGCACGCACAACTCGCCCGCATCCAGAAGCAACAAGCGAACCAGAAGTAGATTTCATATCTATACGATTTTATATAACGATTTTTACAGTCCACAACGAACACACTCCGCTCCCAAAGCAACCTTCAGGAGACCAAACCCATGCCAGATGTAGACGTCCTACTCAAACCCCGCGAAGCCGCCACGGCTCTCGGCGTCAGCTACCCCACCCTCAAGCAGTGGATCCTCGCCGGAACCCTCAAGACCATCAAGACCCCCGGCGGCCACCACCGCATCCCCCAGAGCGCCCTCAACCCCCTCATGAAATCCAAGCCCACCACCACCCGCAAGGCCTCACGAGAGCGCTTCCGCAACGTCAGCGGCCGCAATCAACTCGTAGGCACCATCGCCGAAGTAAAAATCAGCGGCCTCCTCGCACAGGTCATCCTCAAAATCGGCGACCAGTACATCACCTCGATCATCACCTCCGATGCCGCCCGCGAGATGCAACTCCGCAAGGGCCAAACCGCCGGA
>DHWW01000350.1:4086-4511 GCA_002413385.1 Granulicella sp. UBA5172
TTGCCTTTGCCTTTGCCTTTCTGGCTGTCATCCCGCAGAAATCTGCTGTTGCAGTGGCAGCGGCTCTTACCACCCAACTACCGCAGATCCACCACCACCGCACGCCCCGCGCCATCGCGAAACGCCACCTTCTTCCCATTCATCAACTCTGCCTTCTCGCCCTCACTCCCCTCCAGCAGCGTCGCCACATCAGCATCCAACAAACACGCCACATACGCCATGCAATGAATCTCAGCAGGAGCCCCCACCCGTTCTCCATGCTGCACCAGCGTCATATACATCGGTGCGTTATAATTCGACAGCAGCNCATCATTCGAGTAGCGGATATACACCTGCGCACCACTCTCCTTCACCCCATCGCGCGCCACATTCCCCAGCGGATCCCCGCACATAAATCCGCTGCCGGTTCCAAACCAAAAATACCA
>DHWW01000084.1 GCA_002413385.1 Granulicella sp. UBA5172
CGGCGATTCAGGATGCGCTGCATACGGCTCTTACTCGCGAATATCTTGGCGAGAAGGGGGCTTCGGCCTCGCAGACTGCAGCCCTGATGGCGCCGGTTACGCTGAATATTATTGGGAAGAACGGCGAGCATGGAAACTCGAAGACGTCATTCCTGGTGGCCTATGTGTTGTTCTTCCTGATGTACATGGTGGTGCTGCTGTACGGGATGAATGTGGCGCGATCGATCATTGAGGAGAAGACGTCGCGAGTGTTCGAGGTGTTGCTGGCGACGATCAAACCGGATGAGCTGCTGGCGGGAAAGATTCTGGGCGTGGGCGCGGTGGGGCTGACGCAGGTTGGAATCTGGATGGTTGTGGCAGGGNNATGTGTATAAGAGACAATCTGGATGGTTGTGGCAGGGTTGCTGGCGGCGCGCGCTGGTAGCGCGAGCGGTATCGCGATCAGCATGCCGCAGATCATTTTCTTTATTGTTTACTTCGTGCTTGGGTATGCGCTGTATTCGAGCGTGGCGGCGGCGCTGGGTGCGATGACGAACTCGGAGCAGGAGCTGCAGCAGTTGAACATGTTCCTGATGATGCCGCTGTTCTTCTGCATGCTGATGCTGCTCCCGGTGATCAACAGTCCGAACTCCCTTTTGTCTCGTGTGGTTTCGCAGATTCCGTTTTGCGCGCCGCTGCTGATGGAATTACGCATCTCGGTTTCGATGCCGCAGCCGTGGGAGATTGTGCTTTCGATTGCTTTGATCCTGGTCACGATCTATGCGGTGTTGTGGATTTCATCGCGCATTTATCGCGTTGGTATTTTGATGTACGGCAAGAAGCCCAATCTCCCTGAGATTCTTCGCTGGTTGAAGTACAGCTAGACCAGAAACGCTCTAGCGCTTCGGAGAGCTTGCATGGAGATCGATCTCGCTGCTGCTGAGGGTTCTGTAGAGTCTGTTCGATCGCAGGTGTGTGTCATTGGCGCGGGTATCGCGGGGCTGGTGCTGGCGCGGAAGCTGGCGCAGCGGGACGTGGATGTGGTGGTGATCGAGGCCGGTGGGCGCGGGATCGAAGAGGATGGGCAGCGGCTGTTTGCGGAGGCGGAGCTGTGGGGGCAGGCGCATGTAGGGACGATCGATGGGCGCGCTCGCGTGTTTGGGGGAACGTCGGTGTGGTGGGGCGGGCAGGTGCTGGGGATGTCGCGCGACGCGGCGGCGGCGTGGCCGATTGCGTGGGAGGAATTGGCGAGATTTTCTGCTGAGGCGGAGCGGCTGATCGAGGTGGATGCACTGCCGTATGAGGGGGCGGAGTTTTTTGCTGCTGCGCGTGCGGCGGTGCCTCCGATGCTGGCGGAGTTAGGGGAGGTGGATGCGCGGGTGTCGAAGTGGATGACGTTCTCGCGACGGAATTTTGCGGGGACGGTGGGGAAGGAATTGGTGGCGCATCCCCGGGTGCGGATTTATTTGCATGCGCAGGTGATGGAGTTGTTGCTGGCAGCGTCGCGCACGCATTTGGACGCGGTGGTTGTACAGAATGCTGCGGGGACGAAGTTTCGTTTTGAGGCGGAACAGTTTGTGCTGGCGGCGGGAACGGTGGAGACGTCGCGGCTGCTGCTGGGTTCGCGGACGGTTGCGGCGGAGGGTGTGGGGAATGCGAATGACCAGGTGGGGCGGGGATTTCATGATCATGTAACGCTGCCGGTGGCGACGCTGACGGGGGCGGCACG
Source organism: Granulicella sp. UBA5172 (assembly GCA_002413385.1). Lineage (GTDB taxonomy): Bacteria > Acidobacteriota > Terriglobia > Terriglobales > Acidobacteriaceae > Granulicella. The sequence continues at coordinate 1,709 of DHWW01000084.1, forward strand.
GGAGAGGATTTTGAGGGAGCTGCGGCCCTGGGTATTGGATGGGACGGTGCATAGCGTGAAGTTGGAAGCTTCGCTGGAGTTGCGGGAGCGGCTGGGGATGAATCCGATTTTGGCGCATATCGCGCTGGATGAGCCGGAGGGGTCGGGCGTTGCGGTGGTGCGGGAGCTGCTGACGGCGTTGCAGCGTGGGGAGTTTGGAAGGGCGTTGACGACACATGCGGCGCAGATTCCCGGGGCCGGGGTGGAGGCGGTTCGCCTGGCGTGGGAGGCGACGATGGAGCGGCGGCGATTTGTGTCGAAGAATGCGGCGGTGAAGCTGCAATTTAATGTTGCGCAGGATGTGCCGTCGCGGTCGCGGGTGATGTTGGGCGACGCGATGGATGCGAGTGGGATGCCGCTCGTGGTGGTGGATTGGTGCGTGTCGGAAAACGAGGTTGCGACGCTGCGAGCGTATGCAGAGCATTTCAGGAAAAGGTTTGAGGCGATGGGGTTGAGGGGCGTGGAGTGGGTGCCGGAGATGTTTATGGAGGGGGTTGCGTTGCCAGGGATTGAGGATGCGCGTCATGCGATGGGCGGTGCGTGCATGGGGGTTGATCCGCAGAGCAGCGTGGTGGATGCGGAGTTGACGGTGCATGGTGTGGCGAATCTTTCGATTGCGGGGGCGGCGACGTTTCCGACGGGCGGGGCGCAACTGCCGACGTTGACGATGATGGCGTTGGCGCTGCGGTTGGGAGAGCGGTTGGCGGGGAGATTGGCTTAGCCGATAGACTGGACGCTGTGCCTTCGTTCACACGTAAAGAGAGATTGATGCTGGCGATTGTGCCGCCGATGGCGGCGCTGCTGATTCGTGTGTTGGGAGCGACGCTGCGGTATCGCGACGTGAATGCTCCGGGGACGCCGAACGGGCATACGGTGCCGGGGCCGGCGGTGTTCGCGTTCTGGCATTGCACGATGCTGACTTCGGCGCACCGGTTTCGGAATTTGGGAATTGCGATTTTGATTTCGCGATCGTTCGATGGGGAGTTGATCGCGAGGACCGTGGAGCGGTTGGGATTTGTGGCGGTGAGGGGATCGAGTTCGCGGGGCGGTGCGGCGGGGTTGAAGGGAATGGCGGAGGCGTATGCGGCGGGGCATCGGTGCGCGTTTACGGCGGATGGGCCGAGGGGGCCGGCGAGGGTGGCGAAGGCCGGGCCGGTGCAGCTTGCGGAGTTGTCGGGGGCGACGTGGATTGGGGCGTATCACGCGCAGCCGGATCGCGCGTGGTACTTGAAGAGCTGGGATCGTTTCATCGTGCCGAAGCCGTTTTCTACGGTGACGTTTGGGTGGCCGGCGCATGTGCGGCCGGAGTTGGAGTTTGTGCAGAAGGCGCTGGATGAGGCTGCGGTCATGGCGTCGAATTAGTGGTTAGTGGTTAGGATTGCGATGCTGGTTTCGGATTTTGGTTATGAGTTGCCGGAGGAGTTGATTGCGCAGCGGCCGCCCGAGGTGCGGGGGACGAGCCGGATGTTGACGCTCGATCGGCGGAGTGGGGTGTTTGCGGATCGGAGTTTTGGGGAGCTTCCGTCACTGCTGCAGGCGGGTGATTTGCTGGTGCTGAATGATTCGCGGGTGATTCCGGCGCGACTGTTTGCAACGCGGGGCGGGTTGATGACGCAGGAGAAGTCGCCGGCTCCGAGTGGGCATGTGGAGGTGCTGCTGACGGAGCGACTGGCGGGGGAGAATGAGTGGTCGGCGCTGGTGCGGCCTGCGAAGAAGGTGCGGGTGGGCGAGAGATTGTTTTTCGGAGATGCGGGTTTGGGGGAGGCCGTGCTGCGCGCCGAGGTGATTGGGGTTGGGGAGTTTGGGGAGCGGACGCTGCGGTTCGGATGCGGTGGATGATTTTTATGCGGCGCTGGAGCGGATTGGACATTTGCCGCTGCCGCCTTACATTCGGCGGGAGAAAGATACGCCGGATCGGGCGGAGGATCGGGAGCGGTATCAGACGGTTTATTCGCGGCCGCTGGGGAGTGCGGAGGCTCGGGGGTCGTCGGCTGCGCCGACGGCGGGGCTGCACTTTACGCCGGAGATTCTGGATGAGTTGCGGGGGCGCGGGATGGAGGTTGTGACGCTGACGCTGCATGTGGGGCTGGGGACATTTCAGCCGGTGCGGGCGGAGCGGACGGAGGAGATTCGGCTGCACGCGGAAAGCTATACGATTTCCGCGGAGACGGCGGCGGCGGTGAATCGGGCGCGGACGGAGGGGCGGCGGATTGTTGCGGCGGGGACGACGACGACGCGGACGCTGGAGCATGTTGCGCGGGAGGCGGAGTCGCGCGGAGTGGGGATGGATGCGGCGTTTGAGGCGGGGTCGGGGAGTACGAGTTTATTTTTGTCGCCGGGTGCGGAGTTCAAGGTGGTGGGAGGCTTGCTGACGAATTTTCATCTGCCGGAGTCGACGCTGTTGATGCTGGTGTCGGCGTTTGCGGGACGGGAGAAGGTGCTGGCGGCTTATGTGCATGCGGTGGAGCAGCGGTATCGGTTCTTCTCGTATGGGGACTGTATGCTGATTGTTTAGAGGCAGGGATTAGGGAACAGGGATTAGAAGTGCAAGTGCAGAAGCAGATTCCTCCGCTGC
>DHWW01000209.1 GCA_002413385.1 Granulicella sp. UBA5172
GGACAGCCGGGGCTGACAACCAGCCTCGGCTTCAGTTATGAAACCATGCGGTACTCTCGTTGGCATACCGGTTCCGCGCGATCGCAACGTGCGTGGCAGGGCTGTCTCCAAAGCAGAATGGCAGAGATGCATTGAGAAAGTCTAAGGTCACTCTAATTCCGATGAATCTCGCGCGACTGGGGCTGCTCGTGACCTGCACCGCTCTTTACGTCACAAGCGCTATTGCCCAGATCAGCCCCCCAAATCCCTCCGGGGCTGAACTCGCAACATCCGACGAGCGCATCTCCCTGGTTGCAGGCGATCGCGCACCCCGGCTCATCCATCTCGCCGATCACTTCCGGTGCCGTCTGGCACAACGAATCGGACGAGACGCTGCCAACAAGCGTCACCATCGACAGCGCTTCGATCCCTATCGCCTGGTCGTACAAGCCCGAACTCCTCCACCGTCGACGCCCATCATGTCGCATTCGTCTACGAGTCCACTCAGCCCCACCTCCGGTTACGCTGGGAGTGGGAAGCGCGAGCCGCCTTTGGCCCCATCGAACACCACATTACGGTGGAGAATCTCACCGACAAAGGAGATCTGGCTGCCACTCATCGACAGCCTCACCCTCAACTGGCACCTGGCGCCCGGCACCCCATTGAGCCAGTTTTACGTGGAAAAGGGCGCCGATACTCCTTCGGCCCACGGCACGCATCTTGAATCCGTGACTGATGGCTATCGCTGGATGGGCCGCTCCTCAACCTACGCTCATCCGGTCGCGGGTGAACAGCGCGAGATCATTCCCCTCGAGTTTGTCTACAGCACAGCGATGCCGAACGCCGGTTGGTATGCGGGGATCGAGTTCAGCGGAAGAACCCGCATCACGCTGGATCGAAGCGGCGCCAGCCTCCGGAGCAAGCTCGGCCTCAATCCGGAACTTGGCACCTTTCGCACCAGAGTTCTCCCCAGGGGCAGCTTCAAAACTCCCACGGTCTTCCTTGGTGCCTTCCGAGGTGGCCCGGATGGAGCCGCCAATCAACTTCGGCCCTGGGTTCGCGCTGTGCTCAACAATCCCCTCACATGGAAAGACCCGCAGTACCCGCTCCTGGTCAACAACAGTTGGGGCAGCGGTATGCAGGTCGATGAGCCGCTCGCCCTGCGGATGATTGCCGAGTCCAAAGAACTCGGCCTCGAGATGTTTCACCTCGATGCAGGCTGGTTCCGCGGTGTCGGAGACTGGTATCCAGATCCTCGGAAATTTCCACACGGCCTCGCACCCCTCGCAGATGAGGCGCACCGCCAGGGCCTTCGCTTCGGCCTCTGGGTGGATTGGGCGCAGGCCGGCCTCGACACCACCCCTGGCGCGTTGAATGCGCGCGACCCAAAGGTGCGGGACTGGCTGGTTAACGATCTTGCCCCGAACTGGAAACCAGAGGAGTTCAAAGGCCAGACCATCGACATCGGCCTTCCCGCCGCCCACGACTATGCCACCAAGGAAGTCAAACGAATCGTTGAGGACTATCACCTCGACATGCTCGAGCACGACGGCTATCTCGTAGCCCAGGCCTGTACCCGAGACGACCACCCACACACCCCGCTTGATCCCGGCACACTTGATCTCACCCACGACAGCGGCTTCGACTTCGACCTCGGATCCAACTCAACCGACGTCAGCTACCACGCTGTTCGTGCCTATTACGACATCTACGAGCGACTGCGCCGCGAGCACCCTGGTCTGCTCCTGGAGATCTGCAACGACGGAGGCCGCATGGTCGACTTTGGCACTGCCGCCCATGGAGACTACTTCTCCATCACCGACACCTACGACCCGTTGTCCAACCGCCGCGCCTTCTACGACACCAGCTTTGCTATGCCCGCGGCCATGCTCGAGAGCTACATCGAGAAGTGGCCGACGCCGCGAATCGAAAACTTCCTCTACATGCTCCGCAGCGGCATGATGGGATGGACAACCATCATGCTTGACACCACTGCCTGGTCCGCCGAACAACATGATGCTGCAAAGCGGGCCTTCGCTCTCTACAAACTCAGATTGAGGCCGTTCATTCGCGACGCCCAGCTTTACCATGTCTCCCCACGTCCCGACGGGATTCACTGGGATGCCATGCAGTACTGGAATCTAGCACAGAAGAAGGGCGTCGTCTTTGTCTTTCGCGGAACGACGCCTGATGAACCCGAACACAGATTCATCCTCGCGGGGTTGAACCCCGACGCTCACTATCAACTTCCACTTTGAAGACGGAAGCGCGCCGGATCACGCCGCTTCTGGAAGTGACCTGTTGAAAGGCGGCCTCACGATCCATCTGAAGAACCAGCTAAGCTCCGAGTTGGTCTTTCTGCAAGAGACGCCGAACGCAGGCGAGGGGGGAAAATGACACAAGAGCATGGATCGGGCGGGAAGTACGAATTTCACGGGATGGTCGCAGTTGTGACCGGGGCGGCTCAGGGCATCGGTCGTGCTATTGCTGAAGACCTCCACGCCCGCGGCGCACACCTTTTATTGGTTGATCGCAACGCCGAGGGAGTGATTGCTGCGGCGGACTCCATGTGCAAGGCAGACTCGCCTCCAGTCCATGCCTTCGTCGCGGATCTTGCCGACCCCAGCGCCATTCGGGAACTCGCTCAATCCATTAACAGTCTCGGATGTGAGATCGACATCCTTGTCAATAACGCTGCGATTGAAATAGACCTGCCTCTCAAATCGTTGACCGCTGAAATCTTCGATCGTGTCATGGCCATCAATCTGAGAGCGCCTTTACTTCTAACCCAGGCTCTCGTGCCGCTCTTCCCGGCCTCCGGCGGAGCCATCGTCAATCTTAGTTCTATCCATGCCTCTACCGCGTTTCCGAATGCCATTCCGTACGCCTGTTCCAAGGCAGGACTGCTCGCACTCACACGCAACCTCGCCCTTGAGCTGGCGAACCAGCAGATCAGAGTCAACGCCATCTGCCCCGGCTATATCGACACGCCTATGTGGGACGAGTGGCTGCGAACCGTCAGCGACCCCGAAGCCCAGGCCACCCAGACCGCAGCGCTCCACCCTTTGGGCCGCCGCGGCCTCCCCCGCGACGTTGCCGCCGCGGTCGCGTACCTCAGCAGTCCTGATGCCGCCTGGGTTACCGGAACTCACCTCGTCGTGGACGGTGGCCTCACGATACGTGCTCATGGATGAACTAAGGTCAACGACCAAACTCACACTGTTCCGTTCAAAATTTCAATGGAATAAATGCCTAGTCAATGATTCCTATCGTTTTTATGCGCCAGCTAACCATTATTTGGTCCTATGATGGTAGCGCCGCTGAGGTCGCGGAAACCAACATGAGAAAACCGAAGGCAGCGCTCAGTGGAACTCTCAAAGAAGAATTCAAAAAGGACCTGCAACTCTTTGAGCATTTCCTGGTCCTGCTCAATCACTCCAGCCCCATCCGCAATGTGGAGTTGATGTGGGCAGATGATCTGGACCTCTTCGAGACCAGTCAGTGGCCACGGGTTACCACCGGGGACGCACTCGTCCAGTTGCAGCCAATCGAACCCGAATCACCGGAACGCTCGTCGCCCAGCCCCAGCACCCACTTCTGCGACCTCGTCCACGGTTTTGGGTCCTACGAAGAACAGACCTGCGGACGCAGTGACAAGCCCGCCAAGGAGCGGTGCCGCGGCACCGGGTGCAGCCAGGTTTATCCCTGCCACGTAGGCCTCACCGACATCGCAGTCCCAGTCCTATGCCAAGGTCGATATCTCGGCACACTCTTCAGCGGACAGGTGCTGACGACGCAACCCTCGGAAGAGGGTTTCGCATACGTCAAAGCAGCCCTCCAAAACCAATCCCACATTGATATGGTGCAACTTGAGCAGGCATACTACCGCGTGCCGGTTGTCACGTCGGCTCAATTGGCCGAAATGGTTCGTATGCTGGAAGTTTTTGCGCGCTATCTCGCCAACTCCTGGAAGCGGCTTGAAATCATGAGCGATTTTCAACGCGTCAAAGCGCGAGAATTGGCCCTGGATCGCCGCGAATTGGCAGAGATGATCCTGACCGGGCAGATCGGCAGTGGCCCAGAGGTCGACCTGCAAGCCGTTCGCGCCCTGGCCCGAGAAGTCGGTCTCGCACAGCTTCCAGACCGCGCCATGGTGCTGCGTATACTGCCCTCGGCGCAAGGATCCGCAACGCTGGCATCAGAGAGAGATCAACCTGGTGGCGGGGAAGCTTCAACCATCGGAGGGCATCTGACACTGGCACGTGTCATGCACCTCATCGACGATCGTTGCCAAAGCTGGCCTAATACCCTCGCCACTGTCGTGGCTCCCGGAGAGATGTGCATCCTCACGACTCAGAAAGCCAGGACCCCCGGCCATGAACGAATGCTCCAGGAGGAGATGGCAGAGGCACTGCTTCGCACTGCGCGAAGCGAGGGTTTTCCTCTCGCAAGAGCAGGCATCAGTAGCATTCATCCTCAGCCAACCGAATTGCTACACGCTTACCATGAGGCCTTGTCCGCGCTGGAGTCAGGGCACGCGGCCGTTACCTGGTTTGAGTCTTTGCCAGATAGGAAGCAAGAACCATCCCAGGCACTCGGCCGCCTTCTCAAGGCATTGCAATCTGGCGATTCAGCTGCAGTGAACTCCACCGTGCGTGACTTTCTCGCGGCAGCCGCACCCACTACAAACACCCTGGTGCAGTTGCAGCAGGCGCGCGGCCTGCTCACCTGGGGGTGCGAACATATGGTTCGAGAACTCGCATCCATCGGCGCCCTGGCAGGCACCGTCGATGACGCCAAGGATCGCACCATTCAAACTATCGTCGCTTCTTCAAGCTCCTTCGCCATGGCCGAGGCCTTTCGCAGATTCGTCGATATACTGCGTCAACAACTCGGCGAACTCTATAGCCAGCGAGAAGAGAAGATTGTTATTGAAACCCACCGGTTGGTGCGCCAACTGGGCCCCGCGAAAGCTACTATTCAAGATCTCGCGTACAACCTCAAACTCTCTGCTGGCCATCTTGGTCGCGTCTATAGCCGCACGACCGGCCATACGCTGGAGGAATATCTGATCAGCCAGCGGCTCGAGATGAGCAAGCGTCTCCTGCTTGATCCAAGGCTTCACGTCGCCGAAGTTGCTGACCAATGTGGGTTCTGCAATCCGGCGTATTTCTCGTCCGTATTCAAGAAATACATGCACTGTACGCCGCGGGCATACGCCAGTGAACCCCAACGTTGGGGTTCNNCCGGATTAAAATTGCTTGAAAGGGCAGGATAACTACTCTATGAGGGCTCTAACCTATACCGCTCCGCACCAGATGGTGATGGAGGATCATCCGCGACCCGTCCCCGGTCCTGGTGAAAGTGAGATCTCGATTGCAGTTGCCGGGATCTGCGGGTCCGATGTCTCAGGTTTCCTTGGACACAGCGCTCGCCGCGTTGCTCCACTCGTCCTTGGACACGAACTCGTCGGACGAAGAGCTGACGGCCAACGCGTCGTGGTCAATCCGCTGCTCANNACCCTGCCCGACCAGCGCGCAGCACTGGTGGAACCACTGGCCAACATCGTTCACTTGTTTCGCATCGCCTCTCCTGCGCCATTCTTCCGCATGGGTATTGTTGGTGGAGGCACAATGGGCGCACTTGCGCTTCTCACCGCGCTGCGCCTCGGCGTGCGAGAAATCCTCGTCCAGGACGTCAGCGAACCACGCCTTGCGGTCGTCCGTGCCATGGGAGCAACCCTCGCCGTCAATGCAGCGACCGAAGACGGACGCTCCGAAGCGCGCCGCTTTGCCGGCCACGGTCTTGACCTCGTCCTCGACGCCAGTGGGTCCGAAGCAGCGCGGCAGTCAGCCTTCGATCTCTGCCGACCCGGCGGACTCATCGTCCTCCTCGGAATGGGCAAGCAAAAGAGCGAGATTGACTTCGTCACCAGCATCCGCAAAGAGCATCGCGTCGCCATGTCCTTCGCCTACACTCCGGTAGACTTCGAGCGCTCACTCAGCCTGCTGACGTCCGGGCAGGTCGATCTCACTCCGTGGACTGTCGAACTACCCCTCGAGGAGGGCCAGAAGGCTTTCGACATCATGACCACCACCCCCGGTGACACACTCAAAATGCTCCTCAGAGTGAATTGAGCTGCTACTGCCGGAAGCGATAGCGCTCAATCGTCTCCTGGTTCAAAGTCACGCCCAGCCCCGGACCCTGTGGCACCCTTACAGTTCCGTCTTCCTCCACCACAATCTGTTCATTCGTCGTGTGCCACCGCAGAGGCGAGTGGCTCAACGAAAACTCCAGCGGCTCCACATTGGGCTGAGCCGCCAGAAAGTGTAGATTCGCTGCAATCTCAATATTCGTCTTGTAGCCATGGGTAATCACACGCTTCCCGCGCGCATATGCAGCCGCAGCGATCTGCAGTATTCCCGTGAAACCGCCCACTTGCGAGATGTCCGGCTGACAGATGCTCGCACCGCCATGGTCCATCATCTCCGTGAACTCGCGCACACTGGTAAGCCCGAGATCGCCCACACCCGTTGCAATCCCATGGCGGCTCATCTCCAGGTGACCTTCCACATCATCCAATGGCAACGGTGCCTCAAGAAACCAGATTCCCGCATCGCGATAGATCGGAAAGAGACACAGTCCCTGCTCTGCTGTCCGATATGAAAGTGCAGCATCCACGATGATATGCGCGTCCGGCCCTGCCTGTTCGCGCGCCGCCATCAACAATCGACCCGTCAGCGTAAGGTCATCGAGCCACCACGGATCCGCCGCAAACTTGAAGTTGCGCAGATTCTTGGCTTGTCCTGCTGCAACCTGTATGCGCACTTCTTCCGGCGACTGTGCCATCGGATAGATCGTTCCATACGCCGGCACACGCTCGCGCTTCGCACCGCCGATCAGCTCATGCACTGGCTTGCCCAGGATCTTTCCATGCAGATCCCACAAAGCAAGATCAACGCCACCAATCGCATGCATCATCAGACCCCGGCGTCCCACGTAGTCCGTCGACTCATACATCCGCTGCCAAAGCTCTACCGGATCGGAGGGATCAGCTCCCACCAGCACCGCCGATAGCGAACGCGCATGATTATGTGCCGACGGCCCACGTACAATCGCCTGAATAGCAGGTGCCATCGACTCTGTCTCGCCAATCCCTGTCACCCCTTCGTCGGTCGTCACAACCAGGACGCAGTCATCATACGAACCATCAAAAAGCTCAATCAGTGGATCTTCCGCACGCAGGTGAATCGCTTCGACGCCTGTAATCTTCATCAGTTGTTCCCTCTATCGCGCCGATCATAAACTGCAAACACCGCGATCTGGAAGTCGCAAACGGCCATAGCAAAAGAATGATCCGCGAAACACGAGTAGAAGTTCGCCACAGCCATTGCTTACTTTGCCGTCGCGCCAGTATGCTCTCGCCAACACTCCGCTATGACTCCTGCCGTAGTCGAACGATCGCTTGAGGTTGAAATGAATGAATGTGGATAGCAGACCCCGTACCTTTCCCAAGTGGCTCCTCTGGTCGCTGGCTACCATTGTGCTCTGGGGGACCTGGGGACTGGTCTCAAAGATCGCTTCCGGAGGTGTCGACGCCTATGTCAACCAGTTGCTCTACACCGTCGGTCTCCTCCCCCTGATGGTCTTTGTCGGATGGACTGTTGCGAAGCGTTCTGCGGGAGACGCGCGCGAGGGCCGCAACAGAGGCATCTTCTGGGCCTTCCTGACCGGCATCCTCGGAGGTCTCGGCAATATCGCCTTCTTTCAGGCTCTTGTAAAGGGTGGGTCCGCCTCCGTTGTCGCTCCCGTCAAAGCCCTCTTTCCGGTAGTCACTGTCCTTCTCGCCCTTGTCTTCCTCAAGGAGCGACTTGGCCGCGTGCAATGGCTTGGCCTGGCGCTTGCCTTCCTCGCAATCTATCTTCTCAGCGCATGACGTAACCTAATCGGTCTTCGTTCAAAGAAAGGAATGTTATGCACCTCTGGCTTGGATTCGCGGCTCTCGCGCTCGTCTTCTGGGGCATCACCGGCGTCACTCAGAAGCTAGCCACCAACTCCATCTCCAGTGAACGATCCTTCCTGTGGTTTTGCTGGGCGATGGTTGCCCTCTCTGCCGCTGTCTTGCTCGTCGCAAGGCCGCACGCTGGACTGGGAACAGCCGTACTGTTCAGCTCAATCGCCGGTGGAACCCTCAACGGCCTGGGTGCCTGGACCAGCTTTCGCGCACTCGAATCTGGAGGCAAGGCCTCCATCGTCATCTCGCTCATCTCCCTCTACCCGCTGCTCACGGTCGGCCTCGCTGTCCTGTTGCTCGGAGAGCGCCTCACACGTATGCAGCTCGCTGGTGCGATCGTGGCCGTTATAGCCGCGATTCTGCTCTCTCTTGAAAGCCCGTCCACAGAATCAGCTTCAAGTCATTGTGCCTGATCCGCTATTCGTCATCCCCTGGCAGAATCGTTCCATCGGCATCAACCCCACCGACAGACGTCAGCCCTTCCTGCACCGAAAGCAAAACCGTCGTCTCCAGGCTTTCCCCTGGCGCCAGCCAAAGGGCCTGCCCTCGCGCAATCATAGGCTGCATCTGAAACGGATAACCCGAAGCCGGCTCCAGAACCGCCACATTCAAGTCCTTCCACCCTCCGTAGGTCGCAAACAGCCAGCAGCTTGAAAATACCTTCGGGTCGAAACGCAGCGCAGTCGCAAGTTTCCGCGCTCGGTCCGTCACGCCGCACCAACCCCCAGCCAGCTCCGTCCCGTAAAAGAAATACAGCGCCCGCGAAGATACATCCGGAACCTCACGAAGATCGATCGAAGCGCCTTCGACCAAAGCATGCGGCCAAGGAAAGCTGAGCGGCGCTCCACCCAGTGTGCCCGGAAACTCCGGCTCCCGCACCACCGTCATCGCCGGAAAATCCACCCGATGATTCACTGAAACAGAGAATGCAGGATGCAGCTTCCATAAGCACGGGAACCGGTTGTGTCCCTCATTGGTAAACCGGTATTGGATCTCAAGCGTTCTGCTTTCCGACTGTAGGGTCAGGGTTCGCTCCACCAGAAAGTCACTGATCGGCGTCTTGAATCGGAGATAGATTCCAACTTCCTCCGCCCGCTCGAAAGGCTCCGCATCCCAACGTCCGGTCCAGAGTTCCCCATGATCGGGATAAGATTTACCGAACAGTTCTCCAGCCTCATCATTCGGGAAAAGGTCATCCCAGCCTCCGCTCCATACTTCGTCATAGCTGGTATGAAGGGGATGTTCCGCGGGCGGCACCCGAGAGTTGTTCCACAACAGATCCTCAGCGAGCGGCTTATAGGTGATCTGCCAGATCCTTCCCCCAGCCGCCGGCAACACCACCACCCGCAGAAACCGATTTTCTATTTCGATTGTGCGAAGTCCATCCAGACTTGATCCAGTCGATAACGTCAGCCCATTCACTCGGTTTACCTGCGTCTAGGTTAGCCGCACAAACATCCACACAAATCGGCGAAAACGCTGGATTACGAAGAATTCAATTGTTATCCCCGCTTACTGTCACCCTGTGCTCATATTCCGGACGAAGAGAGGCAAATCACCGGCATGATGTATCCGGGTCCGTGGACTGTCCGAACTAAGATATGAGCTTCCTTCGACTGCGAATCAAGTTTGCTCGAAATCGCTGTATAGACTCAACCTTCTTGACGCCTGCGAGATGTCCCGTGCAGCTTCAGGCAAAATCAGTTGAGTCACGCCTTTGTTTCATAGCGGCATCAGACGCTCAGTCGTAGTGCACGCAAAACGGGGCGGTCTCAACCGGTCGATGCAACACTGGCTTGAAGTTTACTCGCCGGGGTTTCAAAGCCCAAGGTTTTTCGCGGGCGTTGATTTAGGCGCAGAGCTACCTTGTTGAGATCGGCTTGAGAGTAACCGGACAGGTCGGTTTTCTTGGGGAAGTATTGTCTCAGCAACCCGTTGGTATTTTCGTTGGTGCCGCGCTGCCAGGGACTCTGCGGATCACAGAAGTAGACTTGCACATTCGTGTCCACCGTGAAGCTCTTGTGTTTGGCCATCTCGTGCCCCCGGTCCCACGTCAGCGAGCGCCGCAGGGTCGCATCCGTGAGAAGAACTCCATAAACAGAGATCCCGCGATTATGAGGTGCATTCGACCGGGCTCGATTCTGAAGTCTTCCGGCTGAGCAGCAACGTCAATACTGCCGAAAGCGCCAGTGTGGCACCCACCACATACAAGCCGCCCGTATAGCTTCCGGTCTTCCCCTTGATCCACCCGATCATGTACGGGCCAATGAATCCGCCAAGGTTTCCAATGGAGTTGATCATCGCAATGCCGACGGCGGCGCCCGCACCCGACATGAACGTGCTCGCCATCGCCCATAGTGGAGCCTTGGCCGCGCTGATGCCAACGTTGACGACGATGAGCGCGCAAATGACACCGATCGCCGTGTGGGTGCTTCCTGCCCATATAAATCCAAGGCACGCGGCAGCACACGGAATGACAACATGCCATGTACGTTCCAGGGTCTGATCGGAATGACGTGCCCAAAGCGTCATTGCCAGCACGGCAACTACGCTGGGGAGCGCATTGATCCAACCCGTTTCAAGCGATGAAGATTCAAACTGCCGGAGGATCAGCGGAGCCCAAAGCCCCAGCGTGTACAGGCCTGCGGAGGTGCCCAGATAGATCAGCGAGAGTGCCAGCACGCGGAGGTCGCACATGGTCCGCCAGACACTGGTCAAGCCGCCTCCGTGGGTGGAGGCGGCGGTGGTCTGTTCAGACTTAAGCCTTCTCACTAACCACTCGCGTTCTTCTGCGGCGAGCCATGTTGCCTCTTCGGGGTTGTCCGTTAGGACCTTTAGGACGACGAAGCCCAACACAACCGCCGGCACCGCCTCGATGAGGTAAAGCCATTGCCAATTGCTGAGGCCTGCAAAGCGAGGTAACTCCATCAGCGCGCCTGAAATAGGAGAGCCGATCGCCGTGGAGATCGGTGCCGCTGCCATAAATGCGGCAGCTGCAATTGCACGATATCGCGCGGGAAACCAAAGACTGAGGTACAGAATGATGCCGGGGAAAAATCCGGCCTCCGCAACTCCCAGCAGGAACCGCAGCGCATAAAAGCTGTGCGCTCCAGTTACAAACGCGGAGCATGCGGACACGATGCCCCAGGTGACCATCACGCGCGCAATCCAAACGCGGACGCCGATGCGATACAGGATCAGGTTTGACGGCACCTCAAACAGGAAGTAGCCGATGAAGAAGAGGCCTCCGCCCAGACCATACGCGGCGGGTGACAAGCCAATCGCCTTGTTCATGGTGAAGGCGGCGAAACCAACATTTACTCGATCGAGAAAGCTAATGAAATACAGCAGCATCACGAACGGCAGGATCCGCCAACTGATCCTGCGCATTACGCGAGCTTCGAGTTCGTCGGGCATCGATGCCACGTTGCTCACGCGACGGTCAGTTGCGGTTGAGCAGTGGAAGCAATCTGCGCGCAGACTGCCTCTGTGACCATTGCCGTAGTGGCATTGCCACCAAGATCACCCGTATGTAATGCAGGATTTGCCGTGACATGCTCGATCGCCTGCATCACTCGCGCTGCGGCTGCAAACTCTCCCAGGTGCTCCAGCAACATGACTACGGACCAGAACGTCCCAACCGGATTGGCGATACCTTTGCCCATGATGTCGAAGGCGGAGCCATGAATCGGTTCGAACATCGATGGGTACACGCGCTCCGGGTTGATATTGCCCGTTGGGGCGATGCCCATGCTGCCGGCCAGGGCCGCAGCGAGATCGCTCAAGATGTCGGCATGTAGATTTGTAGCCACAATGGTGTCGAGAGATGCGGGACGATTCACCATACGCGCGGTGGCGGCATCGACCAGTTCCTTCTCCCACTTCACATCCGGGAATTCCTTCGCGATCTCAACGGCAATCTCATCCCACATCACCATGGCGTGGCGTTGCGCGTTGCTCTTCGTGATGACCGTCAGCAGCTTACGTGGACGTGATTGCGCCAGACGAAACGCGTAGCGATGGATTCGCTCCACGCCGGCGCGCGTCATCAGCGATAGATCGGTTGCCACTTCGATGGGATGGCCCTGATGCATGCGGCCACCGACGCCGGAGTACTCGCCCTCCGTATTCTCGCGCACGATTACCCAGTTCAGGTCTTCGGCGGCGCACCGCTTCAACGGCGCGTCAATCCCGGGCAGGATGCGGGTGGGACGAACGTTGGCATACTGATCGAGTCCCTGGCAGATCTTCAGCCGCAATCCCCACAACGTAACGTGATCCGGAATATGGGGATCACCGGCAGACCCAAAGAGAATCGCATCCTTTTGCAGAAGCGCCTTGAGCCCATCGGCTGGCATCATCACGCCGTGCTCGCGGTAGTAGTCCCCGCCCCAATCAAAGTTCTCAAACTCGAACGCGAAGGTGTTTTCGGAAGCAGCCAGAGCTTCGAGAATCTGCTGTCCGGCCGGGATCACTTCTTTCCCAATTCCATCGCCCGGAATTGTGGCGACACGGTAGATCTTCATATCGGTTGTCCTCATGGGTCGCCTTAATTCTATCCGGTTCGCTCAACCCGCGGCTAGCCGATTCCCCGCCACCGATTCAATGGCCTAGATGCTTATCGAAGAATGCGGTGATCTCACCAAACGCCTCCCTGGTCTCGGGCAGACGATCGTCCCGCGAGTACTGCGCGTGAGACTGCCCCTCGTAGACTTCGAGCTCTGCTTCGATTCCCGTCGCGCGCAACTTGCGGTGTACCCGCACTGTGTTACTCAGCAACAGGTCGCGTGTGCCGGTGGTCAAGATCGCTGGGAGAGTCTCTCCACTCCTCACCCGTCTTCCATAAATCATCCCAATGCTGTCCCACCGGAAGTTGACCGGTCAGTTGCGGACTACAGGCCAATGCACGTTTCCAAACCGGGCTTTGCTCGAAACGAGCATTGGCGATTTCGCAACAGTTGAGATGTCCCACAGGCGGATTTGGCTGACAAAAGCCAGTTTCTCGGAACCATTGGACAGGTTCCTGCTACCTCAGGAGGTTCATACCCTTCACGATGAGCCAATCACACGTGGATAACCCTCCAATGAAGCCAGGAAGCAGAATGGCTGCAAGTACCTTGTCCTCGAGTGGGAGTTCACGTTGCGCTTTTGGCTGCGCGGCGATTCTTCGCTAGTGCGATCAAGCCCGCGTTTAAAATCGTAAGTCCAGCCAGAAGATACAAGCCTGCGCGTTGTGAGCCAAAATACTCATCGGTCCAGACCTTCAGGTTAGGTGCAAGGAATCCGCCCAGATTGCCCATTCCTATCACGGCGATACCGCCAGCCGCTGCGCGGCCTGCCAGGTGTTCCGTTGGAAACGTCCAGAAAAGCGGTTGCACAGCAATAAGGCCAGCTACCGCAAGCGAAAGCGTGACAAGTCCCATGCGCGGCCCGGCGGTGGGAAATGCAAAACTTGCGCAACCCGAAATCACTAGGATCAGCGATGCGAGTTGACGATGCTTATGGAACTTATCGGCAGCGCGCGGCAGGAAATAGACAGCGGCCAGCGTGCAGATCCATGGTATGGCCGACACCAGGCCGACTTCGATCCCCACGGGCTTATGCAGAAGGGCCGATATCTCAGCAGGGAGATAGAAAACCGCCCCATATGTACTGATCTGAATGAGGGCATAGATCAGCAGGAATTGCATGACTCGAAGGTCGCGGAACATGGGGAGAAGCTTCGCGGGGCCGACGGAGCGCCGCTCCTTCTCCTCAAGCGCCAATGCATTCGCTAGCGCTTGTTTCTCCTCGGCCGGCAGCCATGAGGCATTCGACGGCCTATTATCCAGAAACCAAAATGCGGACAGCCCGAGAACGACTGCCATGAAGCCTTCCACAAGAAACATCCACTGCCAACTTTGAAGCCCGAACAACGGGCGTATCTCAAGCAGCAGACCCGAGAGCGGGCCGCCTACAATGAGCGCAAGCGGAACACCCAGGTAGAACAGTCCAAGGACCCGGCCGCGAACGCTGTTGGGAAACCAATAGGTCAGGTAGAGAATCGCGCCTGGGAAAAAACCTGCTTCCAACACACCGAGCAGCAGCCGTAATAGGTAAAACGAGGTGGCGCCGCTCACGAACATGGTGGCCATCGACACCATTCCCCAGCCCACCATGAGTAAAGTAAGCCATTTTTTCGCGCCCACCTTATGAAGGATCAGGTTGCTGGGGAATCCGCATAACGAATAGCTGACGAAAAACAGACCCGCGCCTAAAGCATAGACACTTTCGGAAATACCTTCCGATCTCTCCAGCGCTTGTTTTGCAAAACCGATATTCGAGCGGTCGAGAAATGAGACGACGTACATGAGCATCAGGCAGGGTGCTAACCGTCTGACAGTTCGCGAGATCGCACGGTTTAAGGCCGGATCAGATGTACTGAGGACTACGGGCGGGAAATTCAATGCCGGCCTCATCCCTTCTTGTGACTGTTTATTTTAGAAACCTGCGGCCTGATGCACGTTTTCGCCGGAGTTGCCGCAATTTTATTATTGACCAGCTTTTACGCGGGCCAGAAAAAGATACCGACAAAAACCCTCAGTCAATTGCGAGAGGTGACAGAACCCAACATAGCGCCCCCAGTATGCTTCACTTGGCCCTTTGCTGTCTTGTTGAGCAAGAAGTTTCAGCAGACAAGATACTTTCATAATCCGCCCGCAGTTTGGCCGGTGAATCGAGAGGGAATGCTCAGTTGGCGATATCAGGCCAAGGCGCTCATTGAGCCGCAATGAGGAGGATTTTGTGTGCGCTGCGAGGATGGTCGGCAAAAGGGAAGTGACCAGCAGCAAGCTCTCCAAAACAGGGGAGTACTTCTTGATGCTGTCATCCAGACCAACAGACGCTGTGGAACAGCGGGCAAACCAACTTCTTCTCGCAATGGTTACAAGAAGGGTTTCAGGATGCCGTTGCGCTGGGCTTCGACGACTTCACCTTTCTCTTGAAAGGGAAGCCCCTGAACATGGACAAGGTGGACGCGGTGCGGCTGGAACTCGCCATCCGATATCGAACCCGTGCATGGCAAACTATCGAGGTCGATCTTGGACCGTCGGGCCGGGGTGCAGTGGAATTTGTAGTGCCTACCATTCGAGGAGTTGCCGCGATGGGATTGCGCTTCCCGCCAACCGG
>DHWW01000015.1:0-2978 GCA_002413385.1 Granulicella sp. UBA5172
GAACCTGTTCGGCGCCACCTTCGGCGGTCCCGTGTTCAAGGACAAACTGTTCTTCTTCATGGACTATGAGGGCTTTCGCGAGACCACGGCCGGAACCAGTGTGATCTCGCTGCCTTCGAGCAGAATGCGCATGGGCGACTTCTCTGAGTTCTTAGGCGCACCGAACGAATTTGGTCAGTCCATTCCTGCTGCACAATACATCCAACTCTACAACACCACGAACGGCCTCACGACAGCTACGCCGTATGTGAACAATCAGATTCTGGTCAATAACCCCGTTGCCCAGTACGTCTTCGCTCATCCGGAGTTCTATCCGCTGCCGAACCGTCCCAGCACGAATGCCAACTCGCCGGACACCAACAACTATGGCGGATACAACAAGTCTGCCGCCGTGAACAACCAGGGCGACATCCGCGTCGACTATGTGGTTTCTCCGAAAGACAACATGTGGGCGCGCTTCNNGCTTCACACATGGTGGCTCGTACGATAAGCCCATCGTGTCCGTTCTTGCCTTCCAGTTTCCGGGTGGTAATGACTATCCGTTCTGGAACGGCGTCATCAATGAGGTACATACCTTCAGCCCGAGCCTGCAGAACGAGTTCCGCGCCGGCTACTCGCGTATCCGTAATCTGAGCGGCATTCCGTCCGATCCCTTCGGCAACTTCCCTGCAGGCAGCGATACGAAAGTTGGCTACCCCTATGCCAGCCCGTACCCCGGCTTCACGGAAACCAACATCTCCACTGCCGAAAAGAACATCGGCACCCTGGGTGTCGTGCAGAATACTATCGACAACATCTTCGACTATGGCGACACGGTGACCTGGCTGCACGGCAAGCACATCGTCAAGGCTGGCGCACAGATCTTGCGCTACCAGGAGAACTACTACTACGCCAGCAACAACGGCAACATGGGCCAGTTTGCTTACAACGGCATATTCACCAAGGATCTAACAGTGAATCCTACAATCGGGAAAGGCTACGGCTTTGCGGACTTTGTCCTCGATGCTTCCGAGCTCCAGGCTGTTGCCGGTACGGCAGGACGTGATGGTCAACGCCAGTATCGTACGGCATACTTCGCCGAAGATGAGTGGAAGGTGATGCCGAAACTCACGCTCAACATCGGCCTGCGTTATGGCTATGACCAGCCGATGTATAAAGTCAACAACAAAGAAGTCAACGTTGACGTCAAGAACCCGCAGAACTGCCCCGCCTGTCTGCTCGTTGCCGGCAAGAACGGTGCCAGCCGCGCGCTCTACAACGCCTACCATACGCAGTTCATGCCGCGCCTCTCGTTCGCCTATCAGATGAACCCCCAGATGGTTATCCGTGGCGGCTACGGCATCACGGACGACTTTGAAGGTATGGGCGCTGCGCAGCGTCTCACGCAGAACCCTCCATTCATCCCTCAGTACTCGTACAGCAGCACGCCGCCGTCGGCCACGAGCGGTGGAACACCCATCCATGTCAGCCAGGGCTTCACCGTCGGTGGGCTTACCCCTGGCGCATCGAACAAGTACGAGGCCTGGGACCCGAACATCAAGCCCGAGTTGATTCAGCAGTACAACCTCACCCTCCAGACACTCGTGGGATCTCGCTTCACCTTCCAGGTTGGGTATGTCGGAAATGTCGCCCAGCATCTCGTCGTTCCTGAACCGTACAACCAGCAGACGATTCCGGGGTCGACCAACACGGCGACTCAGCCGTTCATTAACCTTGTCGGCAAGGGCGGTCAGGTTTACCTGACATTGGCGGAAGGCTACTCGAACTACAACGCCATGCAGATCCAACTGCGCCAGCGCCAGTGGCACGGCCTGGAGTTCACCTTCAATTACACCTTCTCGAAGAACATGACGAACAACCCCGGATACTTCGGTACCGGCGGCGTCGACGGTCCAGGCACTTACCCACAGAACATCTACGATCCGCATGGCGATTATGGTGTAGCGGCCTTCGACACCCGCAACGCAGCCAACTTCGTCGGTACGTATGCTCTTCCCTTCGGCCACGGACGTGATTACGGTGACCACGTCAACCGCTTCGTCGATTCGGCTATTGGTGGCTGGAAGGTCTCCACGGAGGCCGTTCTGTACTCCGGCTTCCCGATCACCATCGGCAGCAGCAATGCCTCGGCCTCGAACAACGGAGGTGGCGCACGTGCCAACCAGTACCGCCCGCTGCGGGTCAATCAACGCCCGCGAAAAACCTTGGGCTTTGAAACCCCGGCGAGTAAACTTCAAGCCAGTGTTGCATCGACCGGTTGAGACCGCCCCGTCTTTGAGCAAGCTCACCAATACATACCGAGCCGTTCAGCGCTCCTACTACTGACCTTGTTTCCTTTCTTTCGTGATCGCGTCCGCAGCGTTGCCTGCTACGACCCAGTTTGCCGACCCGGCAACGACGGCTTCATCCTCGAACCAAAGAAATCCGAAGTCGTCTATGCACTCTGGGAAATCCGGCTTGATGATGACGTAACCCGGAATCACCGCACCCGGAATGTAAGAGTTGTCGGCCCGGTTGTTGCTATACGTCTTCGTTTTCGAGACCGTACCGACGCCGGCTACATACGACGTGCTGGAAACCGGATGCGTGCCGAGGATGTAATTGACCGCGCGAAGGGTGTATTGGGGTCCCACCAGATCAGGGAACGCCTCGTGCAGAAAGTACATGCGAATAGCCATGTCGACCACAGCGCCCGAGCCGCCCCACGTGCCCAGGCTAGGCGGCACTCCGAATGGGGTGGCGTCCAGCTGCTGGTCCAGGCCCGCCATGTAGATCTTCACCGCTTCCCGCATCTGATCTTTCGCGCTCGCGTCCAGATAGGGCAAAGCTCGGACTGCGGTCCAACCACGGAAGCCCATCTGCTGCGGGGTGATCACTTGGGGGAACAACTCCTTCAAACGGGATTTGTAGGGCTCGGCGCCATTCGTGGCGATGGTTAATTCCAGAGCCGCAGCCCAGTCCTGTCCGACGCCAAAGCC
>DHWW01000015.1:3006-3689 GCA_002413385.1 Granulicella sp. UBA5172
CCGGAGTAGTCGCCCCTCACTTCATCCGGACCGAGCTTCGGGTCATAGATGCGGCCGTCGGTCTTCGACGCTGCGTCGCCCAGATGCGTGTACTGGCGCAGGTCCGGTTCGTGGGTGCCACGGATCGAGTGCCCGATATTGTGGAACTGCGCCAGGATGAGCAATGCGCCGTGCTTGACCTGCTGCACCGTATCCGGCACGCCATCGGGGCGATGCATCTCAACCGAACGCGCGGTTTCATCCACTGTAAGCTCGTCGTACTTGAGATCGAACTCGCGATATGCCAGAGCCAGACTCTGGATGACGCTCAGTTGCGCAGGTTCCTCAAGATCATAATCGCCGGCGTCATACCAGCCGCCCACGTTCATCCCAGGAATGTGATCGCCACCTTTGTACTTCCCGTCCGTTGCCGTAGCCTGATTCCAGCCGTCGAACTGCTCGCCAACCACAGGCGCGAGACGGCCATCGTCAAGGTGCGAAGCGCCGTGCCATACCCGATAGGCTTCGCGAACGGAGACGTGGTCCATCTGCTCGGCAAGATGGTGGTCCAGGCTATCCTGCCAGATGTTGGCGTAGGCGTCCTTGGAGATGGGGAAGGGCGCCGTTCGCTGGTCAGCATACTCGATGACATAAAGCCCGGGATCCCTGACGGGGGTGAAATCGAACTTCGAATAGACGTAGCG
>DHWW01000015.1:3851-4114 GCA_002413385.1 Granulicella sp. UBA5172
TCGTCAACCCCCAGGGTGATGCTCTTGCCCTCAGCGAAGGGCAGTGGCTGCGTATACCCCTTGGCCTTGTCCCAGTCCTCCAGGTAGTAGGCCTTTTTCGGTTCGTCAGGTAGCGGTAGCACCTTGACCATTGGATCGTCGGGTGTGCGCGGGAAGATGCCGGCTTTGGTTCCGTCCACCAGGTAAGCCTTGCCCATGTAAATCGAGGGCAGGAACTCCAGGTTGAAGCCCGCTCGCCCGGCCAGTTTCTGCGGTAACGGCTT
>DHWW01000216.1:0-1952 GCA_002413385.1 Granulicella sp. UBA5172
TGGTCGTAGTCGACTAGGGTGAGGCTGGTGGGGTGGATGGTTGGGGAGGATGCCGGAGGCGGGGGTGACGTCTTCAAATTTGCCGTGGCCGAGGTTGCGATAGAGGAAGATGCGGTCGTGGCCGTCGGGGGTGGTGAGGGCGAGGGCGAGGTCGGGGAGGCCGTCGTTGTCGTAGTCTCCGACGGCGCAGGCGAGGCCGGTGCNNGGTCTCGTGGGCTCGGAGATGTGTATAAGAGAGCGGTCGTAGAGATGGACGGCGTCGTCGCCGGAGGAAAGGAGGACGAGGGCAGATTCGTCGTCGGATGTGAGGTTGATGAGGCAGGCGGCGGCTGGGGATTTGGTGGGGGATTTAGCGGAGGAGGGTTGGGAGTGCCAGGACTCGGTGAAGGTGACGGGGATCATGGGCTCGACGCGGGTGGGGGCGAGGGTGGCGTCTTCGACGCGGCCGTAGAGGCCCTCTTCGCCGTAGTTATGGGAGAGGGGGACGCCGAGCTTGGCGGAGTTGATGTGTTGGAAGCGGGCGAGGGATTCCTGGGCTCCGGCGGTGTCTCCCTGACGGCGGAGGACGCGGGCGAGGCCGAAGATGGCGGAGGCGTGGTGGGGGTCGAGCTCGAGGGTGCGGCGGTAGGCGGCGGTGGCGGCGGGGAAGTCGTTGAGCTCGAGGTAGAGGGAGGCGACCATGTAGTTGGTGTCGGGGTCGTTGGGACGGAGGGCGAGGACTTTCTGGAAGGCTCCGAGCGCTTCCTGGGCGTGGTTCTGGTTGCGGTAGAGGAGGCCGAGGGCGTACCAGACGTGGGGATCCTTGGGGTCGGCAGCGGCAGCGGTGTTGAGGAGTTGTTCGGCTTCGGGGAGCTTCTGGAGATAGAGGAGAGCGATGCCTTCGTTGGTTTTGGCGAGGGCGAGGGAGGGGTCGGCCTTGGCGGCGCCGGCGAATTGGGTGACGGCGCGGTCGAGGAACTGCTGGCCCATGAGGGCGGTGCCGAGGTTGTTGAGGCGCGCGGCTTCGATGGCGGCGGCGTGGGGCTGCTCGGCGTGGAGAGCGGTGGCGACGGTGACGAGGAGGCAGAGGCTGATGTGACGTGTGGCTCGTGCCGTGGGGGTGTTGCGATTGGAAAAGAGTTGCATGGTTTCTCGCGTTGGAGGCTGGGTGTTGGCGGTCATGGGTGATCGTTTAATGTATACGCCGTATGGCCTGCTTGAGGGTGTCGCAGACGGTGCGGAGCTGGGATTCGTTGATGCGATTGAAGAAGGGGAGGGCGATGGTGCGCGAGGCTACGAATTCGGTGATGGGGAGGGGGGATATGAGGGGGAAATTCGGCGTAGGCGCGCTGCAGATGGATGGGGGCGAAGTAACGGCCGCAGCCGATGCTGGCTTGCTCGAGGGTGTGGATGATTTGATCGCGGCGGGCGGGGGTGAAGTCGGCGGTGAGGCGGACGACGTAGACGAACCAGCTGATGCGGAGGTTGGGAATGTCGAGGGGCGGGAGGGTTAGGGAGGTTTCGGATGCGAGGTGGTGGTGGTAGAGGCGGGCGATGGTTTCGCGGCGGGCGAGGATCTCGGGGAGGCGGTGCATCTGGCCGATGCCGAGGGTGCAGGCGATGTCGGAGAGGCGGTAGTTGTAGCCGAGCTCGGTGTGCTGGAGCCAGTGGCCGGAGGCGGTGCGGCCCTGGTTGCGGAGGCTGCGCATGCGGGCGGCGAGGTCGGGGTCGCGGGTGACAATCATGCCTCCTTCGCCGGTGGTGGTTTGCTTGTTGGGGTAGAAGGCGAAGACGGCGATGTGGGCGAAGGAGCCGATGGGTTTGGCGGGTTGGCCGGGGGTGCTGAGTGTGGCTCCGATGGCCTCGCAGGCGTCTTCGATGAGGAAGAGGTTGTGGCGCTGGGCGAGGGTTGTGAGGGTGGGCATGTCGGCGGGGATGCCGAAGGTGTGGACGGCGACGATGGCGCGGGTGCG
>DHWW01000216.1:1988-13012 GCA_002413385.1 Granulicella sp. UBA5172
CCGACGTAGCGGATGGCGTTGGCGGCGGCGATGAAGGTGAAGGAGGGGACGATGACTTCGGCACCTGCACCCATGTTCAAGGCGAGTAAAGCCAGGTGCAGGCCGGCGGTGCCGGAGCTGACGGCGATGGCGTGGGGGACGCCGGTGAGGGCGGTGAAGGCGGCTTCGAATTCGGAGAGGCGGGGGCCGAGGCTGAGGTGGGGGGAGCGCAGGGTGGCGGCGACGGCTTCGATCTCGGGCTCGGTGATGTCGGGTGCGGAGAGCGGGATCGTCATGAGGGAAGCAGTGCGGTGGGGATGGGCTGGGCGCGCTTGTGGAGGAGGGTTTCGAGGGGCGTGGTGAGGAGGACTTCGACGATGCGCGCGACGATTCGTTCAGCGGCGTGGCCGTCGCCGTAGAGGTTTTCCATGTTGCGGAGAGAGTCGCGGAAGGCGGGGTCGTGGGCGCGGGCTAGTTGGGTGCGGATGGAGTCTGCGGTGGGTTCGGCATCGGGTTCGGCTTCGAGGATGTTGGGGCCTCGCTCGCGGCCTTGCTGACGCATGCCCACATTGACGACGGGAAGCCCGAAGGAGGCGGCTTCCATGATGCCGCTGCTGGAGTTGCCGAGGAGTACGGTGGCTTCGCGGAGGAGGCTCCAGTAGGTGATGGAGGGGAGGTTGACGAAGAGGTGCGCGTTGGGGTGCGCGGCACAGAAGGCGCGGATGCGGGCCATGAGTTGGTGGCTGCCCGCGTCGGCGTTGGGGTAGCAGAAGATGATTTGGCCGGGGAGGGTTTCGAGCGCGGTGAAGAGGGCGTCGGCTTCGGCGGTGGTGTCTTTGAGGAGCGTGACGGGGTGGTAGGCGACTACGGTGATTTGTTTCGCGAGCGGGATGCGGAGGTCGTGTTCGAGTTGATCGCGGGTGAGGAGCGTGCTGCGGCGGAGGTGGTCGAGGGAGGGTGCTCCGGCGCGGTGGACTCGCCAGGGTTCTTCGCCCATGGAGATGACGCGGGCTCGTGCGGCGAGGGTGGAGGTGAAGTGGAGGTGGGACATTTTGGTGAGGGCGTTGCGGACGGCGTCGTCGATGGCACCTTCGCTGATCTCTCCGCCTTCGATGTGCGCGACGGGGATGCGGAGGGTGAGGGCGACGCTGGCGGGGGCGAGCATCTCGTAGCGGTCGGCGATGAGGAGGAGGAGGTCGGGGCGGATTTGGGCGAGGGTATCGGTGAGGCCGAGGATGGCGAGGCCGAGGGTCTTGGCCATGCCTACGTCGGAGTCGGAGCTGAGGAGGCACTCGATGCGGGAGGCGATGGGGAAGCCGTCGCGTTCGATTTCGGTGACGGTGGTGCCGTACTCGGGGGAGAGATGCGCGGCGAGGACGATGAGTTTGAGGTTGACGCCGGGGTGGGCGGCGAGGTCTTTGAGGGGCCAGTAGAGGTGGCTGTAGTCGGCGCGGGAGGTGGTGATGACGGCGATGGTGCGCTTCATGCTTGCAGCTCCGGCGTTAGATATTGGGTGAGGGCGTGGTGGATGACTTCGCTGGGTTGGTACTCGGGGACGAGGGTCTGGACGGCGCGGAGGAGTCGCGGGAGGTCGTGGGCGCGGGTGGCTTCGCGGAGTGCGTCGAGTGCTGCTTGGAGGGTGCTGAGCGTGGGGATGGGTGTGTCGATGGAGCGGAGGGTCTCGTCGGGGGAGGCGGGCTCGGTGGAGAGATGCTCGCGGTTGGAGAGGAGGTGCTCGGTGAGTTTGTCGCCGGGGCGGAGGCCGGTGAGTTCGATGGGGGCGGAGCTGGCGTGGGCGCGGAGAAGATGGTGCGCGAGGTCGAGGATGCGGACGGGTGCGCCGGGATCGGGGATGAGGATGGCGGAGGTGGATTGCGATTGGATGGCGGCTGGGATGGTGGCCAGGAGGGCTTCGATGGCGCGGTCGAGAGAGATGAAGTAGCGGTGGGCGTCGGGGTGCGTGACGGTGAGGGGAAGGTTGCGTGCGAGCTGCTCGCGGAAGAGGGGAAGGACGCTGCCCTGCGAGCCGATGACGTTGCAGAGGCGCACGACGGTCATGCGGGTGGTGGGGCTTGCGAGAGAGAGGAGAATGAGCTCGGCGATGCGCTTGGAGACACCCATGATGCTGAGGGGATCGACGGCCTTGTCTGTGGAGACGAGGACGAGGTGCTGGGTGCGATGGGCGATGGAGACTTGCGCGAGGGTGAGGGTTCCGAGGGCGTTGTTCTCGAGGGCGGCGAAGGGGTTCTGCTCCATCAGGGGGACGTGCTTGAGGGCTGCGGCGTGGAAGATGATTTGGGGTTGATGCTGGTCGAACAGGTGGGAGAGCGTGGAGTGGTTTGTGACGCTGCCGAGGATGGGGATGTGTTGGTGCGAACCGGAGGCGTGGAGGCTGCGATCGACCTGGTAGAGACCGTTTTCGGAGGTGTCGAGGAGGACGAGCGCGGCGGGGGATGAGGCTGCTACGGCGTGGGCGAGTGCAGAGCCGATGGAGCCTCCTGCTCCGGTGATGAGGATGCGTCTGCCAGCGAGATCTGCCGAGGTGAGGGCGTGGCGAGAGGCTGGCGATGGGGGGAGGAGGAACTCATCCCAGAAGCCGGGGTCGCGAAGATCCGTTGAGGCGGCGTTGTGCATGGCCTCTCCAGTTTAGAGAGTTTCTCGCTGGAGAGTACAAGGGCTTGTTGGCCGCATGGAACGGGTTGGGTGCAGACGTTGCTAGGGGTGTTTGGGGGGCGCTGGTTTGATCTTGTCGGCGGAGACAACGCCTTCGCCTTCGAGGACGGAGTAGATGTGGTCGGCGGCGAGATCTTTCAGGGTTTCTTTTTTGCCGGAGGGCCAGGTGATTTCTACGCTGTCGACCNNTAGCTGCCGCCGCTGCGGACTTCGTCGAGTTGGGCGAGGTCTCCGGCGGTGACGCGGACGCGCGTGTTCAGGGCGAGCCGATTGCTTTTGGTTCCGGCAAATTCAAAGCCGATCCAGTGATTTTTTGGGCCGCCTTCGGTGCGCAGGATCATCGGGCTGCCTTCGAGATTTTCAACGACCAGCTCAAGGTGACCGTCGTTGAAGAGATCGCCGACGGCAAGGCCGCGGCTTACTTGCGGGACCTGGATGGCGGGGCCGACGAGCTTGCTGATGTCGCGAAATTTTCCGTTGTGCAGATTGAGGAAGAGCAGCTTTGGCTCGCGGTATCGGGTGCCAATTTCGCGGGAGTCGACCTGCGGATAGACGTGTCCGTCGACCTGGAGAAGATCCGGCCAGCCATCGTTGTCGAGATCGAAGAAGGTGTCTCCCCAACCTACGTAGGGACTTGTGGCAGCGCCGATGCCGGCTTCATACGAGACGTCGTAGAAGTTGAGGTTGCCGTCGTTGCGGAAGAGGGTGGTGTACTCCTCGCTGAAGTGAGAGATGGCGATGGAGAAACGTGATTTGTGGAGGTAGTCTCCGAGGGCGACACCCATGTTGGCCTGCTCAGTGCCGTCCTGAATTGACGGCGACACCGGCTGCATAGGCGACGTCGGTGAACTTGCCGTTGCCGTCGTTGCGGTAGAGGTAATTCGGTTCACCGTCGTTGGTGACGAAGAGGTCGAGCTTGCCGTCGTCGTTGAAGTCGGACCAGACGGAGGTGAGGCCGAAGTACTTGTCGGGATCGCTGACGCCAGCTTCTTTCGAGACATCGGTGAAGGTGCCGTTGCCATTGTTGTGGTAGAGATTGTCGGATGAGCCGTTGAGACCGCGCGGGCCGCATTGGACGGCGATCTCGTGATAGAGGCAGGTCTTTTTCGAGCCGAGCGTGGGGAGGTCGTTGAGGTTGAGGTCGACGTAGTGAGGGACGAAGAGGTCGACGAAGCCGTCGTTGTCGTAGTCGCCGAAGGTAATGCCGGTGGCCCATCCGGCATCGGTGCTGAGGCCGGATTGTTTGGTGACGTCGGTGAAGGTGCCGTCGCCGTTATTGCGATAGAGGACGACGCCTCCGAAGCAGGAGACGGCGAGGTCGGGCCAGCCGTCGTTGTTGAAGTCGCCGACGGCGGCGCCCATGGCCCAGCAGGGGAAGGCTACGCCGGCCTTGTCGGTGACGTCGGTGAAGGTGCCGTCGTGATTGTTGTGGAAGAGAGCGCTGCGGGCCTTCTTGCCGGCGAGGGACATGGCGACGTCGGGGGCGTTGGTGAAGAAGATGTCGGGCCAGCCATCGCGGTCGTAGTCGATGAGCGCTACGCCGCCGCTCATGGACTCGACGATGTATTTATTTTCGGGGGAGGAGAGATGGGTGAAGTGGATGCCGGTTTTGGCGGTGATGTCGACTAGTTGCGGAAGGTCGGTTGCGGGGGCTGCTTCCTCATGCGAGGTGGGAGGGTGCGTGGCAGCTTTGGGTTGCTGCGCCTGTGCAGGGTTGAAGGCGAGGGCGCACAGGAGTGCAGCGAGGGCAACGGTGCTGAAGCGCAGGACTTTGTATGGATGAATCTGATTCAACATGTCTGGAAGCACCATTCTATCTGCTGGCACGCGGGAGGAGCGATTGCGCGGGTGGCAGTGGGTTCCGGTGTGGTGGGAGAATCCTGAGCCTTGAGGGTCCGGATCGAGCAGAGCGAAAGCGATCAGGACCCTCCACGCCGCAGCAGGACGGGGCGGCGTGGAGCGCGGTCGGGGCCCATGGGGAATCGGCTACTTCGCAGCGGAGAGTGTGGCGTAGATGCGGCCGAGATAGAGACGGTAGTGTCCGGGTGCAGCGGCATCTGGGATGATCTGGAGGGGGTTGGGACGGGCCATTTTCTCGTCGCGCGTGGTGGTGGCGTGCAGAACTTCGTTGCCGGCGATATCCATGACGACGACGCGATTTCCAGCGACGAAGCCGAAGCCGTAGGCACCGGGGGCAAGCGTCTTGTCTCCGATTTTGAGCTGAACTTCATTCAGCAGATAACCCTGATAGCTCTGCTGGACTGCGGAGGAGTAGCCAGAGGTATCGACCAGCGCCATGAGGACGAGGGCGCCTCCGGGAAAGCGGATGCCGGCGGAGTTGCGACCCTGAACGGGTGCGCTCTGACCTTTGTAGTAAACAGAGGTTGGCATAATCGCTACAGCATGGTCGCGATCGAGTGCTCCTGGCTTGAGAGCGGCATGGGCGGCTGGGGTGGATGAAGCAGCGGCCTGGGCGAACGCGGCCGGGTTGGTGGAAGCGCAGATTGCGCCAAGCACGGCGAGGGTAAGGACATAGCGGAGTGGCGCATAGGTCTTCTTCATAGCGCGATTATCACACGGATGGATCTGGACTGGTTGCAAGGCAGAGGATGGGACAGTTTGCACGTATAGAATGAGACCGATTGGGCGGGGATGAGCTCATGTTGTGCAGGCAAATTGCTTTGGCCCTCGTGTTTGCGGCTGGCTCAGCGATAGGGCAGCAGACGACGGTAGCGGCTCTCCATCCGAATGGCGGCGGAGTGCATCTGCGTGTGGAGGGTGCGGACCTGCAAGAGGAGACGCTGCACGTGAATTTTCCCGCGGGTAGTGGGTACGTTGAACAGACGGTGACGTTGCGCTGGTAGAGGTTCTACTTCTTGGCGGGCTCGTTCATGACATCTTCGAGCTTGAGGTAGACCGCGTTGGTCCAGCCGAATCCGACGACGTTGCTCTTGTAGCCGGTGGCTACTTTGACGTTGGCTGAGCCGCTGGCGACGTTGTACTTTTCGCGAATTGTTCCGTCGCGCAGGAAGTTGTCGAGGATGGTTGCTGTGAACTTTGCTGCGATCCGTGAGGCATCTTGATGGAAGCCGCTTTGGTCGAGGCCGGAGACGGCGAGCCAGGTAATCGGCGCCCAGCCAAAGGGTGCATCCCACTGGACTCCGGAGACGAAGTCGCTGGTCTGGAGGCCGCCGGACCGCTCGAAAAGATTCAAGTGTGCGTGGACTGCGGCTGCTTGCTCTGGGCTCGCGGCGTGCGCCCAGAGCGGGTAGAACGTCGTGATGTAGTGATAGGTTGATTGCCTGGCGGTGATGAAGTTGTAGTCCTCGTAAAGGCCGGTGTTTGCGTTCCAGAGATACTTGTCGATTGCGGCGTGGCGCGCAGCTGCACGCTGCGTCCACTGGGCTGCTTCGCCTGTGCGACCGAGGAGTGTGGCGAAGTGGGCCATGTCCTGCTCGTATTTGTAGAGCAGGCTGTTGAGGCAGATGGGCGCAAAGTTTTCGGTGGAGCCGGAGAAGGGGCCGAAGCGAAAACTGGGGTCGAAGCCGGACTCTCGCATCGCTCGATCGCCAAGATAAAAGTCTGCGGAGAGGCGATGTCCATCGACCACGGCCAGAGCGCAGACGCGCGAGGCGGCGACGTCGCAGCTTGTCTTTGCAAGGGTCTTTGCTTCTGCGGGCGTGGGGTTGGCGGCGCCGGTTACGAGGTACTCGGGGTGGTCTGAAGGATGCGCGAGGAGCCAGCGAATGACGTCGGGATAGTAGCTTGAGTCGTCCGCCATTTCGGGTACTGGGCCTTCGCCGAGATCGTGATAGCGGGCGAGGCCGGTGGCGCCGGCTTGATGTTGCGGAGAGGTCCAGAGGGCGTAGTCGCGCTGCGCATAACCGTAGGCTCGGGCGAGCCATTGCTTGTCAGGCTGGGTACCTGCGGCTGGATGCTCGTAGACCTCGCGGATCATCGAAGAGAGAAAGGGCGGCTGCGAGCGCGTGAAGTAATAGGTGCGGTTGGCGTTGAGGATGGCTCCGTAGTTTTGAATCTCGAAGAAGAAGTTTTCGACCATGCCGCGGGCGAGGTCGCGGCGTCCATCGTGCTCGAGGCCGAGGAGGATGAAGTAGCTGTCCCAGCCATACATTTCGTTGAACCGACCGCCGGGAACGACGTAGCGATTGGGCAGATAGAGCAGGCCTTCGACGGGGAGCTCGGAGGTGCGCACGTCGCCGATGTGATGGATGACTCGCGGCAGGTGGCGGATGTCTACCTTGCAGCCTTTGCGCATGGCATCGACTGCGGGCGGGGTCGCGAGGCCTGCGGGGAGATAGAGGACAGGTGTGGTGTGGACCTTGATGTCCGCTACGGATTTGCACTCAGACATGGAGCGCGACAAGGTGTNNCCTTGTTGCAAACAGTGTTACTGTACGCTCGCCACCCAGCTTGCGAAAGGAGGGAGCGTTACGTTCTTCAGCGTGGTTGTGGATTTGAGCGAAGCGTCGTCGGCTGCGAGTGTCTTCACGGTTTTGCCTTTTACGCCCGAGCCCGCGAGGTTGAGGGTGATGGTCTTTGGCGTTGCGGTGAAGTTCATTGCGACCACTACGGCCGGGCCTGTGCCGGTTGAGAGGACGTAGGAGAGGACGTCAGGGTTGGATGTGTCGAGCATCGTGATGTGGCCACTGTGCAGAGCGGGAAGATCGCGGCGCAGAGCGACGAGTTGCTTGAACCATTCCAATTCGGAGTTGGAATCCTTCGATTCAACGGCGACGTTGATGGTCTTGTGGCTTGGTGGGATCGGCAGCCAGGTGTGGGAATTGGTGCTGAAGCCGGCTTGCGGGCCAGCCGTCCACTGCATGGGCGTGCGCTCGCCGTCGCGACCTTTTTCCTTCGGCCAACCGGTGATGCCGATGGGGTCCTTCACATCTTCGCGGCGAGTCGGAGTCGTGGTGTGCATGCCGATTTCTTCGCCGTAGTACATGAGCGAAGTGGCCTTGGTGGTGAAGAGCATGGTGGCGAGGACCTTGTTGATCTGGTCGTCGTGAACACCGTCGCCGTAGCGATCGATGGCGCGGACGTTGTCGTGGTTGTCGAAGACGATGAGTGGCTGCGAACCGTGGATCTGGGTCTCGACTTCTTCGATGTGCTGGCGGAACGCTGCTGCATTCAACTTGTCGTGATCACCGTGGAAACCGATCAGCATGTCCATCGGAAGCTGCAATTCGTTGTGTGCGGTTCCACCGTACCATTTGTCGAGTTCTGCGGTGTTGGGCAGATAGGTTTCGCCAATGAGGACGCGGTTGCCGGGATACTTCGCCACCATCGCACGCATGCGACGGATGACGTCGTGGACCTCGGGCAGGTTGTTGGTGTAGATGTCGCTTACTTTCGGGTCGCCCTGGGCGTTGGTGTCGCCGAGCACGGGGTTATCGCGGAGTTGGGGATCTTCGAAGAGATTTGGAATGGCGTCAAGGCGGAAGCCGGCGACGCCTCGATCCAGCCAGAACTGCATGGCTCCGAACATTGCTTTTTCGACGGCGGGATTGCGCCAGTTGAGGTCGGGCTGCTGCTTGTAGAACTCGTGGTAATAGAACTGGTGCACGGCTGGGACCCACTGCCATGCAGAGCCTCCGAAGTCGGAGACCCAGTTATTGGGAGGAACGCGGCCGTCATGCTCAAAGCGCTTCTGGTAGGCGGTGACACCGGGCGCATTGGCGGGCTTGCCGTCGTTCCAGCAATACCAATTGTGCTTGGGGTTGGTGCGGGAACTGGAGGCTTCGATGAACCACTGGTGTTTGTCCGAGGTGTGGTTGAGGACCATGTCGAGGAGGATGCGGACGTGGTGAGTCTTGCCTTCGGCGATGAGATGGTCCATGTCGGCGAGGGTGCCATATTGCGGATCGGCAGTTTCATAGTTGGAGATGTCGTAGCCAAAGTCCACCTGGGGCGAGGGATACATGGGGGCGATCCAGATGGCGTCGACGCCGAGGCTTTGGAGGTAGCCGAGGCGGGAGGTGATGCCGTTGAGGTCACCGATGCCGTCTCCATTTGAGTCTTGATACGAGCGAGGGTAGATCTCATACACGACTGCGTGCTTCCACCAGGGGTCGGAGGGACTGGTGGCGGATGAAGTCTGGGCTTGTGCGGTGGCGACGCGAGGGGTTGCGAGCAGGCCGCCAAAAGACAGGGTAAGGAGCGCGGTAAAGAGGAGGATGGCAGATCCACCCGAGCGTTGCCAGATGCGAGAAGGAAACGGGATTGGCGAAGTCATCAAATTGCCTCCAGATGGACCGGCGAGAACTATAACATTGTCGGACAACGAGTATCGATGTGGTTATGTCATATTGGCGTGGCAGGGATGGCTTCGACGGAGCGCGGCTTTCACGGATGTGACTGCGGAGGCCGGAGTCGCAAAACAGAGCAACAGCTTTGCTGCCTGGTTCTTTGACTACGACAACGATGGGATTGAGGGCAATGGCAAGTTCCGGGACGTCAGTGTCGCGAGTGGGATAGCGGGACCAGTTGGTGACATGTCGTCCGGGCTCGGGAACGTATGTTGAATCGCCGTCGCGACGCGACGCACTCCAGTTCGGTCTGCTTATTCCAGACCTTGGGACCACGGAGATCTTCGAGCCGATCTGCCAGCAAGCTTCCGTGTGGCCCGAGTGTGATGGCTACTAAACGGCATTGCGGTGCGAGTCGCGGCAGGACTTCCGGGATCGTTGCCAGCCGATAGAAGCGGAGTTGAAATCTGCTGTCTACTACAGCCCGAAGTTGGCCTGGATCTGCTCCAGCGAGCGCTGCTTGGTCTCTGGATAGATGAAGAGGACTACGAAGAATTGCAGGGCCATCATTACGGCGAAGAAGACGAAGGGCAGGGCGTGGGATTTTGCTGCGATGTAAGGGAAGATGCTGGCGATGATCGCGTTCATGATCCAGTGGGAGGAGGAGCCTACGCTTTGTCCCTTGGAGCGGACGCGGGAGGGAAAGACCTCCGCGATGTAGACCCAGATGACCGAGCCCTGGGAGATTGCGAAGAAGATGATGAAAAGCATGAAAAGCCACACGAGCAGGCCCTGATGGGAGTTGGTGAAGAAGATTCCGGCTACCCCCGAAAGTGCCACGACCATGCCGACGGAGCCTATTAGCATCAGTGTTTTACGGCCTAGCTTGTCGATCAGGCTCATGCCTAGAAACCGTTGCGAGGAGGTTGACCAGACCGACGCCGACGGTTTGCAGGGCTGCTGAATTGGAGCTGAATCCCGCTGAGGCGAAGATTGAATTGGAGTAGTAGAGCAGGGCGTTGATGCCTGAGAGCTGGTTGAAGAGGCCGATCGAGATGGCGAGGAAGATGGGCAGGTTGTACTTGCCGTTGAAGAGCGGCTCAGGCTTCACGCCGCGCTCCATGTGAACGGACTCCATGATCTCCCTTAGCTCGGCTTCAGAATCGGGTGAGCCCATGAGACGGAGGACGTCGAGCGCTTCGTCGGTCTGGTTGGTGGTGACCAGCCAGCGGGAGCTGCGGGGGATTCCGTACAGCAGAATGAGGAAGATAGCCGATGGGACGATGGCGACGCCGAACTCCCAGCGCCACTGCATTGCGCCCAGGTGTTGCATCACGATGATGTAGTTCGAGAGGTAGGCGAGCAGGATGCCGACGACGATATTGATCTGGAAGAGGCCGACCATGCGGCCGCGCCACTTGGCTGGAGCGAGTTCGGCGATGTAAACCGGGCCGAGGACGGAGGAGCCGCCGATGCCTATGCCGCCGATGAAGCGCGAGATCATGAGGGCGTCCCAGTTCCATGCAAAGGCGCAGCCAATCGCCGATAAAGTATAGAGAATGGCCATGATGCGGAGGGCTTCGCGGCCGCCGATCTTCTGGCCGAGGACGCCGGAGGTCATGGCACCGAGGATGGTGCCGGCGAGGCCGATGGACACGGTGAGGCCGAGGGTCCAGGGGGTGAGGTGGAAGACGCTGGATAACTGCTCTGTGGTGCCAGCGATGACTGCGGTATCGAAGCCGAACAGTAGCCCTCCGAGGGCTCCTACGACGGTTGCTTTCAATAGATACTTGTTCAAGTCATTCTCCAGATTCAAAAGTCTTTAGGCGGTGCGTGGCGGCGTTGTCAGGCGGTCCTTCGAGATGGGTGCAATCTTCCATGCGTCGAGAGGAGGGGTTCCGTGCGCGAATACAACGATATCCGGCGCGGTTGATTCTGTGTAGTAAAAGTGCTTGGTGTAGCCAATTCGTTTCCCTGCGGAGGCGAGGAAGGCTCGGCGGGTAGGCAGTGGGGGATGGGTCTTCACACGCTCTCTCTCCCTCTAAAACGGGTGCGATTAAGGTGTATTCAACCTACTTTCGGGCTGCAAACCGCGTGACTTAA
>DHWW01000329.1 GCA_002413385.1 Granulicella sp. UBA5172
GCGATGGCGATGGCGATGGCGTTAGGGGGTTAGGAGGTTGAGGGTGGGGAGGGGTGGTAGGAGGTTGATCTGCGCGGCGAGGGTGCGGAAGAGTTGGATGGCGCGGAGGCAGTCGGGGTCTAGCGTGTAGTGGATGTTGCGGGTGAGGTAAGTGCGGATGGTTTCGGGGCCGATGGCGATGCGGGGTGTCCACTCGGTGACGAGCTGGTCGATGTGGGTGAGGCCGGCATCGCGGCTGGCGGTGAGGTCTTGGATGAGTTGCTGAGCGGTGAGGCCGGCGGGAGCGAGGGCTTCGGGACGGACGGCCCAGACGGCTGCGACCCAGGGAAGGCCGGTGAGCTCGCGCCAGAGGTGGGCGAGGTCGAGCCAGAGGAGGGGGGTTTTGGAAGAGGCCGGGTCGATGGCGGCGCGGTGCGCTTCGATCTCCGACCTGCGTTCGCGGGCGAGGAGTGCGGGGTCGCCGATGAGGAGTGCGGCGTCGGCGGAGGCGAGCATGGCGAGGGGGTCGGCGGGTTGGTCGAGGAAGAGGGGCTGGTTGTGGTGGAAGTGCTCGAAGAGGATGTGGGCGTAGGCGTTCGAGCTGCGGCTGGCAGTGTCGGCTGCGATGGTGCGGACGCTCTTGAGCGCGTCGGTGGTGGAGAGGATCGCGGGATTTTTGATGAGCAGGAGGATGCTGCGGACCTCGTCGTGTGAGGCAATGGTGCAGCCGGGGACAATGGCGAGGTCGGGCGTGAGGGCGGCGATGGGGATCAGGCCGAGGTCGGCGGCGTCGGAGTTGAGTTCGGCTGCGCAGATGGAGGGCAAGGTGTAATGCACGTCGTAGTGCTCGCGCAGAGGCTTGGCCGTGGGCTCATGTTCGAAGTTGTAGAGCAGTGGGGCAGGGTTCAGAAACGAGATGGTGGAGACGCGTAGAGGCACACCTTGATTCTAGAAGAAGATGGCGGGCGAACGGGCTTTGTGCGAATGCGGTACTATGCGATCACAACGCAGCTGAGAGGTACGCGTGATGATGAATGCGAATTTGGAAGAAGCAAGGCTGGCCTGGCTGGCCTTGACGCTGACGCCGGGGATGGGGCCAACGCGTTGTGCACGAGCGGTGAAACGGCTGGGTGCGGCGGAACGTTTGTTCGGCGCGTCGTTGACTGAACTTGAGGGTATGGGCATGCCGGCGGAGGCAGCACAGTTCTGCTTCGATGGGCGAGCTCGGGCTGCGGCGATTGAAGAGGCGAGCCGAATTGCAGAGCAGCAGGCATGCTATCTGACGCCTGAAGATGCGGCGTATCCGGGACGACTGCTGGAGATTTATGATCCTCCGGCGGTGTTGTGGGTGCGTGGCGATGTGACGCAGTTGGATCGTCCGGGGATTGCGGTGGTGGGTACTCGGCAACCGACGCCGTATGGGTCGGGGATGGCGGAGATGTTGAGCCGCGACCTGGCTCGACACAGGATGGTGGTGATGAGCGGGATGGCTCGGGGCGTGGATACGTGCGCGCACAAGGGAGCNNTTTCCGCTGGGGACGTTTCCGGCCCCGCAGAATTTTCCGATACGCAATCGCACGCTGAGCGGGATGAGCGTTGGAGTCCTGGTGGTAGAGGGCGGGGAATATTCGGGCACGCGGATTACAGCGCGGTGTGCGCTGGATCAGGGAAGGGATGTGTATGCGGTTCCAGGGAACGCGACGAATAAAAATGCGTGGGGACCGAATACGTTGATCAAGCAGGGAGCGAAGCTGACGGCGACGTGGGAGGATATCTGGGAGGATTTGCCAACGCAGGTGAGGATGCAACTGGAGGACGAGTTGCAGGCCCAGGATGGGAGGAATGAATCGTCTGGCAAGGGAAGTGCATCTCTGTTTAACGAGCAGTCGACGGCAGCCCCGATGAGCGAACATGAGCGACTCGTGATACAAGAGTTGCGGCAGGATGAATCGCTGCAACTGGATGAGCTAATTGAGAGGCTGGAGTTGAAAATGGTCTCGGGTGAGATCTTTACCGCATTGTTTGAGTTGGAGCTTGGGGGTAGAGTGAAGCAGATGCCGGGAAAGAATTATGTGCGTTGCTTCTAAAGGAAGGGTTCGCTCGAGCAGAAAGCGAACGTTCGGGGGGCTCTGTTTGGGACGTTCAGGCGTCCAACAACAGGAGACAGTTCAATCGCAAGCCGATAGAAATTTGGCGAGCAGTTTGACTTGACCTCGGCAAAGCATGATAGGTTGCATAGGAATTGGAAGCGGGGACGCGGCTTCGGCCGGACGTCTTTGAATGGGTGTGTAGTATGGCAAAAAATTTAGTGATCGTTGAGTCGCCGGCGAAGGCGAAGACGATCGGGAAATATCTCGGCAGCGACTATGTGGTGGAGGCCTCGATTGGGCACATCATGGATTTGCCGAAGAACGATATCGGTGTGGAGCTGAAGTATCGGACGTTTGCGCCGACGCTGATTGTGTCTCCGGGCAAAGAGAAGGTGGTTGACCGGCTGAAGAAGCTGGCGGCCAAGAGCGACTCCGTGTTTCTGGCGGCCGATCCTGATCGCGAAGGAGAGGCGATTGCTGCGCATTTGAAGATGCAGCTGCTGCCGTCGATTCGGGACAAGAGCAAGATGCGGCGGGTGACCTTCAACGAGATTACGAAGAAGGCTGTGATTGCCGCGTTCGAGCACACCCGCGATGTGGATGAGAACCTGGTGGACGCGCAGCAGACACGGCGCGTGCTGGACCGGCTGGTGGGATATCAGATTTCGCCGCTGCTGTGGGACAAGGTGAAGCGCGGGTTGAGCGCGGGACGGGTGCAGACGGTTGCGCTGCGGCTGATTGTTGAACGCGAGCGTGAGATCAATGCGTTCCAGCCGGTGGAGTACTGGAATATCGATGCGGTGCTTTCTCCGCAGAAGAATGGGCAGGAGTTTACGGCTCGCATGGTGGGCGTGCAGGGACTGCCGATTCGTGTTGCGAATGGCACGGATGCAGAGGGGAAAGAGGTGTTTCTGTCGAATGCGCTGCCGGATAAAGGCGCGGTCGATGAGGTGATGGAGCAGTTGGAGCGGGCGACGTGGCGGGTGAAGTCGATCGAGAAGAAAGAGCGCCGGCAGAACCCTCGGGCTCCGTTTACGACGAGCCAGTTGCAGCAGCAGGCCGCGGGACGGCTGGGTTTCAATGTGCGGCGCACGATGGGTGTGGCGCAGCGGCTGTACGAGGGAATTGAGCTGGGCAGCGAAGGCACCGTCGGACTGATCACCTACATGCGAACCGATTCGACGAACATGAGCGCGGATGCGGTGAAGGAGATTCGCGAATGGGTCGATAAGAAGTATGGCGGCAAATATCTGCCGGAGAAGGCGAACGTCTACAAGAGCAAGAAGGATGCTCAAGAGGCGCATGAAGCCATCCGTCCGACGAATGTTGCGTTCACGCCGGATTCGATTGCGAAGTATCTTTCGGACGAGCAGAACCGGTTGTACAAGTTGATCTGGGAGCGCGCGGTGACGAGCCAGATGACTCCCGCGATCTTTGACCAGACGACGGTGGAGATCGAGGCGAAGGCTGACGGCGTGTATGACTTCCGCACGACGGGAAGCATCCTGAAGTTCGATGGATGGCTGCGCTTCGATGAAGAAGCGAAGAAGGCGAAGGCGGCTCGCGTTGCGGCAGAGGCGAAGGCCGAGATCCTGGAGAAGAAGAAGCTTTCGCAGAGTGCGGATGCTGAGGATGCTGAGAGTGCGAAGGATTCGACTTCGGAGGAGAGTTCGGCGGAGCGCCGGCTGCCGGAGTTGAAGGATGGGCAGGGGTTGGAGCGGGTGAAGCTTGATCCGCAGCAGAAGTTTACCCAGCCTCCGCCGCGCTTCAATGAGGCGAGCCTGGTGAAGACGCTGGAGGAGAAGGGGATTGGTCGTCCGTCGACGTATGCGTCGATTATCAATACGATCCAGGAGCGCGATTATGTGAAGAAGCTTTCGCAGAAGCTGGTTCCGACAGAGATCGGGATGGTCGTTACCGAGTTGCTGGTGAAGAACTTTCCGTATATTTTCGAGACCGGCTATACGGCGCAGCTTGAGGGCGAGCTGGATGCGGTTGAGGCCGGGACGGAGAAGTGGACCGATCTGCTGAATGGGTTTTATACGCACTTCGAGGAGGAACTGAAGGTCGCCGAGACGCAGATGGAAGATATCAAGGCGATGGAGCAGGAAACCGACGAGATTTGCGATAAGTGCGGTGCGCCGCTGATTTTGAAGTGGGGCAAGTTTGGGAGCTTTTATTCGTGCTCCAACTTTACGAAGGTGAAGCCGATTACCGTGGCGCAGGGGCCGTTGAAGAAGGACCCCAAGGCGGCGGTAAAGAAGGTGCTCGATACATTCAGCTTTCCGATGTATGTGAAGGCAATGAATGAGGATATGACTGAATCGAGTGCGAAGGTTGAGGACAAGGCTGAGCTGCTGGAAGCGCTGAAACGGGCGGCTGGCCAGGGCAATAAGCTGGTGGTTGAGCCGGAGAGTTGCGACTTTACGAAGGAGAACTTTGCGGCCAAGCCGGATTTGAACTCACCTGGGGCGCAGGATGCGGAGCAGGAAGAGGAGTTCTGCGACAACTGCGGGCGGACGATGGTGCTCAGGAATGGGCCGTGGGGGCCGTTTATGGCCTGCCCAGGGTATAACGACGATCCGCCGTGCAAGACGATCCGGAAACTGACGCAGAAGGTGCAGTCGAAGCCTCCGGTGGTGTTGGAGGAGCCTTGTCCGAAGTGCGGGAAGCCGCTGCTGCAGCGGGATGGGCAGTATGGAGAGTTCATTGCCTGCTCCGGGTATCCTAAGTGTAAGTATGTGAAACAAGAGCTTTTAGAGGTGCCCTGCCCGCGTTGTGGCGGCGAGGTGGCGGTGCGCAAGAACAAGCGCGGCGACACCTTCTATGGGTGCACGCGGTATCCGAAGTGCGATTTCACGAGCAATCAGAAGCTGGTGAATGAGACGTGTCCGAAGTGCGATGCGGCGTATCTCGTTGAATATGCGAACAGTGAGGGGACGTTCCTGATCTGTCCGAACAATCGGGAGGCGCTGCCGAAGCGGCGGCCGCGGAAGGGTGCGAAGGAAGAGGAAGTTTCGACCGTGCCTAACTGCAGCTTTGAGAAGAAGATAGGGCCGCCGAAGGTGAAGGATGAGCCGGAAGAGCGCAGGAAACCTGATCCGGAGAAGACGAGGCCGGTGGTGGAGGCTGTGGCTTGAGGGATCGCGCCGCATGGCGAGAGATATGTAGTTCTGGAGGAATCCTGAGCGCTACTTCCCATTTCCAGTAGGTTTGTGGTATAAAGGAAGCGGCACGCGGCTCCAACCGCGGCATGGACGCTTCTTCATCCTCGGGTTTGCGGGGGGTGTCTTGCCACTGTATCTGACTGAAACGATTGGAAGGGCGGACATGGCAAAAGCAATTTGGAATGGACAGACGATCGCGGAGAGCGATAAAGTCGAGACGATAGAGGGAAATGTATATTTCCCGGAAGAGACTGTAAACAGGGCGTTTCTGCGGCCCAGTTCCACCAGTTCCAACTGCCCATGGAAGGGTATGGCGCGGTATTACACGGTTCTGGTGGATGGTCAGGAGAACCCGGATGCTGCCTGGTATTACCCCAATCCGAAGCCTGCGGCGAAGACGGTCAGGCATCATGTGGCATTCTGGCGTGGTGTGGAGATTGTCCCGAATTAGTCGAGAGTTTCTTGAGAATTTGCTGTGAAGATCGCTCCCTGCGGGGGGCGATTTTCGTGCGCGTTCAGCCCTGTTTTGGGCTGCAAAGGGCGTGACTTAAGCTGGTTTCGGGATGCACGCGCCGGGGGCACGGATCTTGGGGGCAGACCCGACAGGATTCGCCGCTGCGGTTCAAGGCTGGAGCAACTCGCGATCGATGCAGTTGAGCAGTTCGCTGGTGTCGCGGGAAGAGACTTTGCGGATGAAGAATTTGTCGGTCGATTGCGCGAGTTCGAAGTCGGCTTCGGTGGAGTGGAAGATTCTTTTTTCGGAGGGGTGGATGAGGTGGAGGGGGGCCTGCTGGTTGGTTCCTGCTCCTTGGTCGGGCTGGGGGCCGAGGGTTTTAGCGGCGAAGGGCGATTGAGCGATGAGGGTGTGGAAGAAGAGCTCGTCGGGGACGTACGTGGTGCGAAAGGCACGAACGAAGGCTGGGCGATCTTGTACGAAATCGACGATGTAGCGAGCGCAGGGCTCGGAGAGCGCCCACCACTGGCTGCCGAAGTAGATGGGACAACCTGCGTCTCGCTGAAAATCGCGGGGGCGGTAGGAGGAGAGTTTGTTCAGGACCGCGCGGGCTTTCTTTTCCAGGCCGCGGAGGGCTGGCTGGCGGGCCATGAGGTCATCGGGCAACAGGGGTGCCATGCGCCAG
Source organism: Granulicella sp. UBA5172 (assembly GCA_002413385.1). Taxonomy (GTDB): domain Bacteria; phylum Acidobacteriota; class Terriglobia; order Terriglobales; family Acidobacteriaceae; genus Granulicella. The sequence continues at coordinate 6,376 of DHWW01000329.1, forward strand.
CGGCGCGAGACGAGAGTCCAGAGGTGGGGCGTGGACGGGCTAATGGCGGTCAGGCGAATGTAATTCTGGTCGTTGTCGGTATTGAATAGCGCGGCGAGATGGGCGATCGGCTTTACCGGGTAGCAGGTACCCGAGATCAGGACGAATTTGCTGAAGCTTTCATTTTGATGGAGGGCGCTGCGCAAGAGAGCGAGCGTGGCCTCGACCATGGAAAAGTCTGCCCAGTGCACGGACAGACGCGGCTGGATGAGGACGACATTCTTGAGGGCGGCGAACTGTTCGGTGGGGAAGTCGCGTGATTTCACGTCGACGTGCAGGAAGACGGCGTGATCGCGGAGATGGTGGCAGAGGCGCAGGAGGAGTGGCGCATCGTTGTGAGCCAGCACGAGAAAGGCAATTCTGCGCGGCGCGGCTGGCGTGGCGTTATCCATGGGTGCGTGTCCTCATGATTCGAGTTTAGTGGATCACATGCATTGGATTTTCTTTGGGGCAGGATGACGGCGAAAAACAAACAAGGGCAA
>DHWW01000256.1 GCA_002413385.1 Granulicella sp. UBA5172
GGCGAGGGGAGCGGGCGCAATCACGGTCGTGCAGGCGGCTACGAGTGCGATCCAGTAGAGGTCCGCGCCGAGTAGATGCAGGATCTGCATCCAGGTGGGAGCGAGTAGCAGTACGTCCGCTGCTCCGAGGACGAGTTGCGCGGCGATGAGGGCGAGGACCCAGCGGCCAAGACTGCTGCGGAGTTGCACGGCGAGCCAGATGGCGCAGGCAAGACCGATCAGGGCGGTTGCCGGATGCACCCAGCGCATACGGACCAGCAGCGGAGAGTTGGCTGCGAAATCCTGCACGAACGCGGTTTGCAGAGATGTTGACGGAAAGAGCGTATCGGCCAGGGCTGCGACGGAACCGGTTGCGCCAACGACGACCGTTGTTCCCAGGGCGAGCCATGCCGCAGAGCGGGCTGAGGGACGAAGATGCAGAGCTGGCGTGCGGTCGCGCAGCCACCACCAGGAGATCGTGATCGCGGCGAGCAGCAGCAGGGTGTTGGTGAAGTGGACGCACTGCATGAAGACTCGCATGTCCGAGGCGTTGTTTTCGACGTAGCCGCCTTTGACGAGCAAGGCACCGAGGAAAGCTTCGGTGAGGAGCAGAATGCCGCACCAGACGACGGCCCTGCGTGCTCGATTGCCACGTGGCCTGGCGCGGAAGGTCCAGCCGATGAGGAGGGCTACCATCGTGGTGCAGACGCCGGTCATGGAGCGGTGGGTGTACTCGATGAGGGTGGTGAGGCGGGGATGGTGAGGGAAGAAATCGCCGTTGCAGAGAGGCCAGTGGTTGCCGCANNCAGCGGCGTAGAGAGGGAGTGCGTTGCCTGGCTTTGCGCTGGCTGCGGTCGACATGGGAACGGCTGTGCTGCTCATGATTTCGATTGTACGAGCGCCGGAGGTTAGCCGCTGGCGAGTTCGCGGGCGCGTTCGGTTGCGCGCTTCACGGCTTTGATGAGGGTCACACGGAGACCGCCTTCTTCCAGTTCGAGAATGCCCTCGACCGTGCAGCCGGCTGGGGTGGTCACCTCGTCCTTGAGGAGAGCTGGGTGGGAGCCTGTCTCGAGCACCATCTTTGCCGAGCCAAAGGTGGTCTGGGCCGCGAGCAGTGTGGCGATGTCGCGGGGCAGGCCTACGTTGACTCCGGCTTCAGCGAGGGCTTCGATGATGATGTAGAGGAAGGCGGGGCCGGAGCCGGAGAGACCTGTGACTGCGTCCATGTGCTTCTCGTCGACGACGACCGTGCGGCCGACGGTGGAGAAGATCTGCTGGGCAAGAGCGAGCTGCTCGTCGCTGACGTAGCTGCCGCGGCAGATGGCCGTGGCGCCGGCACCCACCATTGCCGGGGTGTTGGGCATGGCGCGGATGACGGAGAATTTGCCGCCGGCTGCCTGCTCGATTGCTTTGGTTTTTACGGAGGCGGCGAAGGAGATCAGCAGCTTGCCGGGTTGGAGCGCGGGAGCGATGCCGCGGACAACGTCGTCCAGTTGCTGCGGCTTGACTCCGAGCAGGATGACGTCAGCTTGTTGCGCAGCCTTCAGGTTGTCGGTGATGACCGAGATGCCAAACTGCTTGCTGAGCGCCTGTGCTCGCGCTTCGTGGGCCACTGTGGCAATGATGCGCTCAGGGAGGATGAGGCCGCGGCGAAGGAAGGCCTGGACCAGGATGCCGCCCATCTTACCGGTGCCGAGGACCGCAATGCGAAGACTGGGGATGGGAGCGTCGGTGCGGCCCGTATTCTCTGTGGAGTTCATGCTGTAAGGCTATCAAAGGCTGGGGGGCTGAGGGGGCTGAGGGATGCGAGTCCACCAAATGAGGCAGGAAATCCACGCGATAACAGGCAGGCGCTAGATAACAGGCAGGCGCTAGTGGCTAGCCCCGCATCTGGAGTTTCTCGAGAGCATGGGGCGGAGTAGCGTGCGCGGCCTGGGCTTCGAGCATGCGGTAAAGGGTCGAGCGGCTGATGCCCAGAATGTCGGCCGTGCGCAGCTTGTTGCCATTGCAGGCATAGAGGACGGCGCGAATGTGCTCCTGGATGACGTCGTCGAGGGAAATCATGCGAACCTCGGTTCTATCGACGGGTGGGGCGGGGGGAACCGCACCGAGGACGGACTGGAGGTCGCTGGCGTGCAGCAGCGGTTGATCGGTGTGCTCCATGAGGCCCTCGACGGCGGACTGCAACTGGAGGAAGTTTCCTGGCCAGGGCAAGTCTCTGGCGGCATCGAGTAGATCGGGGGCGAGTTGCGGGGGCGTCCGGCCTGAAGCAGAGGCGAAATCCTTCAGTAGCTGGGTCAGCGGCTCGGGGATATCTTCACTGCGTTCGCGCAAGGACGGAAGGGAGATGCGAAGTGCTCCGAGTGAATCTGCAAGTTCTGCGGAGAAACCGTTGGTTGCGACCAGGGGACGGAGGCCGCGTTCAGCGAAGGCCACAATGCGCGGCGCCTGCGATCCACGCTCGCGAAGGAGGCGAAGAAGAGCCGCCTGGGCGTCCGGAGAAAGGCGCTCCGGGCGGGGAAGGTAGAACATTCCTTCGCTGCTGACGGAGGGTATGCGGCGTTGCGCGTCGAAGCGCACTTCGGCGGAGGCGGGTGTGAGTTCGACGAAAGGATACTGGCTGCGTGGAGAGAGTTGATGGAGGATGTGTGCGGCGGCTACTTCGCCGCAGCCTCGTTCTCCGGTCAGCAGGGCCGTCCGGAAGTGGGGTGCAATGCGATGAATCTGGCTGCGCAACTGGGTGATGACTGCACTCGAGCCAGAGAGCCATACGTCTGGAGAGAGAGCATTCCTGTTGGCTTGGAGTGTCGGTACGGGGTATACCGAGGCGAGTGCGGGCATTCGATGAAGTGCGGCCATGTGCAGTCTATCGGCAGACTGGGAGAATAGTTGAAGTGCGGAGTAGAATTTGGGTGAAAATAGGTTCAATTCAAAAGGAAAAGCGCGGTTGGCCGAAGCCATCCGCGCTTTTCTTCACAGCAGGAAGTTAGGCTACTGACTGGGCGCAGTAGGTGTCGAAGGCGCGGGAGAGTTCCTGGGCGATGGCGGGGGCAGTCGAGGTTTCGATGGCCGAGCGCTGCAGGAGATAGATCAGCTGGCCGTCGCGCAGGATGGCGATGGCGGGAGAGGTGGGGGGATGGCCCTGGAAGTAGCTGCGGGCGCGCTCGGTGGCCTCGTGGTCCTGACCGGCGAAGACGGTGATGGTCTGGTCGGGTTTGGTGGTGTGCTGGAGGGCG
>DHWW01000189.1 GCA_002413385.1 Granulicella sp. UBA5172
CTAGCTAACGAACTCGGTGATAGGTTCGACCTGCATCTCAAGATCGCAAGGTCAAGCAATGTGGGGGCCGATGCGCGGGTCATCCTGATGGGATCAATTCAGAATCCTTTGATCCGGCAGTACTGTGCGCAAATGGGGCTTGATGGCAACAACCAGATTCCGGGACCGGAGGGCTATATTCTTCGGACCGAAAAAAATGTCGTTCTCGTGGCGGGTAGCGACACTCGCGGCGCTTTCTACGGCCTACAGTCTCTGCGGCAGTTGGTTTTCAAGGAAACCAACCAGGTAAAGATACGTGGTGTGCGGGTTAGAGACTGGCCTGAAAAGCAGTTCCGAGGGCTATATCTATTTCTCCCGGGGCGGGATAATATCCCGTTTTTCAAACGCTTCATACGCGATTACATGGCGCTATATAAATACAACACGCTCATCATGGAGATGGGCGCAAGCATGAGACTTGATAGTCACCCCGAATTGAATTCCGGTTGGATAGAGTTTGCGCGCGAGTGCAATTACAGCTGCCGCAACTATCCTCCAGGAGCATTCCACAACGTTGAGCAGAACTCATCTCACCAGGACACTGCCGACGGGGGAATCCTTGAAAAAGAGGAAGTCGCCGACTTGGCTCGTTGGATTGCGAAGCATCAGATCGAACTTATTCCGGAGATCGCATCTCTGACCCATAGCTACTATTTGTTGACGAAACATAGACAGCTTGCAGCGGTACCTGAAAGCAAGTGGCCCGACACCTATTGTCCCTCAAATCCGGAGTCCTACCCCTTGATTTTCGATGTTTACGACGAGTACATCGATCTTCTGAAACCGAAGACAATCCACATTGGGCATGATGAACTTTTCCTCCCAGTGAATGTTTCTCCCCAGTGTAGAGACGAGGATATTGGAGAATTGTTCGGGAATGATGTCAAGAAAGTTCATGACCATCTCTCATCCCGGGGGATCAAGACTGCACTTTGGGGGGACATGTTGCTACAGTCTGTACGTGGGCGGGGTCTACAGAAGCATGTAGCGCCAGATGGATGGGCCTACTCCATGCCGGGTGGCATGACTCTTGACCAGGTACAGAGATTAGTTCCGAAGGATTGCCTGATCTTCAACTGGTTCTGGAGTAATGAACCGGGAGAAAGCGATGGGAATGCGGAACTTAATGAAGCTATGCTCGACAAGATGGGCTTCCAGCAGGTTTATGGCAATTTCGAGCCCACAATCAAGAACTATGACACACGGAAGAAGCGTTCTACTTTGCTTGGTGGCGCTCCGTCAGCTTGGTTTGCCACAAATGAATTCAATTTTGGGAAGAACCTTATGTCCACGTTTCTGGGGTGTAGCAGCATTCTCTGGTCGGGTCATGTTTTCCAGAGCAAGGACCTCTCGGCAAGGGTGCAATCCATGCTTCCTGCCATCCGCACGCGACTCAGCGGAATCACCCCTCCCAGTCAGACGGAAATCTCGATTACGCCGGTGGATATCTCGAGCAAATTCAATGCTGGAGACAAAGTGCCGGGCACAGATCTTAGCGGGAGTGTCGTGGGAATTATCAAGCTAAGCAATGTTCCATTCGATCTGAAGCTCGCCAATGGCATGCATTCGATCGTAGTTGGCACGAGTGGGAAGGAAGCCGCCGGACTGCCGAATACCGTGGCTGGCATCCCGATTGGAGAAGCTCCTACCAGTCTAGTTTTTCTCCACGCTTCGGCAAAACCTGCCTCAAACAGAGAGAGCTTTCGTTTGATCTGGGATCAGGAAGATACGGCCGACCTTCTCGGATGGTATGAAATCGTGTATGAAGATGGATTCGTCACCACAATTCCCATCCGCTACGGTATGAACATCGCTGAGTGCAATTGGGACCAACGTGTTTCCGAAAATGACTATTGCTATGGCGCAGATGCAGTTGCTGTAGGAGGCGGGACGAACAATCCCATCACGTTTTTCGCTTTTGAGTGGATCAATCCCCGGTTAGGCAAAGTCATTCAGGAGATCCGATTGAAGGGAACTACAGGTTTTCGGGGTGCCGCTAGCGACTACGAAAACGGTTGGGGGCCGATTATTGGAAACAATGCTGTAATTCTGAAGGCGATTAGTATTGTGCAAAAGCGACGCTAACCTGAGCTGACCTGACCCCCTTGAACGGGTCCAGATGATATGAGAGTCTAACCGGCTTTTTGCCAGGGAGGACTTTTCATGAAGCGGAAGAAGCATACGTCGCAGCAGATATTGGAGAAATTGCGGACGGTCGATGTGGAGTTGAGCGCGGGGCGGACGTTTGCCGAGATCGCTCGCAAGCTGGAGGTCAGCGAGCAGACGGTCCATCGCTGGCGGAACGTGTACGGCGGGATGAAGGGTCCGGAGGTCGCGCGGCTGAAGGAGTTGGAACGGGAGAACGTTCGGCTGAAGAAGATCGTGGCCGAGCAGGCGATGGACCTCGATGTTCTGAAGGAGGTCAGCCGAAAAAAATGGTAGGCCCGGCGGCGCAGCGGCGGGCCGTGGAGTCGATTCGCTCCGAGCATGGGTACTCCGAGCGTCGCGCTGCGAAGGCGATCGGCGTGGCGCGTGCAACGCTTCGCTACCAGGGCCGGACGGATGGGGACGAGCGTCGCCTGATCGAACGGATGCATGAGTTGTCGCGGCTTCATCCGCGTTACGGCTACCGCCGGATCTGGGCGCTGTTGCGGCGCGACGGCTGGCGGAGTTCGCCGCCGCACAGCTTTCGGGGGCCGGTCAATGGGACAATGGAGTCATGGTGAGCAATCCTCTTGCACCGCTGATACTGCATGTCCGCGGCATACTCTTTGATATGGATGGGGTCCTCATCAGCTCAATCAACTCAGATGAACGATCCTGGTCACGCTGGGCCAGGCTTCACAACATGGAAGGAACGTTCTCCATCCAGTCCACGCATGGCAGGCGCACCATCGATACTCTTCGTGCGCTTCGGCCCGATCTCGATTTGGCTGTTGAACTCAAGCGCCTGGAGGAATTCGACGCCGAAGAACAGGACGGCGTTCTCGCATTGCCAGGCGCCAGGTCCCTCATTGCCACACTCCCCGCAAACGCATGGACCATCGTCACCTCAGCCTCTGAACGTGTGATGAGGCAACGTCTTCCGTTCGCAGGCATTACGCCACCGAACAGCATCATCTCTGCCGACCACGTGACCCACGGTAAACCTCATCCAGAGCCTTACATCTCAGGTGCACGCATCTTGGGTCTAGCGCCGTCAGAATGCCTTGTTATCGAGGACGCTCCGGCTGGAATCAAGGCAGGCAAAGCCGCAGGCTGTAGGGTCCTTGCGGTCCTGTCATCCCACAGCGCAGACGACCTCGCAGGAGCTGATTGGATCATCCCATCTCTCGAATGCGTCACTGCTACGCGAGCCCACGACGGCACAATTGCGGTTCGTTTGAGCGTGTAGACCGGAAACTACTCTTACGCGTCCTCTCCATATGTAAAGCCGAATTTAGTCCGCAGAGGCTGACGCTGGACAAGGTGATGTTGCAGGATGAGCTCTCAAAGATGGCGGACCCTTCGCGGCGTGGACCGGTAGTAGAGCGTACGCGTCTGAGGAACACACCTTTTTGTTGCTGAGTACTTGTGATGAACTCTGTTTATGAGCGGAGAGTTTGGAGCAGTGGTTGGACGTCGTAGCCGAGCTGAGATAGAGCGGCTGGCAGGTTTGTATCGGACGAGCGGGATGGG
>DHWW01000164.1:0-4156 GCA_002413385.1 Granulicella sp. UBA5172
CCTGCTTGTAACCGGACCGGTCTCGGTGAATATGGAAGAGGCGTTGAAACGCACCTACAACGCCATGCCCGATCCAAAATTAGTCATTGCAATCGGTGACTGCGGGGCATGTGGAGGAATGTTTGGAAAAAGCTACGCCAGTCGAGGCGGCGTTGCCAATATCATTCCGGTCAACACCGTTGTGACAGGCTGCCCGCCCACTCCGACGGCCATCCTGAGCGGCATTCTGCAAACCATTCGCTCAACATCTTCCAAGTCCTGAACCAACTCTTCTCTCCGGCACCACCATCATCCATCCCACGATGTTTAGTGCCAGCGCGAACGGCCCGCGTTCTTGGGATAATGCTCTGCCGGATTCAATCGAATGCTGATCCCTGTGCTGAAGCCGTAGGGACGGAGTTCCCCATACGACGAAAAGCCCGGCCACAGTTGATACTCGAAGTCGATCACACGTATCGTCAACCGGTCTCCGGCGATATAGTCCACACCGCCGCCCGGAGCATACGCAAAGAACGTCCCCTGTGCGTACCCCTCAGGCAGCGTGATCTTCCCCGCCCCCACCAGAAACTTTACGTAGGGCCGTATGGGCCCTGGTGTCAACATCACACGCGGCCCTACAAAATAATTTGTCTCGGTAACATTCTCAAAGCTATTGAAGCGAAGATACCGCGCTTCCCCTTCGAAGCCGAAACGCCACGTTAGATTTACATCGGCGAAGAGCACACCGCCATAGATCCACCGCTGCCCATAGTCTGCCTGGAAGGCCGAGCCCTCACCTCCAATCGCGATATAGCTGCCCGGACCTTTTGCGGTCGCAATATTCTGTGCGTTCAGTGCCAGCGAGAAGGCCTGCAATAAAACGAGTATCGCGACCAAAGAAAATATCTGCCGCACCCACCGCACAGCCCACGTCATGGCGTCACCGTCAGCGTCACGGGCTGCGACAACGTCGTTCCGCTTCCCTTGCCCGATGCCGTGACCTTGAACGTATAGGTCCCCGGCGGTGTTGAACCCATGTGCAAGCCAGAGCATCCCACAGCGGAGAACGTGATTGCAAACAGACAAACAAGCAGCAGCGATGTACTCATCCTGATCTTGCGGCGGCTCGCACCAAAGCCAATTCCCAGCAGGCATGGCAGCAAGCAAAGCAGCACCCCTGCGGACCGGCTTCTCTCCACGCTTGCAGTCGCACCTGCGCCCAGCGGGTTTCCGGTATCGATCACCAACTGAACCGTCACACTCCCATTCGCAGCAAGGTCCACCTGCGGCGTATTGAACGTGCATGTCGCAGCGTAGGGGAGACCGAGACAGCCAAGTTCCAGCGTGTCGGAGAAGCCCTTCAAGGACGTGATGTCAATACTGACGCTCGCGTGCTGCGCCGTTGGAAACGTGAGACTCGTCGGATTCACCACCATCGTGAACTGTGTTGCGATGCCTCCGGAGATCGATGTCGCGAGCGAGCTCGATCCCGCATAGGAGGCATCGCCACTGTACGTTGCAACAACGCTCGCTGTCCCCGGCAGAAGAATGACCGTGAGTGTTGCTATACCAACAGCATCGATCTGGCTGCTTCCCAGGACCAGCGTCCCCACTGCGAAGGTCACCGTTCCGGTTGGTGGAACAGGGCCCGACCAACCTACGGCCGAGATCAAAGTAACCTGCTGTGGATTGGCTGGATCCGTGTTTGAGCTGCTGAGCGCGACCGTCGTTGGACGAAGCACTACTCCCTGGGCCAGGCTCGACGAAGTGCTCGCGAAGTTTTCCGCGTCGCCCGCATAGCTCGCCAGCAACGAATGATTGCCCGCGCTCAACAGAGGAACAGTGAGCGAAGCAACACCGCTGGCATCGAGCATCGCAGTCCCTAGCAGGGTAGATCCATCCGTGAACGTCACCGTCCCCGTGGCCTGTCCCACCCCGCTGTTTCTTACGGTCACCGTCAGCACAATCGAACTGAGAGTCATTGCGGGGTTTGCACTTGAAGCCAGTACAACCGACGTCAGTTGCTTCACCGCAACCACATCGGGGGTTGAGCTCGATGCGCTGATATTACTGTCCCCCGCATAGTTAGCAACAATCGTGTGAGTACCCGGAGCAAGCGTCGATAGCGTAAGCGTCGCGACACCGTTGGAGTCCAGCAACGCTGTTCCCATCGGAACACCACCGTCGGTGAACGCGACCGAGCCCGTTGCAATCCCACCGTTGCCGATGACGGTTGCCACAAACGTTAGCGGTGTCGCATAGATGGCTGGATTCGAACTGGAGGTGAGCGTGATTTGCGTGGTCGCGCTCTGTACAGTCTGGATCAGCGTTGCCGAAGCAGTCGAGTAGCTGGTATCCCCGCTGTAGCTCGCAGAGATCGTATGTGACCCCACCGCAAGCGACGCGTTCTGCAGGCTGGCCGTCCCGCTTCCATCCACTGCCGAGGTTCCGAGTACAGAGGAACCATCGCGAAAGATCACCGTGCCCGTCGGAATCTGTGAGCCCACACCCGTGACCTTGATTGTGTAAAGAATATTTGCACCGAAGATGGATGGATTGGTACTGGAACTCAGCGACACCGTCGCCGCTTCCACGATCCGTTCACTCAGTACCACGGAGGTCGAAGTCGCGTGATCTGCGTCGCCCTCGTAGATCGCAGAGATCGAGTGTGTGCCAAACGTCAACGCGCTTGTAGTGAGAGTTGCAGATCCGTTTGCGCCAACAGGAACTGAGCCAAGGACAGCACTCCCATCCATGAACTGGATCGAACCCGTCGGCACGGAACTACCACCGGAAGCCGTTGCCGTGAAGCTGACACTCTGGCCCAGCGTGACTGGATTCGCGCTGCTCGTAAGCGACGTTGCAGTCGGACTAAGTTGGACGATCACGGTGATCGCAGGAGAAATCGCAGTCGCATTGTCTGCATCCCCGCCATACACTGCCGTCAGCTGGTACGTCCCAACAGGCAGCCTAAGATTCGGGAAGACAAAGGTACCATCCGCCGTTACGCTCACGGTTGCAATCGTGGTGCCACCGTTACGCAGCGTCAGCACGCCCGTTGGAGCAACCCCATTGCTACTGAGCGTCGAGGTCGCAACGAAGGTCGAACCCGCATTGACGGGTGCACTCGGGCCGGCGAGTGTCAGCGAGGATGTCGCCAGAACCACCATATGTTGCAGTGCGCTCGACGTGCTCGGTTCGTAGCTTCCATTCCCAACGTAGGTGGCCGTGAGCGAATGTGTCCCAACAGCCAACGTGGTCGTTGAGAACGTCGCAGCCCCCTGAGCATTCAGTTGCACCTGTCCGATACTCGTGGCACCATCGTCGATCGTGACATTGCCCGACGGGACGCCCGTAGCACTGCTCACCGTGATCGTGAACACCGCTGGCTGGCCAGCCAGCGTCGTTGCGGTCCCGGAGCTCAGCGTCGTCGTCGTAGCCGTAACCTGCACCACCTCAACCAGGGTCGGCGAGGTACTGGCAGCATAGTTTGTATTTCCGCTGTACGACGCGACGATGGAATGCGAACCCGCCGGCAACGTGCTCAGGTTGAACGCAGCATGACCTGTGCCGTCGATCGGCGATATACCAAGAGTGACCAGACCTTCACTGAAGGTAACGGTCCCGCTAATTGCTCCTCCGTTGGTTGACGAACCGACTGCGGTAACAGCTCCCGTAAGAGTAAGCGTCGCTCCAGCGGAGATCGGGTTCAGGTTGCTGGAGAGCGCGGTCGCGGTAGCGATCTGTTGAATGGTCTCCTTCAGCGGCGAAGAACTGCTCGCTGCGTCGTCCTGATCTCCGCTATAAACGGCAACGATCGAATGCACACCTGGCGCAAGCGATGCACTCGATAGAACCGCTGTTCCATTGCTGCCAACCGCGGCGCTGCCCAACAAAGTTCCGCCGTCATTGAACTGCACCGTCCCCGTCGGCGCCGGCCCATTGGTGCTGACGACAGTAGCTGTAAAAGTCACCTGTGACCCAACCGTCGCAGTGGGATTGCTCGAAGACAGCGTTGTNNCAGCGCAATCGTGCCATCGTAAAACGTGACGGCACCTGTGGGTGTCCCGGTCGGCGCCGTAGCCGTAAACGTCAGCGTAACGCTCGCGGTCACAACTGCAGGGTTCGGCGCAACCGTAAGTACCAGCGATGGCGCTTGCTTGACCACTTGAATCAA
>DHWW01000164.1:4220-15511 GCA_002413385.1 Granulicella sp. UBA5172
GATCGTGCCCGTCAGAGGGGTGCCACCATTGCTTACGGTTGCCGTGAACGTCACCGTCGCGCCCACCAGGCTCGGATTCATACTTGAAACCAGCGCCAGCGTCGTCGGCGTGATGTCGAGCACCGTCCCCGAGAGGTTAATGACCGGCGGTGTCGATCCTGCAACCGAGTTGACCGTAATGGACCCCCGAACCGGACTGCCAGTGACCTTCGGCGCAAACGACGCACCAATGCTGCAAGTGCTGGCAGAGGGTACATCCGCTCTTGCCGTGCAGGTCGTCATTCCCACATCTTCCGCTGCATTCACCAGGGTCGGTTGGCTCAGAATGAGATCTGAGTTGCCATCGTTCGCGAGCACCACCCGTTGCGGATCCGAGACATTCCCTACCTTCATCGTTGCGTACTGCAGCGAGAGCGCCAGCGCATTGATCCGCCGGATCCGGTTATGAAACATATCGGAGATGAATAGATTGCCCGTCTGATCAAAGTAAAGAGCGTCAGGTCCATACAGACTGGCAAGGTTAGCCGGGCCGCCGTCACCTAGAAATCCTTCGCTCGCGTTGCCACAGATGGTCTCGATCAGGCCCGTCGATGCGCTTATCTCGCGCACGCGATTGTTATCCGAGTCGGCAATATAAATATCCCCCGCGGGATCGATCGCCACAGCAGCCGGTTCGCCAAGCATTGCCTGTGTCGCCAATGCACCATCGCCTGTGAACCCGCGCGTACCCGTGCCGGCAACGGTCGAGATCACCCCCGATACACTCACCTTGCGCACACGGTTGTTCATCAAATCCGCAATGTAAATCGACCCATCCTGCGCCACCGCCACACTCCACGGGCTATTTAACTGCGCAATCGTTGCCGCCTGCCCATCCCCATTGAAGCCTGCCACTCCAGTACCAGCGACCGTCCGAATAGTTCCGGTCGCTGCATCTATCTCGCGGACGACATTGTTCCCCGTGTCTGCAATCAGCAGATTTCCCGCCTCGTCCAGCGCCACGCCCTCAGGAGAGGTCAGCTTTGCCTGCGTCGCCGCAGCACCATCGCCTCTGTAGCCCTGCACTCCCGGCGTACCGGCAACGGTTGTAATGATTCCGCTGAACGCATCGATGCGCCGAATGATGTGATTTCCAACATCCGCGAAATACAGATTGCCGGCGCCATCGATCACCAGGCCGGCAGGCAGATTGATCATCGCCAGCGTCGCCAGCCCACCATCGCCGTTGTATCCCAGCGTTCCAGTCCCTGCCACCGTAGTGATAACGCCAGTCGATCCATCGACGCGGCGAATGCGATTGTTATTGGAATCTGCAATGTAAAAGTTCCCCGCCGCATCGGCGACCACTCCCGTCGGCAGATAGATCGGTGATTGGGTCGCGGGTCCTCCATCGGTCGCACTCTGATAATTCCATTCCGCGTCACCAGCGACCGTGTTGATCGTACCCGGATCGAGAACCGCCAGGGACCCCGTTGCATCTCCGGCCAGCAGCGCTGACCCCATGTAGATCCCACCCGAGGTTTCGATCACCACCGCGCCACTGCGAAGCCCCGGATACTTCGGCTGAAATACAACCATGACCGTGCATGGCTGTCCGGCGCTATAACTGGCACCTGCGGCACACGTCCCTCCACTGGCGAGAGCAAAATCAGAATTAGCCACACCCTGCGTCAGCGCTACAGGTGCTCCAGCCGCGCCACCGGCGGTCATCGTCACCGTAACACTGAGTGGGGACGAACTTTGACCAACCGCCGTAGTTCCAGGAAACACATTGGTCGCCTGGGCCGCTGCCGACGCGCAAACCGCACCTATGCACAAAAGCGTCGCCAGTCCGATCGTTCGTCTTCGCCTGGGGATCTCCCGACCTTCGCTGCGAGAGTTCCGGCGATACTGTTCCAGATTCGAAGTTGCCAGCAGAAAGCTTTCCCTGCTACGTCGGATGAATGAAGCGATTTGCTTATAAGGACGGGACATTTCCGATACTTCCTCACCCTGAACGATGGGTTGAGTCTTGCGCGATCAAGCCAGAAATCACTCTGGCAACGCATTCGCCCGCTGACGATTGATACCTACAGTCGCTCGGCGAATACGGCCCATGCGCGAGCACAGCACAAGGCAGATCGTCACGTGAGCAGTCCTTCGCATGAAGAATTTAACACGCCCTTGTACTTACTTCATCGGTCGCGATGAGTAAACCTTGAATTTCGCCGGAATGACGCCATCCAACCACCGTCGGACGCGTCCTCAACCTGGAAACGATCAGCGCAGCCTAAGTCGCCTTCGGCATCAACGTCGCATCGACGCGCCACGCTGCATTGCCCCACAGTCGCTCACGCCCCCCATAGCGTCTGCTGAACTCCGCAATCTCCGTCGTAACGCTCTCATCGATCTGCGAGTCATAGCACCACGCAACCCGCCGTTTCCGGAGCACGGCACCATCGATCGAATCCCCCGTCCCATCCAGCGCACTCGCAAATACCGGCTGCAACTCTGTCTGCAACATCATCGGAAGCTGTGCCAACGCACCCGCCAGCGCACCCTCTCCCTCCGCACGCGCAGCGTATGGAAGCTCTTCATAAAAGGCCAGCGGCAGCGACGATGTCTCGGCAGGCAGCGCCGCAGCGCGGGCACTGATGCGATCCACATGGCCGTCGAGGCACAGCGGCAGCACCATCGCTCCCGCCTTGCTCAACTCCACCGCTCTCCGAATCTTCGACACCACCTTCTCCGAAATATCCGCCGGCCGCCCAAAGACCTTCTCGAGACCGCAGTGCAAACGAATCGGAGCGTCCTTTAGATTCAAGTCAGTCAGGGTAAGCTTCGCCGCACCGCGCTGCTTGCGCCAGGCCTCGTCCTCACGCTTTCGAACGGCCGTCACAAACGACATCCGGTCATTCGCATGCAGTGAACCAGCATCCGAGTACGGCGCAAACTCGCTGCGAGTAAAACAGCTCACCACCTCGACGGCGTGGCCCTCAGCGAGCCACACCTCGATCGCGAGACCCAGCGCCAAGGCCGCATCCCCACGATGAGAAGACACCACGGTAATCTTCACGATCCAGCCTCCCTCGACGTCATCCGGCGGCTAATTCAACGTCGCAAGCGTCGGCTGCACATGCACCTGAATGCCGTCCAACTGCGCCTGATACGCCACAACCTGCTTGAGTGTTTCGTACGGCACAGATGCCGCCGGAAGCACCCGGCCATTGACCACCAGCACCGCGGACTGAGAAATCCCAGCCGCCTCGCCCAGCGCAATCGAAGCCTTCACATCGTCCTTCGCTGCCTGCGTATCCGCACAGGCCGCGATAGACTTCGGATCCGCACCAGCAGCCGTTACCGCAGCGCCCAACGCTGGCTCGAGTGTCACAGAGGTCAAGCCCTGCTCCTTGCCGAAGACTGCCTGTGCGTAGGCAAAGAACCCGGCATCGCCCTTCGCCTTCCTCACGCATACTCCTTCGGCTGCTGCACGAAAGGCAAAGTGATTGCCGTCCGCCGGAAGGTTTTCAAACACCACTCGCGCCTGCGGGAAGTCCTTCTGAAGTTTGCTCACCTTATCGTGAACTTCCTTGGACTGGGAGTTGAGCAGATCGCCAAACTCCACTATCAGGAAGTCTTTGCCTGCAGCGCCCTCGGCAGGCCCACTCGCTTGATCCTGCAGCATCTGTCGTCGATCGGCATACGGCTTCGCTCCAAAATCGATGACCGCATCGGCGATCGCGTGCTTACCATCAGGCGTGATAAAAAACTCATTCCTGGACACCTTGCCGGGTTGGGTCTTATTCGCAACGAACACCACCACTCTGACCACGCCAGGCGCCACTGTCTTCTGGATCGCCTGCACGCTCCAACTCAAATTATCGTTATATCCCCAGACTGCCTTCAGGAAATCGTTCACGACTGCGGTCGTCGGCGTATCCAATGTAAAGTTCTTCGGGTTCACCGGCGGAAACGGATTCACCGGAACATCGTGTGGCGTCGGTGCCTGTGGTTGAGCTGCCTGCTGTGCGTCGGCCGTCGCTGGTGATACTTGCGGGGGTGCCTGCGCTCGCACCGAAACTCCCGCTCCAACCATCGCCAACACGACCATCAACGTAATCTTCTTCATGCCTTGTATCCCTTTCACAATCCAACCCTTCTTCACTGTCTATCGTCTCCACAAATCAAACTTTGAACGGACATCCTCACGCTACACCTCGCGCCTGGCCGCAATCGGGAACCGTCTTCCCATACCAAACGACTTTCTCGACACCTTCAACACCGGCGCTGCCTGCTGGCGTTTATATTCGCTCAGCTCCACCAGCCGAATCACCTTGCGCACCAGCGCTGAATCCACTCCCTGGGTGCGTGCAATCTCGTCCGAAGAGCTGTACTCCTCGATATACGCTCGCAAAATAGGGTCGAGCACATCATACGGTGGCAACGAGTCCGTGTCCTTCTGCCCCGGTCGCAACTCCGCCGAAGGTGGCTTCGTCAGAGTATCGCTCGGAATCACCTCGCGCTCACGATTCACCCAGTGACTCAGCGCGTACACCTCCGTCTTATACACATCACCGATCACCGCCAGCGCTCCCACCATGTCCCCATACAGTGTGCAATATCCGCACGCCATCTCGCTCTTGTTGCCCGTCGTGAGCACCAGCGCACCCGTTTTATTGGAGAGCGCCATCAGCAAACTCCCGCGAATCCTCGGCTGCAGATTCTCCTCTGCAAGCCCAAAGCTCGTCCCCGCTCCTGTCGCCACAAAGACCGGATGAAGCGCCTGCTCAAACTGCGTATAAATCTCGCGAATCGGCACCGTGAGAAAGGCAATGCCCAGATTCTTCGCCAACTTCTCCGCATCGGTCACCGATCCGCTCGATGAAAATTCACTCGGCATCCCGACACCCTGCACGTTCTCTGCTCCCAGCGCTTCCACCGCAATCGCCGCAACCAGCGCCGAGTCGATCCCTCCGCTCAGCGCCACGATGGCCTTCCTGAACCCGCACTTGCCCAGGTAGTCCCGCGTCCCTAGAACCAGCGCGTTCCACGTCCGCTCCGTTCCAACATCCTCTCCCGTCGCAACGGCAGCTGCTGCATGTTCGCTCTCTGTCTCGATGACCAACAGGTCCTCAGCAAAGCATCGAGCCTGCGCAAAAATCTCCCCATCCGGGCCTGCCGCAAACGATCCACCGTCGAAGATCAGGCTGTCATTCGCCCCCACCTGATTGACCATCACAACCGTCGCCCGATGCCTCTTCGCGAGCGCTCCAATCATCCGCTGCCGCACCTCCGGCTTCCCATGACAAAACGGTGAAGCCGAAATATTCAGAATCAGCCGATGCCCGCTCAATGGTTGCGGAAGCACAGCCCACTGCCGCATCAGCTCCTCCACCGGATCCACCGGATAAAGCTGCCGCGGCCAGAAGATCTTGTCGTTCCATGCGTCCTCGCAAATCGTGATCGCAACCGCCTGCCCCTTCACCACTGTCAGCGATTGCTGCCGCGCCGGCTCAAAGTATCGCTGCTCATCGAACACGTCATAGAACGGCAGCAGCATCTTCTGCTGCATAAACCGAATCTCACCATCCTCCATCAACGCCGCCACATTCCGCACATGCTTGCCGGAAGCTCCTTCGCACCGCATCGGCGACCCACACAGCACCGACGGACGGTCCACACCGCGCGTCAGATCAGCGATTGCAGCCAGTGTCTCTTCCGCGNNAACGCTGCACAAACGATTCCTTCTCCAGCAGATCCGCAGGAGGATAGCCGCACGTCGCAAGCTCAGGAAAAACCACCAGCGCAGCGCCCTGCGCCGTCGCCTGTTCGACAAACGCCGCGATCTTCCGCAGGTTCCCCGAGAAGTCCCCCACTGTTGGATTGATTTGAGCTAGCGCGATCCGCACTCTTACAGTCTACCGCGCCACACCCACCCGAGCCCTGACTCCCGAATCCCGGGCCTGCCCCTACGTTCCCGTTCCACCCAGAACCACCCCAATCGTACGTGCCAGAATCCGCAGATCCAGCAGGATGTTCCAGTTCTCCACATACGCCGTATCCAGGGAGATATAGCTGTCAAACGATGGGTCCTGGCGCGCCTCGACCTGCCACAGCCCCGTAATCCCCGGCAGCACATCCAGTCTGCGCAGATGCGCCAGATCGTACTTCTCCACCTCGGACGCCAGCGGCGGCCGCGGCCCCACCAGGCTCATATCGCCCATCAGCACATTGAAGAACTGCGGCAGCTCATCCAGCGAATACTTCCGCAATCTGCTTCCAATCTTGGTGATGCGAGGATCATTGCTCATCTTGAACAGGATGCCATCGCGCTCATTCTTGTGCGCCAGGCCGTTCTGCAACGTGTCTGCATTCACGACCATCGTCCGAAACTTATAGCAGGTAAAGGTTCTTCCCTTCCGCCCAATACGCGCCGCTCGATAGAGAATCGGCCCTTCCGAATCCATCCGTACGAGCAGCGCGATGATCAGCATCAACGGAGCAGTAACGACCAGCGCCAGCGTCGACAACAACACATCCAGCACTCTCTTGATCAAAAACGCGCCCCGCGGAAAATCACGCTGGTGCAGCGGAATCGTTGGGAACTGCCCGATAAACTCCACCGGCGCATTCCACGCCAGGCCGTCGTAAAGATCAGGAACCACGCGCACTTCAATCCCATGCTCGCGCGCCTCGTCCACCACTCCAATCACCGTCTCCTTGTCAGCCGGAGTTGAAAAATAAATCTCATCGACAAACAGCGAGCGCGCCAGCGCCACGCAGTTCCGGACGTTACCAATGATCTCGGAATTCCCCGCATCCCCTGCCGCTACATCCAGGGAGACAAATCCCATAAACCGAAATCCCATATGCGGCAGCGCCTGCAAATGATTGCGCAGAGCGTGCGCCACGCGCCCATGACCGACGATCATCACGTTGCGAGTCTCGCGTCCCTGCAAAAATCTCCGCTGCATCATCTTTCGCTCGACCGCTCGCCGGATCATCAGGAAGGTCATCGTCAGCAGGATCGTCAGAGCCACCACAATCCTCGATACCGAATACTCCTTCATCACATACAGCGTGCCGCAAAGCATCAAACCAGCCGTCAGCGTTGCCTGCACCGTGAGCCGCTGCTCATTCAACCCACTCCTGCTCTCGGTTGAGCGGTACAGCCCATAAAGCCTCGTAAACAGCACCAGATACACGCTGAAGACCAGCAAATAGAGGATTGAGGTCAGCGGTGCAGCCTTCTCCAAATGTCCGAGGACCGTGTGACTCCCCAACTGCGCTGCGGGCTCCAGATGAATTCTAATTGCAATGAATCCCGCCACCAACGCACTGAAAAAGTCCAATACCGCCCATACCGCCATCATGAGGGACGGACGCGAGAACAGTCGCTCATGTCCAGCCATCCTGGCGTGACGACGTCGCTGGCTCGATATCTCCGTTTGTTTCAGATAATCAAGGCTCGCCATAGTCTCCGCGCTGGTTTCGGTCGTTCGTCTTTGCCATCTTCATGGCGGGGTTTGTGTGTCTTCAGTTTACCCCGTTGCTAGAGTGCTTGCTACCTTCTATATCCTTCTAAAGTACGATCTCGAAGCGGGTTCCTCTGGGCACTTTAAGTTATCAGACCGGCAGTACCAGCTCGTCCATCGAAAAGAACTCTCGCAGCACCACATCGTCACTCGCACGCATTTCCTCAGTTGTGCCAAAGAAACGCACCGTCCCCTCATGCAGAAACACCAGTCGATCGGCAAGTTTTTCTGCAAATCTCATGTCATGCGTGACGACGATGCTGGTCAGATGCATCTGCATCTTCAGCCGTTGGATCAAATCCCCCAGCAAATGCGCCATCAGCGGATCCACCATCGTGGTCGGTTCGTCGTAGAGCACCGCCGTGGGCTGCGCCGCCAGCGCCCTCGCAATCGCCACCGACCGCTTCATCCCCGTCGAAAGATCCGACGGCAGCATGTTTTCCATCCCCGCCACCCCCACCATCTCCAGTAATCCCTTTACCACCTGCAGGATCTGATCCTCCTCCATATCCCCGCGTTCCCTCAGCGGAAACGCCACATTCTCCCCCACCGAAATCGAATCGAACAGCGCTCCATTCTGAAATACCATCGTCACCTTGCGCCGCACCTCCTGCATCTCCCTTTCACTCAGCCCGGCAATATCCTGCCCCGCCACCAGCACCGTCCCGCTGTCCGGCTTCAGAAACCCCATCAGGATCTGCAATGCAACCGATTTCCCCACGCCACTTCGCCCCAGAATGCACAACGTCTCCCCGGGGTTCACGAAGAAGCTCACACCCTGCAGCACCACAAACTCGCCAAACGACTTATACACATCCTCGAACGCTATATAGGGCGCGACCTTTTCGCTCGCAAACGCCGCAGCTGCAAACCCTGCACCCGCCTGGAACGCCGACTCCTCTGAAGCGGCTACTTCTTCAGCTGCATTCGCCTCCGTCGCCTCTGTAATGAACTCCTGCACCACCGGAGCCACATCCGCCGACACATCCTCAATCAGCGGCTTCTCAAGGTACTCCGCGTCGGTAGCCGCCTGGGCTGTCGTCTCAGCAGCGTCCTCGGTCACAGAGTCCGGAATCTTCGGAGGTTCACTCATCGTAGTTCCTCTTATGATGCACGCTTTCCTCCAAAGCATCCGCACCAAACCAGCGCCCGCACCTTGCTGGGTGCCCCTAACAATGACCCAGCCCGCTCTCGCGCGCCCACGCCTCAGCCTCGGCCAGTTCCTCCGGCGTATTCACATTCGAGAACCAATATTCGATCTCCAGGCTCGTCGGCACCGCCTTCGCCGCAAACCTCGCCGCATCGCACGCCCACAACCACCCAGACCGACCATCGTCGTCGAGGTTCATCCATATCTCCGCCAGTTTCCGTTCTCCTGCTTCGATTGCTTTCGACACCTGTGCCGCGTAATCCCTACGCAACATGCAGAAAACAGGCTGCCGCTCCCGAAGCACCAGCAAATAGCTCACTCCACATCCGGCCACACTCTCCTTTAGCACCGCCTCCGCCCACCGCCGCAGCAGTTCCCCCGGAATCAACGGCACATCCACAGGAATAAACATTGCCCACTCCTGAGCCGCGACCCCCAACCCTGCCTCGATCCCCGCCGCCGGCCCCGCATCCACCCGGGTCTCCTGCACCACAGGCGCAAATTCCTCCAGGTCCTCGCGATTCCCGGCGATCCCCACCTCCGCGCAGAACCCCCGCAGCTTCTCCACAGCAATCTCCACCATTGGCCGCCCGCAAAACCGCAGCAGCGCCTTATCCTCGCCCATGCGCGAGCTCTTTCCCCCCGCCAGCACAAACCCATGCACCGGAAGAAGTTCGCCCGTCAACTCCCCGCTCCCACCCCATCCAGAAACCGCACAATCGACTCGATCCCGCGATGAAAATTCGCCAGATGAAACTTCTCATTCGGCGCATGCAGATTGTCATCCGGCAGCCCAAACCCCATCATCACCGTAGGAATCCCCAGCTCCCGCACAAAGTCCCCCACAATCGGAATCGATCCGCCGCCTCGCACAAACACCGTCTCTTTCCCAAACACCTTGGCCATCGCGTCGGTCGCGGCACGCACATACTTGTTATCCGTACTCACCACAATCGGCTCGCCCGAGTGAATCATCGTCACCTTCACCTGGATGCCCTTCGGACAAATCTCCTCCACAAACTTCTTGTACTTCGCAAACGTCTCCTCCGGCCTCATCCCCGGCACCAGTCGGAAGCTGATCTTCGCGGTAGCCTTCGCAGGGATCACCGTCTTCGCTCCCGCTCCAATAAATCCTCCCGGAATTCCATGCACATCCATCGTCGGCCGCGACCACGTCCGCTCCAGCACCGAGAACATCGCCTCCCCCGTCAACTCGGTCGAACCCACCTCGTGCTTCCGGTACGCCTCCTCATCAAACGGCAGCGACCTCCACGCCTCCAGCTCCGCCTTCGTCGGCTCCTCAATCCCGTCGTAAAAACCTGGAATCGCAATATGCCCATCCTCGCGCTTCATCTGCGCAATCATCTGCGCCAGCGCCACAAACGGATTCGGAGCAGCACCCCCATACATTCCCGAGTGCAGATCCGTCGCCGCGCCCCGCGCCTCCAGCTCCGTATAAATCATTCCGCGCAGCCCAACGCACAGCGTCGGCAGCTCCGGCGCAAACATCTCCGTATCCGAAACCAGCGCCGCATCGGCCTTCAACTGGTCGCCATGCTCCCGCACAAACGCCGCAATCCCTTCGCCACCAACCTCTTCCTCGCCCTCGATCATCACGCGCACATTCACCGGCAACTTGCCATCGGTCTTCAGCAACGACTCCAGCGCCTTCACATGCATCCACATCTGCCCCTTGTCGTCCACCGCGCCGCGAGCGTAAATATTTCCATCGCGAATCTCCGGCTCAAACGGCGGCGACTTCCACTCATCCAGCGGCTCAGCCGGCTGCACATCATAGTGCCCATAGAGCAGCACGGTAGGTTTTCCAGCCGCATGCAACCACTCCGCATACACCAGCGGATGTCCTTTGCGCGCCGTCGTCGACGTCTCGATCAGCCGCACCTTCTCCATCCCCGCCGCGCGCAATCCATCGGCAACAAACTCCGCCGCCTTCCGCACATCCCCCACATGCTCCGGTGCCGTCGACACCGACGGAATCCGCAGCAGCTCCTTCAACTCTTCGACAAACCGTTCTCCATGTTCCTTCGTATAACCAACAGCAGCTTCGCTCATGACACTCCTTCTCGTATCCAGCACTTCCATGTATCCAGCACTTCGTTCAACACAATCTCGACATCCTCAGCATAATCGCGCCGCAGTCAAAGCCATCCCACCCCTCCAACCTCTGCTCAGGCCCAACTAGCAACTCACACCTATCGAGAAGGCTGCCCACCCGGATTCCACTCCGGCCTGAAGTCACTATCCGCCAGCCACTCGATCGGCGCCACCAAACTCTGAATCGCCGCGGTCATAAACGGCAAATCCAAATGCGCCAGATCATCATCCGGCTGATGATACGTCGGCACCGTTCCCCAACCCGCCGCCGTATGCGCCACCACGCCCTTCAGCGCCAGCGCATAGTTATCGCTGCGCTCAAAAAAATGTTGCTCTGGATAAGGATCGGGCCCCAGCAGCGCTCCATGCGCCTTCAACGTCGGTCCCAGGTTGCTCCGCTCCCACCCCGTCAACAGCAGCTCGCCCTTCGGCATCTTCGGGTCCTGTGCGCCGATCATCTCAAACTCCAGATTCGCCACCAAACTCTTCAGCGGCACCGGCGGATGCTCGCC
>DHWW01000030.1:0-6099 GCA_002413385.1 Granulicella sp. UBA5172
GTTTACTCCGTCCTTGACAGATGCTCGCAGTACTGTAAGCACGAGACTGAACAACAGAGTAGAGATGACACCAACGGGTTGAATGCGAGAGTAGATATTGTTGATGCTCCAGGCGGGAATTGTGTAGACATCGCCTGCGGCCAAAGGGTCGATGCGATTCCTGATCGGCCAATAGTAGGTTGTCTTTTCAATGCCTTGATTGAAGAAATTTGCCATATCGAGCACTCGCCGGACATACATCGTTCTCGACAGCCATGGCAATTGCTTGCGATTGCGGGAACGTATGATTAGCTTCGAAGATTCTTCCGCATGCCTGAGTACTGCGGTTACGCCATTGGAGGTCATCGGATCTACCATTGCGGCTGATTCGCCAATGACTAGCCAGTTGGGGCCGGACGTGTTGCCATGGGCTCTGCAGAGAAAAGAAGTTGTGCGCGGGGAAAGCTTGTGGGGAGATTGAAGTAGACCCCGAAGCCCCGGAAGGTATTCCAGTTGCCCGGCGAAAATATCGAGGATCGACAAGCCGTTCTGGCGCTTTTCCTTGATCGATTCGCCGGTTGCAACATAGCCAACGCTGAGGATGTTCGGACTAATAGGAATTTTATCTCGCGCGCGTCAACCGCGATGTTGGAACGCTATCAAATTATAGGAATCATCTATGCCGATCGCGAGTATCAGGATTCATTCAACCGTGCAGGGGGGCTGGATTACCGGGCGCGGATCAGAAACCGCTGGACCGTCACGGGTCAAGCAATTACATCCAACACGAAGAACCTGGGCAATGTTCCGCAGGGCGAGCAGGGTTGTGAAGTGGGAACTCTTACGTGTAGTGGTCAGGGCTATCAGCAAGCCGTCAGTTACGGAGATCTGCACAAGAGTTGGTGGCTCTCCTACAACGACACCTCGGCTGGCTTTGTTACCGACACGTGTTTTTTACGGAGGGCATTAATTTCTACAGTTCTCCCAAGCCTTACCTGGCGTTCGGTGGAGGCGCGTACGCCGGCACAGTCATCAATGACTCTCCGCCAGCGGGTAGCGGCCCCGATCCTGTGAACGTGAGTTCACCTAACGCAACCCTCGAATTGAAGCCCTTCAACGCGCTCGACCTACAGAGCAGCTTCACCTACACTCACTTCACCAATCCGGACAACGGTGATCTGGTCTACGACAACGAGCAGTGGATCTCACGCTGGAATTATCAAGCCACGAAGACGGTTTCTTTCAATGTGATCGGGCAATATATTTCCACGCTGCCCAATCCAACCTATACCAGCCTCACGAACTCCAAAACGTTGTTTGCCGATGCACTGCTCACCTATCTACCGCATCCGGGCACTGCAATTTATCTGGGGTATATCGGAAACTTTGCCAACATAGACAGCGCATTGTGTACGCGTCAGAGCGGCGGACTTTGCAATTCGAGTGATCCCATCCTCCCGCCGACAGGTTCTTCAATGATGAACGACGGCAAAACCATCTATCTGAAAANNTCACATACCTGCTGCACTTCTAGTAACCGCCGTCGTGCATGAAGTCGCCCGGACTTTAATAGTGGTTCCAGACCGTGCCCTCGCCCACGTATACTTACGCGTCACAGCGTAAACCCATCCATACTGTTGCCCAACGAATCCAACTCGAGCAGCCAGAGCCTTCCTCGTGGGCGTCGGTGGAATATCGCCTGGCTGCTTGGGTTAGGCGTCCTAGTCAACTACTTTGACAGGGTCAACCTCTCTGTCTCGCACGCAGCGCTCTACACGGCATTTGGCGTCTCGAACATCACCTTCGGGTATCTTTCAGGGGCTTACAACTGGACGTACGCCATGTGCCAACTTCCGGTTGGCGTGCTGCTGGACAGGTTCGGCGTACGGCGGGTTGGCCGGATCAGCACAGCCATCTGGAGCATCGCCTCCTTTGCGGCAGCCGCGAGTACTGGCGTCGGTGCTTTGTTCGGCGCCAGATTTCTACTAGGCGTGGGCGAGGCGCCCACCTTTCCTGCAAGCGCGAAGGCCATTGGCTATTGGTTTCCGTCGAAAGAGCGCAGCTTTGCCACCTCGATCTTCGATGCTGCGTCTAAATTCGCCTCGGCCCTCGGGGTGCCGATCATTGGCGTGCTGCTGCTGAAGATTGGGTGGAGATGGAGTTTTGCCGCGACCGGCCTGATCAGCTTTTTGTACTTCCTGCTCTTCACGAAGGTGTACCGCGATCCCAAGGACGATCCGCTGCTGAGCGATGCCGAACGGGCATACATCGCGGACGTTGAGCCCGATGTTTTGCAGGAGCCGGAACCCAAGGCTGCATCGCTCAGCTACCTGCTTCGCCAACGCAAGGTGTTGGGCCTGGCGCTGGGCTTTGGATCGTACAACTACACGTTCTATCTGCTGCTGACATGGTTGCCAAGCTATCTGTCGTATGCGCTGCACATCGACCTTCTCCACTCGTTTCTCTATACCGGCGTTCCGTGGCTCTTCGCGACAGTCACCGATCTAGCAGGCGGCTGGGTATCGGACTCGCTGATTCAGCGGGGTTGGGACGCGAGCCGTGTGCGCAAGACTGTGCTGGTGTGCGGAACCGCTTTCGGGCTCGGCATCGTTGGTGCAGCGCATGCGCATACGGCTGTCCGCGCACTGATCTGGATCAGTATTTCGCTGGGAGGACTCTCGGCCGCGGCACCGGTTGGCTGGTCGATTCCCTCGATGATCTCTCCTCGCGGCAGTGTCGGATCGGTGGGAGGCATCCTCAACTTCTCGAATCAGATCTCCGGCATCGCCGCGCCGATCATCACCGGCTACGTGGTCGCTGCAACACGATCCTACGCGTGGGCCTTTGGCATCTCCGCAATCTATTTAGTGATTGGGATCGGCAGTTACATCCTGCTCCTCGGCAAGATCGAACGGATTGAGCCGCAACCCGCCATTTAGTGTTTCGCTGGATACTTCTGTGTGAAGTTAGTCCGCGAATTGCTGACCTCGAAACTTCCGTTTTTCGCTGCGATTAATTCCAGGAAGTGGCCGGCGTCGGGGCCCTGGATATTTGCGATGTATCGCTCGGCCGTATTGTGCGCCGAACCACCTTCATCCGAGGAGTGCAACTGCCACTGTGTCTCCAGTCCGGGTGCTTTCGAGAGCGTCTCGAGCGTTGGAATCGAGCCACCCTTCTTCGCGCCATTGTCCATGATCGAGACTCGCGCGTGGATGGCGTCGACCAATGCCAGGCTCGAACTTTGGTACCAGCCGTGATGCGAGACAATGAGAATGTCGACACGGCCAAGCTTGTTTGACGGGCACATCAGTTGCATCTCTTTATCCCAGGTGAGGTCGCCGAGATCGAGAATCTTGAGCTTGCCAAAGGTGATTTCGATGCCGAGCGAGCGCGCGTTCTCCGTCTGATCGGCGGGACGCACCTCGGAGACTTTGCAGTAGGGATTGGACTCGCCGGCACCGGGGAGGGCGTTCGCAATCAGCGAACCATCCGCGCTGATCACTCGCGCGGTCATCCCCTGAATGGGAAGAAGATCGCCAGGATGAGCGAGGATGCGCTGCGATTTTCCGGTGGCGAGGACCTTCTGGTACTCAGCATATCCGTGCTCGGTTACACCATGATCGAGTTCGCGGTTGGGGCCGTGGTCGATGAAGGTGCCGACTGGAATGCGGGCGACGAGTTGCGGAACTCCGCCTACGTGATCATCGTGATAGTGCGTGAGCAGCACATAGTCAATCCGCGACAGCCCGGCTTGTTTGGCCACGTCTACAATACGGTTGGCATCACGGTATTCGTGGTCGGGCCAGCCTGTATCGACCAGGAGCGAGTGTCCTTCTGGCGTAACGAAGAGTGTGGACTGACCACCCTCGACATCCACGAAGTAGACCTTCAATTGACCTGCCGTGGTGCCGTGACTGGCACTCCGGGCGGTTTGCGCAAAGGACATGCTCGATGCCAGGAGGGCAACCAGCGACAGTGTGGCGTGGAATGGGGTGAACTTCATAGTGCTCCTCATGAGTCTGGCTAGTGAATATCTTTTCAGTGAATTTCTGGAACCTTGGGCGCAACGGTCGCACGCATCGAGCCCGTCGAGATGCCGCCGTCAACCAGCAGCGTCTGGCCGGTGATGTAACGGCTGGCCTCGGAGGCAAGAAATACGATGGCACCATCAAGGTCATGAGGGGCACCTGGCCGCTTCAGGGGGATACGGTCGACCAAATAATCGACCCACTCCTTGTTCTCGTAGAGGACCTTATTCTGTGCAGTCTCAAACCATCCGGGGGCAAGGCAGTTGACCGTGATGCCGTGCTTTCCCCAATCGTCGGCAAGGCTCATCGTGAGTTGCCGAATGCCGCCGCGGCTGGCTCCGTAGGGAGCGAGGCCGGCATAACCGAAGACGCTCGTCACAGAGCCAATGTTGACGATACGTCCATACCCATGGGGAACCATGCGTTTGGCGATCTGCTGAGCGACGAAGAAGCTGCCACGCAGATTCGTGTCGAGGATCAGATTCCAATCGTCCCACGTCACGTCGAGCGCGGGCTTGCGCACATTGCAGCCAGCATTGTTGACGAGGATATCGATGCGCCCGAAGCTGGCTTCCGCGGCTTCCGCCATTGCTTCGATACTGTGCTGCTGCCGCACGTCCAATTCGAGTGGAATCGCGCGCCGGCCCAGCGCCTCGATCTCGTCGATAAACGGAAGCAGATCGTCCTTGCGCCGGCTGGTGAGGATGAGGTCAGCACCGGCCCTGGCAAGCGCCCGCGCGAAGTACTGGCCCAGCCCCCGGCTGGTACCCGTTACCAGGGCAACCTGCCCGGTGAGATCAAAGAGTGGATTGGTCATTGTTGGCCTCCAGCCTCCTGGGAGGCGCTGCTCCGCGGATCCAGGACGATCTTCATCAGGTTGGGTTCGCGCGCGTGCAGGCGGTCGAACCACGACGGCCCGTCACTGAGCGGAGCAATCGCCGTGATCAACGAGTCCACCTTGATCCTTCCGCTCGCGATCAATTCGATGGCCTGCGGATATTCTCCGGCAGAGGCGCACGATCCCTGCAGTCGGATCTGGCGGGAAACCACCTTTTGCAAGGGCAGCATGATCTGCGGGGAGATGTTGCCGATCAGAGCCACGGTCCCTCCCTTACGGACGCAATCGATGGCCCCCACGATCGTCTCCTCGCGGCCAACAGCCTCCAGCACCACATCGACGCCGTTGCCACCGGTCTGCTGCAGGATATCCTCGATCAGAGGCGTCCCGGAAGCCAGAATGGTGCGGTCTGCCCCGAGCTGCTCCGCCAATGCGAGCCGCGTTGCGTCCACGTCGGCGATAAAGACGCGCGAGCACCCCGCGGCGCGCGCTGCCTGCAAGAGCAGCAAGCCGATCATGCCTGCTCCAATCACCAGCACCGTGTCCTCTGGCTTCATCTGAGAGACGGCCACACCGTGGAGCGCTACGGAAACGGCTTCGAGCATCGCTGCCTCGGCGAAGGAGAAGCTGTCCGGAAGCTGATAGGCAATGCGCGCCGGGACGGTGAGGAATTCGGCAAAAGCGCCGGCGCGTCGGAATTCCGTGCAGGAGACGCCGATTACCTGACGTTGATTGCAAAGATTCACATCACCCTTGAGGCAGTATTCGCATTGGCCGCAATAGACGGTGGAGTCGAACGTAACACGGTCGCCCAGCTTGAAGTTCGTCACCTCGGATCCCACGCCTGCTACAATTCCCGCCGCCTCGTGGCCCATCACGATTGGAGGGATACGCCGGCCTGTCGAGCCATCGTATCCATGGACGTCGCTGCCGCAGATGCCGCAGGCCGAGACCTGGATAAGAATCTCGTCCGGACCCGGAATCGGATTGGGCAGGTCCTTGACTTCGAGATGGTTGTACTCCGATAGAAGCAAAGCCTTCATCTAACTCCTCCATCCACGTGGCCTTAAGGTGGAACCTATAAATATACTAAAATAGTGAAAGCCTTTACATGGTCGTAGAAAGTATACCGAGATGTCGGAATTTCACGTAAATCTATGAACATCAAAGCTGTTGCGAAACGCGCAAAGGTTTCAACTGCCACTGTATCGCGAACGATGAACGGCTCTGCAAAGGTGAGTCCTGAGACCGCGG
>DHWW01000030.1:6138-10514 GCA_002413385.1 Granulicella sp. UBA5172
GTGCTACACGGCCAGGAAGTGCTGATTGCAAATACAAATTACGACCCTGAACGAATGAAGATCTGCGTGAGGCGAATGCTGGAGCGCAAGGTGGACGGGGTTGCGATTATGACGTCGGAGATGGATGACCGCCTGATCGAGGACTTCAGTCGCAGACATATTCCGCTGGTGTTTCTGGATACCGCCCCGCCCGTGCCCGGAGTGAACTGTGTGCGTATCGACTACTCGGCTGGTATCGATGCAGCGGTGAACCACCTGATCAAACTGGGGCACAACCGCATTGCGTTTATCAGCGGCCCCATGCGACTGGCTTCGGCACGGATGCGGTACAAGGCATTTATGGAGAACACGTCGCGGGATCATCTGGATGACAATCCCAAACTGATTGAAGAGGGCAATCACCGGGTCGATGGCGGGCATGATGCGATGCAGCGGATTCTCGCTTCGGGAGCTCGACCAACGGCTGTGATGGCATCGAACGACCTCACGGCGATTGGCGCGATGGGCGCGATTGCTGAAGCCGGACTGCGTGTACCCGATGATATCTCGGTAGTCGGTTACGACGATATTCAGTTGAGCGCATTCACCATGCCCCCACTGACGACAGTCAGCCTGCCCCGAGCAGAGATTGCGAACGCGGCGTTCAATGCGCTGTTGCACGCGAAGCAATCTGAGGAACCGACACTAGCGCCTGGCGAAGAGTATATGGTTCTACCGACTCTCATCATTCGCAAATCGACGGGTCCTGTTACGCGATAGTCAAGCTGCGCTGCGCGTGCATACCAAGGCAGTCAGCAGAATCAATTACAACGCCATTCCAATGTGCAAAGGAACCTTATGAAGCGTCTCCAATCCAGCCTGATGTGGACACCCCTTATTGCGAGTCTGGCGATTAGCCCGGTGGCGATGAGCGCACAAGGACCAAGCGATATTCACTATGATGATGCGAGCAAAGTATTTCGCATTGATGCTGGTGGAGTGACCTATGCCTTCGGCATCAACAATGTGAATGAGTTGCAGCCTGTCTACTGGGGACGACAGTTGAGCAGTGGAGATGCGTTTCCGGCGACAATGACGGAACCGCCGGCGGCTTCATTCGACTCGCCCGCAACGACGACGCTGAATGAATATGCAGGATGGGGTGGAGGGCTTTACGTCGAACCGGCGCTGAAGGTCACCTTTCCTGATGGCAACCGCGACCTCGTGCTGCACTATGTTTCACACACGATCAAGGGCAATGAGTTGACCATCATGCTGGAGGATATTGATCGGGAATTATTTGTAGAACTGCACTATATCGTCGACGACGCAACTGGAATTGTTGGGCGCTCCGCAGTCATCATGAATAAGACGCAAACTCCCGTCATGATTGAAGGCGCCGCAGCCGCGACCTGGAGCCTGCCCCGTGGAACCGACTACTCGTTGCGCTACCTGACGGGACGCTGGGCGGCCGAAGATAACCTTCAAAAGCAGCCGATCCATCCAGGCGAAACAGTGCTCGAGAGCAAACGTGGATCGACGGGGCATCAAAATAATCCCTGGTTCGCGATTGAACGCGGAGATGATTCGGACGAAGATACCGGCAATGTATGGTTCGGTGCCCTGGCGTGGAGCGGTTCATGGCGCATTACGGTGGAGCAGGATCAGTTGCAGCAGATTCGCGTGACCGGCGGCTTCAATCCATTCGACTTTGGGTACAAGTTATTGCCCGGCAAGCAGCTTGAGACGCCCGTATTTTATGGCGGTTATTCACACCATGGAATCGGTGGCGCATCACGGCTGCTGCATCGGTTTGAATTGACGAAGATCGTTCCGGAAGCACCGTCGCTCAGGCCGCGGCCCGTGATCTATAACTCGTGGGAAGCTACTGGATTCAATGTGGATGAACCGGGACAGGAGGCGCTCGCCGAGAAGGCAGCGTCGATCGGAGTCGAACGCTTCATCATGGATGACGGCTGGTTTGGTCAGCGGAAAGATGACCACGCAGGACTAGGCGACTGGTATGTGAACCAGCAGAAGTTTCCGCATGGGCTGAAGCCTCTTATCGATAAGGTGCACTCACTGGGAATGGACTTTGGCCTCTGGGTAGAACCGGAGATGGTGAATCCGGATAGTAATTTGTATCGGAAGCATCCAGACTGGGTATTGAACTTCACGGGGCGTCCCCGCACCGAGCAGCGAAATCAGTTGGTACTGAACCTCGCACGGCAGGATGTTCGTGATTATGTGTACGGATTTCTGGACAACCTGCTTAGCCATAATCAGATTGCGTTCTTAAAGTGGGACTACAACCGCAACTGGTCCGAGCCGGGCTGGCCAGCCGTTGCTCTGGATGAGCAGAAGGCCGTGTACGTGGACTATGTGCGGAATCTTTATGGCATCCTTCGGGAGCTACGTGCGAAGTATCCGAACGTTGAGATTGAATCCTGTTCCGGTGGTGGCGGTCGTGTGGACCTCGGAATTCTGGGACTGACGGATGAGGTTTGGCCATCGGACAACACGGACCCTTTTGACCGGCTGCGGATTCAGGATGGATTTACCTACGCGTATACACCGGGCGTGATGATGGCGTGGGTCACGGACTCTCCGAGTTGGGCGAATAACCGGACCACCAGTGTGACGTATCGATTTCTATCTTCGATGCAGGGATCGCTTGGCGTAGGTGCCAATTTGAATCACTGGGCACCAGAGGAGTTCGCAACTGCAAAAGAATTGATCGCTGCCTACAAGGGAATTCGCGAGACGGTGCAACATGGATCGTTGTACCGGTTGGTCTCGCCCGAGAATGGCAGTGAAGAATCTGTCACCGAATCGGTCTCACTGGATAAGAAGCAGGGCGTGCTGTTTGCGTTTCTCCACTCCAGCCACATGGGATATCCTTTCCCGCGAGTCTATCTGCGCGGTCTGGATCCAAAGATCGACTACCGTGTAACCGCGATCTCCGGGGCTCTCGCAAAAGGTTCGCCCTCTGGAGCGAGCGGGAGTTACTGGATGTCGCATGGTGTGGATGTAGATCTACGCGGCGACTTTCAAGCTGCGGCATTCCGGTTTGATGCAGCAGGTTCGAATCCAGGCCACTAAGGTAGAGATTCATGAAGAGCGGGCAGCAGAGAGTCATCTCTACTGCCCGCTTTGTTTTGGTTATACCTCTTCTAAGGGTGCCGTNNTTCAGATTGAACTCTATAGTCTGCGTGCCAAGACGGGGATGCCTGGCAGTGAGTCGTACCTTTCCTGCCGTCTCCTTCGCGCGAATCCAAACGGCACCGGTACCCCCGATCAGCGCGAATGGATTGTCGCCAATGAGTTGCGCTGGGCCCTCAAGCGTGAAGACGATGGGATCGTTTGCGTACGTGCGGATTGCGTCGAACTGGTCGGTGACACGAAGGACGACTCGCGTAGTGTCCGCACCGTCGGCCTTGAGAGTGAGATCATCGGGCAACAGTGTGAACTTTCTGTCGTCGCCAGCACCTGAGAGAGATTTGGAGATCACTTGCTTGCCGTTGATGAAGCCGTCGATGCGCAAGTCACCCCAGGCAATGCCGAACTGCTTGCGATCGATCTTGTCCACTTCCAGGACGAAGGGCGGATACGTAAGGTGCTCGAACTCCTCGCGGTCTGGATCAAGTTCGGCGATGAGCTTCCAGGGGTTGCTCTCCACGCTTTGCTCGCGGAGATAGAACTTGAGGTGATCGCAGTTGGAGCACACGACCGCTTTGGTGAAGTGGGTTGATTCGTCGCTGCTGGCCCAGTGGAATGCGGGTTCGAGAACAATCTCTTCGGACGGAGCGCACTGTGATTTGTAGAAACCTGCGGCAGGTTTATTCTCGCGAAAGATATCAGTAACACCGTGGTAGCAGATGCGATCGCCGGCACCGAAGTTGGAGTGCGTATTGTAGTCGAAGGCGCACCAGCCGATTCCGCCGGCGTACTGCGGATCGGAGGCAAGCTGATTGTGGATGCGTGCATGGCGCAGAGTGTGCTCGCGCTGGCGCTCGTCGTCATCAGTGGTCTTGGTGGGGAAGGTGTGGCCAACGAACTCAGTATTAAGGTAGCGAGGATGGTTGGGCTTTTTGAGCGGGAAGCCGAAGTCATTCATGGTGAAGACGTCTTCCAGAAACTCGGACTCCTGAAAATACCGGATACCCCCGGTCTGGCGCGTGGTGTCGAGGGCATGCGCGAAGGCGTTGGTGCGGGTGTAGAAGCTGTGATCGTCGAGCGACTCGTTGATACGGACGCCCCACAGGATGATGGATGGATGATTCCAGTCGCGTCGAATCATGCGGCCAACGTTGTCGATGGCGATCTGCTTCCAGGGTTCGGGACCAATATGCTGCCAGCCAGGAATCTCCTCCAGTACCAGCAGTCCGATCTCGTCG
>DHWW01000317.1:0-11410 GCA_002413385.1 Granulicella sp. UBA5172
CGGTCTCCGTCGCGGAGTTCAACTTCAAGGGCGAGACGATTGGATGGATGGCCAGCGAGAAAGACATCCACGTCGACACTCGGGTTGGCCGTGAGAACATCCTTCGGACGAGCAAAGATGTTGTCAATGTAGGTGGGAGCGACGATGCGGAGAGCGACCTCGCGATAAATGCCGCCAAAGGTCATGTAGTCGATCTCGTAGCCGAAGGGCGGAATATCGGGACGTTCGGTAGAGTCTACCTGGACAACAAGCACGTTCTCCGCATCGTGGTGGAGGTGATCTGTAAGTTCAAACGAGAACGGTGTGAAGCCACCTTTATATTCGCCTAGCGGGATGCCGTTAATCCAAACCGTGGACGCGGTCATCACGCCTTCAAAGTCTATGAATACACGCTTGCCCTTTGCTGCGGAGGGATAACGAAAGCGACGACGGTAGGTGGAGATGAACTCATAGTTTTTATCGTTGAAGTTGTGCCAGGGAAGACTCACGTTGGTGTGAGGAATGATGACGGATTCGAACGCAGCATCGTTGAACGCCGCCAGGTGCGCGCCTTCGACCTTGGACGGATGATAGCGCCACTTGCGATTGATGGGCAGGACAGTACGGGTCTGGCTTCCCTGCTCGGCGGCGAACGCTGCGGTGGATGGAAGAGCAGAGGCGGCGATGACGGTCCCGGTTGCTTTGATGAAGTCGCGTCTTAACATGAAGTGTCTCCGAAGTGGATGGGTTGCTTGAATTGCACTCGAGGCTAGCTAGTTTTCTTCGATGATGACCAGGTCCCAGGGGGCCAGATCAATACTTTGCGATGTGTCGATGCGCTTGCTGGTAAGGAGATCCATACCGGCATGTTGATGGTACGTAAAGGTCTGTGGCGAACTGGAATAGTTGAGGAAGTAGTGGAGNNTAGGTGCCTTCGTAAGTGAGCGTCCCACTGCCAAATTGATTCCGCGTAATGGCGGGCCAGCGACCGAAGAAGGGGTGCTCATAGTAGGCGAGGGGTTTGGCATGTTCAAGCTGCAGAAACTCGGCCCAGTACATGACTTTGTTTTCGTCTCCAGCTTTGAAGGGATCACCCTTGAGCGCGAGGGGTTTCTCAAGGTTGGAAAACTCCTGATAGCTGATGCCCGTGGCCTCGCGCAGAGGACCGGGCGCTCGCTCTGAGTGAACCGCCGAGTTCTCCATTCGCGAAACCACTCTTAAAACACATCAGAACGTGACCGCCGCTTTTGACGTAGTCGGAGATTTTTTGCAGGAGTGCATCATCGGCAATATAAAGCGGCGGGATGACGATGAGTTTGTAACGCGAAAAATCTGCGTCTTCTGGGAAGATGAAGTCCGCGCCGACGTTGTTGTTGTAGAGGGCGCGATGGACTTGATCAACCACTGATTTGTAGTCGGCAAGAGGCGCGCCCATCTTCCACTGACGTGCGCCAGCCAAGGCGAATGGCATGAAGTCCAGTGCGTTCGCGGAGTCGACGCTGTAGAGAATCGCAACGTCATTCTTGATCGTGAGATTGACGAGGTGTGGGCCGATCTTCTGGAGTTCGTGCGCAGTGCGGGATACCTCTGCATAGGCTCGGTTCGGTTCGAGATCGTGCGAGAGGACGCCCTTCCAGTATGTTTCCTGGCCAGAAGGAATAGAGGACCAGTGCCAATACTCGACCATATTGGCGCCGCTGGATAGATGGGTATAGACGTCGAGGCGAAGCTGGCCATCGTAAGGCGGGTATTGATAGGCAGATGACCAGTCCGTGGTCTGCGCGTTCGTCTCGGTGACGAGAAAATTAGTGTGCTTGAGGGAGCGAGTGTAGTCACCCTGCTCGGCCTGGGCCTGTCCATCCATGTGGTCCTGCGTGCCGTGGTACGGATTATTGGAAGCGATGTCCAGCACCTTCGCAACTTCATACTCGTTGACGTCGCGGCGCATGGAGCCGCCAAAGTCCTGTGTGACGAACTGGGCGGGGCGGCGATATTCGCGGACCAGAGCGGCCTGCCACGAGAGAAAGTTTGTGACTCGCATCTGTTCCCAGCGAGACCACTCCAGCTTGTAGCCGGTGCTGATGGTGCTGTCGCGGGTGGGCATGTTCTCCCAGCCGTTGACGTCCTGTCCCCAGTAGTTCAGGCCCCAGGCTTTGTTGAGATTGTCGGTAGTTCCGAACTTCTGCTTCAGGTGATTGACGAAGCCGACAAACACATCGTGGTTGGAGGCTCCATAGGACGAGGTTTCGTTATCGATCTGCCAACCGATGACCGTAGGGTTGTCGCGATAGTGTTCGACCAGGTTGCGGATGAGGCGCTGCGCATAGAAGCGGTAGGTCGGGTTGTCGGTGTCCATGTTCTGGCGCATCCCATAGAAGGTCGGCGCGCCACCCAGTGGACGTGCAAGGATCTCAGGATGTGCGTGATACATCCACGTCGGGATTGAGTAGGTCGGAGTGCCCATGATGACCTTGATGCCAGCCTTGCCCATGGCATCAACCACGCGGTCCATCCAGGCGTACTTGAATTCGCCGTCTTCGGGTTCCCAGAGGCTCCATGTCGATTCGCCCATGCGGACGACCGTGATGTCTGCGGCCTTCATAAGAGCGACGTCCTTGTCCAGGCGCTCGTACGGGTTGTACTCGCTGTAATAGGCAGCACCGTAAAGTACGTTCGACATCGTGCCGGGTACTGGTGGCGGCGTAGCTGAAACCTGCTGAGCAACACAAGGTAGCGCCATCAGAGCGAGCGCACCGACGATCACAGAGGAGATGCAAAGGGAGCGATACATAGGATTGATTTCCATGGGTTTCGTTTGCTATTGCGTGGGAGATCGCACGCTCTCGTCATAGAGCGGCAAGGTGTGGAGATGAATGCGGACAACGATCGAGTTGCCGCTGTGGAAGTTGAGGCCGCGGTCGGTCTGATCGCCGTTCCAGATACGCGACGTCTGCCATGCCCCTTTGACGTACTGCCCTTCTTCCGCGCGCAGAATTTCGATTTGTTCATTGCCAGGTTTGTCACCCGGTGTTGAGGCGAGCTCGAAGCTCACACTCGCATCGAAGCCAGTGATGAGGAATTCGAATGGCCCAAGCTGCGCGACCATGGCACGGCCGCTGGCATCCGGAGTACCAGGCGGCTGTTCTCCGTCACGCTGGGGAAAGCCAAAGGATACGATGGCATCGACTCCAGGGAAATGCAGCCGTTGTCGTGGCTTACCCGCTTGCTCAACTGCAGTCTGCAGTTTTCCATCAAGGCTAAGTTGAGCAACCTCACTGGCCATAGGCCGAAAGACTGCAAAATTCTCAGAGAGGTGCGCCGGGATTTTATCGTCGGTGATTGTCCAGTTGGTGTAGTCAATGCCGAAGGGCGAGAAGCCAATCGCTCCATGACCTAGTGCGTAAAAAAAGTTGCTCCCAAAGTCCTTGGAGAGCAACGTCTCGGGTATGAAGAGGGGGTTATCGTCACGATGATAAGCGGCGATCGCCTGATGGTAAAAAGCATGATCGTGTGAGTAAAAATCGGGAGCGAGGATGTCAATCGCCGGTGCCGCTGACTTCCAGATATTAATGTTGCCCTGTTGAGGGCCACCGCTGGGATACTCCTGACCTGCGCTCGCATGGTCGCGGTTTTCGAGTGCATACACTGGATATGTCAACCAGACATTGCAGTACATCGGCAGAGCGTATTCGGCTTTACCGGCCTTTGCGACTTGATTGATGTAGCTTGCGGTGGAGTAGGCAGCGAAGCGCTCATCGGCATCGGCGCCAAAGACCTTGGACCACGTGCCACTGGGGGAGTGGAGGGCGGCAGTGAGCGAAGACGGAACGTCGCCGGCGAATTGTTGATTGGCAGCGGCAGAGTAGTCGCGCACGGAGCCGATGGAGCCAGACTCGTTCTCCACCTGAATCATGATGACCGTGTGCTGGGTGCCATCGATCGCTTTGAGGTGTCGCATCAAGGCGACGAACGCAAGTTTGTCGGCCTCGAGGTTAGTGGCAGAATTCGGCGAGAGTACGTCGAGGATCTTGCCGTACGAACTCACTTCACGCGGATACTTTTGAGGATCAGTTTTGATCCACTCAGGTACGTAGTGCGCCTGACCGTTCTTCCATGTTCCGAACCAGAGGATAACGAGGCGAAGGTGATGCTCGCGGGCTCCATTGACAAGAAGATCGACGTTCGTAAAGTCAAAGCTTCCCTGCTTTGGCTCTATCTGCTCCCAATACACTGGGGCTTCGACGGTGTTGACGCGGAGGTCCTCGACGGCAGGCCAGACCTTCGGCAGTGTGCTGGCCCAGGAGCTTGAGTTATTGATCTGCGCTCCTAGTATGAGAAAGGGCTTGCCGTCGACGACCATGGCAAAGTGCCCGTCCTTTTTCTCGATATGAGGCATGTCCTCTGCCAGCGCACAGACAGGAATGAAGCAGAGAATAACGAAGAGGACTGCACGATTTATTGTTGATCTCAAGATTGCTCCAATGCCGTCAGCGTTCGGGGCACATTCGATTCGGCGCTCTCAACGCACTCAAATAGTTGGTAGCACCAAAAGCACCTGCTTGACAGCAGTACCTACTAAACGACAAAATCGCGTTGATGTAAAGGCTTACATCAAGAATTTCTACTGGAGTTCAATCTCCCTCCTCTGGAATAAGTGACCTACAGTCTGGCCTTAGAAAGATTTCTAGATATGAGCGTAATTCTGGCCCTGGATCAGGGCACAAGCAGCTCTCGCGCCGTCATCGTGGACAGCAGCAGCAAGATCCTCGCGGTCGCACAACGTGAACTCCCGCAAATCTATCCGCAGCCTGGATGGGTCGAGCAGGACCCGGAAGCGATCTGGTCGTCGCAACTGGCGGCAATACGCGCCGTGATGGAACAGGCGCACCTGACCACCCAGGATATTGCCGCGGTTGGCATAACAAACCAGCGCGAGACGACCATCGTATGGGACCGCGCGACGGGACAGCCCATCTTCAATGCGCTGGTGTGGCAGGATCGCCGCAGCGCACCGCTGTGCGATCTGCTCAAGTCACAGGGCCATGAGCCGCTATTTCAGCGCAAGACGGGGCTAATTTTTGACGCCTACTTTTCGGGCAGCAAGATTCGATGGCTGCTGGATAACGTCGAAGGAGCACGCGCAAAGGCTGAGGCAGGGGAGCTCTGCTTCGGGACGGTGGATGCGTGGCTCATCTGGAAACTCACTGATGGCCTCAGCCACGTTACGGATGTGACGAATGCGTCGCGAACCCTACTGTTCAACATTCATACGCTTGACTGGGACGACGAACTTTTGGAGATCTTCGATATTCCGCGAAACATGATGCCCAGGGTTGTAGCCTCGAGCGGAGAGTTCGTAAAGATTGGCGCTTTGCTGCCGGGAGTGCCTGTATGCGGCATTGCAGGCGACCAGCAAGCAGCGCTGTTTGGACAGATGTGCTTGAAGCCTGGCATGGTGAAAAACACCTACGGAACAGGATGCTTCATGCTGATGCAGACGGGCGAAAAACCTGTGGCATCCAGCAACCGGCTGCTGACAACGATAGCGTGGCAGATCGACGGCAGGGTTGAGTATGCGCTGGAAGGCAGCGTCTTTATTGGCGGTGCGGCGGTACAGTGGTTGCGCGATGGCCTGGGAATCATCGGTTCTTCAGCGGAGGTCGAGGCGCTGGCTGCATCGGTTCCAGATAATGGTGGCGTCTATTTTGTTCCCGCGCTNNACGACGCGAGCCCATATCGCGCGCGCCACGCTGGAAGGAATTGCACTGCAGGTTACAGATATTCTGGCGGCAATGCAGGCGGACTCTGGAATCATGATTCACGAGTTGCGGGTGGATGGCGGCGCATCTGCGAACAAGTTGCTGATGCAGTTGCAGGCTGATTTACTGGGAGTGCCCGTCGTGCAATCGAGCACTCCCGAGTCAACGGTGATGGGTGCAGCCTTTCTTGCTGGGCTCGGATCAGGCTATTGGAAGAGTCTGGAGGANNTGGCGAGGTGGAAGGAAGCGGTCGGTCGCTCGCGCAATTGGAGTCAGGAAGACCCCGCATGAATCGTGAGGCTTCACTTCATCAGGCGATGACGGAGACGCACCCGTGGGACGTTGTTGTGATTGGCGGCGGAGCCACGGGGCTTGGGACGGCAGTCGACGCTGCCTCGCGTGGATATCGCACGTTGCTGGTGGAGCAAGTCGACTTCGCCAAGGCAACCTCAAGCCGCAGCACAAAGCTGGCCCATGGCGGTGTTCGCTATCTGCAGCAAGGCAATATTGCGCTGGTTCTGGAGGCGCTCAAGGAGCGTGGCCGGATGCTGCGCAATGCGCCCCACCTCGTCCGCCGGCAATCGTTTGTGATTCCGGCGTATGCCATGTGGGAGGTTCCCTTCTATGGCATCGGCTTGAAGACCTACGATGCGCTCTCCGGCAAGTCCAGCTTTGGAAAATCACGCATGATGGGGCCACGCACGACTCAGGCCATGCTACCGACCGTTGTACCGGACAAGCTCGCTGGAGGAGTGGAATATTTCGATGGCCAGTTTGATGATGCTCGCTACAGCCTCGCTCTCGCGCAGACGCTGGAGTCGCTGGGTGGCGTGGCGATCAACTACGCACGAATGATTCGCCTGCTGAAGTCGAATGGAATTGTTTCAGGGGCGGTGGTGCGAGATGAAGAAACCGGCACAGACTTTGAGGTGCAGTCGCGGGTCGTCATCAATGCTACCGGCGTCTTTACCGATGTGGTCCGGGCGCTCGATGAGCCACAAGCTCCGCCCATGCTGACCGTAAGTCAGGGTTCGCATTTTGTGCTGCCGAAGTTATTCCTGCCGGGCACACACGCGCTGATGGTTCCGAAGACAGCCGATGGCCGAGTGCTCTTCGCGATTCCATGGCACGGAGCAGTCGTGGTGGGNNCTCTACTTCGGCCGTAAGCCGAAGGATGCTGAGGTGCTGAGCATGTGGTCCGGGCTACGCCCCCTGGTGCGCAAGCAGGGCGCGAATAGTACCGCTGCCCTCTCGCGCGAACACACCGTGCTGGTGTCGCCTTCGAGATTAGTTTCGGTAACAGGCGGCAAGTGGACGACCTACCGTCGAATGGGCGAGGATGCCGTAAACATTGCGGCAAAGGCTGCCGGCTTGCCGCAGACGCCATCCACAACGCAGGAACTGCGGCTGTACGGATGGAGCGAGGCTGCGGCTGCCGATGCAGAACACGAGTTGGCCGTATATGGCAGCGAACAGGGCGCCATCGATGCACTGGCGGCAGCATCACCCGCGCTGGCGGCGATGCTGCATCCAAGGCTGTCTTATCGCCTTGCAGAGGTCGCATGGGCAGCACGGAATGAGATGGCGAGGAGCGTCGAAGATGTTCTTGCTCGAAGAACGAGGGCGCTGTTCCTGGATGCGCGCGCGGCGATCGAGGCTGCGCCGGCGGGTGGCTGCCTGTCTAGCGGCAGAGCTTGGGCGCGATGAAGCGTGGCAGCAGTCGCAGATGGAGGACTTTCGCAATACTGCGGCAGGATACGTGTACACCAGCTAGTTAGCCGAAGATACGAATGATCACCGCAGCCAGCGATGCGCCCACAATCGGGCCGACGATCGGGACCCACGCATAACCCCAATCCGAGTTCCGCTTCCCTGCAATCGGAAGCAGCGTGTGGACGAGCCGTGGGCCAAAATCGCGTGCAGGATTGATCGCGTAACCGGTGACTCCGCCAAGCGACATGCCGATACCCCACACCAGAAAGCCGATGAGAAGGGGCGACAAGCCAATCGCAACGCCGTGCTCTCCACCAATAGCCTTTGAAGTAATGGCGGAGATGACGAGGAAGAGGACGAAGGTGCCGATGATCTCGGCTCCTACGTTCGCCAGGGGCTTGCGAATCGCTGGCCCGGTGCAGAAGCAGCTTAGTTTAGCGTCAGCATCGTCTGTAGGAGCCCAGTGCGGGAGGTACATGATCCATACAAGAAACGCGCCCACCATGGCACCGAGAATCTGTGCGGGAATGTAGACCGCGAGCTTGTGAGTGTCGCCTGTGATGATGGCGGCGGCGACCGTGATGGCAGGGTTGAGGTGCGCGTCAGGGCTACCCCACGCCGTCGAGGTGAAGACACCCGCGAAGACNNCCGTTGCCAAGCAGGATGAGGACCATCGTCCCCATAAATTCACCCATGAAAGGGGATACCAAAGAATGAGCCATCGTCCGAGCAGTCTCTCTTTCCAGACTTCGCTGAAGCCTGTCTTCCATTAATGAATTGAACTTCAGCTTATAGCCAGCGACAGCAGCCTCTTCAGATCCATGGCCGAATCTGACTGTGCGCCCCGAGGCAAGGATGGAGCAACCACAAGGGCCTGGTCGTGGCCCTCAAACCAGACAAGGAAAGACGATCGTTCTGCTCCCAACAGCCGCTGCTGGTTGATCCAGTGATAGTAGGCGCCCATGTCTGCATCGACGAGGGAACCGATAGGGTCCAGTTCCGGATTTGGGCTCGTGTTGGAGAGCAACTCGTTCATTGGCTTCTGCCTTTGTCGAGGCGCAAAGCGAGCCAATAGCGTCAGCGGCTGGGCGCGCCGCAGCGCCTCGCGCGTTGTCCATTGAGCAAACGTCGTACTGAAGATCTGGGTGCCGGAGCCTTCCGTGAACAGCCTCACCTGAAACCGGTCCAGAACCGCGTCCCCATCCTTCGTCATACCGAGGTCTGCGGGCAACAATCGAGCGAGATCGGTTCGCAGTTCCTCCGGCCCCATGCCGGGCCGAGCAATCTCTGTCTGCATGTACTTCAGCAGGTTGTCGCGCACGGGCTGCAATGCCGCGTAGGACACGCTCGTCAGGGCCGAGCTTTGCCTGGCTGCCTGCCCTCCATCCACATACCAATGCCCGTAGGGGATCGGATGAGCCTTCGCCCGTGCTTCAACGGCGTCAAGCAGCAGTTCGAGGCCGTTCTCTGCCTTGATCTGACTAAAGTAAGTTCCGTGCGCGCGCAGATCACGAAAGAGTGGAGAGTCATACGATGCGACGCCCTGTCCAATCACGGCGATTCCCAGCCTGGCCACGGGAAGCTTATCCACTGGAACTGCCGCCCGCAGACGATCACCATACACTGTCGCCGCCACGCTAAACGCATCGAGTTGATGAGTCGTCCAGAGATACGCGGATTCCTGTTCAATAAACTGCGCCGGCCGGTTCACCCAGTCAAGATGCTCCAGTTTGGAAGAAAGCGATAGCTGAGCGAACCCATGAAACCACTCCGTGATCTGCGACGATGAAAGTGAACTCAAATTGGTGAGTTCCTTATCGATCGCAGCTCGTTCCGCAGGAAATTTGTAGTCGTATTCGATCGCTTCCCGCAGCAGGCCGGGCAAGAAGCTGAGTGGCAATTGCTGAAATGCCTTCACATTTGCTGCCGCCAACTTCCTAGCCTCAGGAGGATATCCGGCGAACTGATCGGCTTGGAGATCGCGTGGCTGCATGACTAAAGTAGCTCCCTTATCAATCTGCCTTGGGATTGTGCAGCCGAAAATCCCATCATGGCGCCGATACTTGGAACCAGATCAATCGACTGCACCGGACTGTCGTACACCACACCCGGCCGCACCCCTGCGCCCAGAGCCATCATCCAGGTAGTGCGAGATGCCGGATCACCGGTACGGTGATGCTGAAATCCGTTCCCCCCTGAGTCCTGGTCGGCGTCACGGCCAAAATCAGGCAGGATAAGAAGCGTTGTATTTCCCATATACTCCGGCTCTTCCTGAACAGCCTTCCAAAGTTCAGCACAGAGCCGGTCCGTGCGGCGGATGGCATCCACATACAGCGAGAAGGCGCCGGAGTGCGCCACATCAATATCGTGC
This sequence comes from Granulicella sp. UBA5172, assembly GCA_002413385.1. GTDB lineage: Bacteria > Acidobacteriota > Terriglobia > Terriglobales > Acidobacteriaceae > Granulicella. The sequence goes on from DHWW01000317.1 coordinate 9,823, forward strand.
AGCGTGAGCCACAGTAGACTCGGCGACTCTTGCCGCATCAGCCTCTTCGCAATAAACACTGAGAGCTCATCCGGACTCGACAGCGTCTTTGCGTGCGACATGAAGTCATTGACGGAGAGCTTCAGAATCTGCTCCAACTGCTGTAGTTCGAATTCGCCGTCTCCAATCTGCGGAGCATACAGCGGGGTTTCGTAGTTGTCGTGGAGCAAATGGCTATAGTCCACCTTCGAGCCACTGGCAGCCGCACTGAGTAGATGCTTTGGCAGAATGACTCTGGCCCCGAACCCCGGACCATACGACCGACATCCGCTCTCTCCAATCCGATTGAACCCATTGCTCGGCGCAACGACCCATGCATCCGAAACCGGGCGACCAAGGTCCTTACGAAAATACTCGAAGACGGTGGGATGATCCGGTGGCACCGCAGAAAAATTATTGAGAGTCTCGTATACGCCGGTTGCAAGACTGGCGGTTGCCACGTAGTGGCCGAGAATTCCATGGTTCATAACCTGTGTAAAGAAGCTCGACTGGGGGATGAGTTCGCCGAGCATATGCGGAATATTTATCAGCCCTCCAGGGGCAAAGGTCTCCTGATCACGGGCTCCACCACCGAACGTAATGACGATCACTTTCCTCTTCTTTTTTGCGGTCGCCGCATGCACAAACGGGCTTGCTCCCATGAAGGCTGTTCCCGCAGCCATTCCCGCGGCATCGCGCAGAAACTCGCGCCTGGTCCGCGCGAGACGCCAAGCAATCTCGCGGGGATTCAGATCCCTCATCTCCTTGCTTTGCGTTGCGAATGTTCCGCTGTGTGACGATTGCCCCATTCAAGCTCCTCTAAATCATCTGTTCGCACTCGGCCCAGATATCAAGGCCTGCTGGCAGGCGCAGCCTTCGAAGAATAAATAAACTGCTGAACGTCTGCTCTTTCCTTGTCGACTTCGGCGAGGTGTTGTGCGCGGAGCTTCTGATACACAGCAAATTCATCCTGTGCACGATCTTTTTTCCCCATGTGGACATAGTCAGTTCCCAAACGGTAGTGTGCATCTGGAAGGTTAGGATTCAGGGCCAGCGCGCGGACATACTCAGGTACGGACTTCTCGTATTGATGTTGATCGGCATAAAGATTGCCTAACTGCATGTGGGCTTCGGGAATCGAGCCATCGAGCGCAATCGACTTTTTCAACAAGGACTCGACCTCTTGAATATCAAGACCTGAGCCATCGGCCTGTTTTCCCTTCCACAAACTCATCGCGTAATAATACTGCGCCCGCGCCTTGTTGGGCTCGAGTTCAGCGTAGCGCTTAAAACGCTGGATTACCTCGTCCGCCTGGCTCGGAGAGCTGTCGTAGGCCTTGGATAGAAACAGGTAGCACCGCGGCTCTGCCGGCGCCAGATCAGCGGCCTTCAGCAGCGCCTTGACTGCATCCTCATACAGTCCCCGAGCATAGAGAGACATACCCAGTCCGATCATCAGGCGAGGGGAATTCGGGAAGCGCTGCGAAGCAGCTCGGAACACATCGATCGCAGGCTCATACGCCCGGTGCAGGAGCCTGTCTCTTATACACATCTCCGAGCCCACGAGACC
>DHWW01000317.1:11465-28118 GCA_002413385.1 Granulicella sp. UBA5172
GTCCTAGACGGTTCAGACTTGCGGCCAGATTGGTCCTTGCAGCCGCGGAGTTTGGTTGCAATCGAACTGCCGCTTCAAGGTGTTCGATGGCCTTCGCATCTTCAGACATGGAGGCACACACCATGCCCAGCAGTTCCTGAGCTTCAAAGTTATTTGGGACCTGGGGAACAAGTTTCTCAAGCTGCGCGGCGGCCTCTGCGTACTGCCCTGCGTTGTACTGCGCCACAGCCGATTGAAATTGATGGTTCTGCCTCTGCTGCAGATTGTCCTGCGCGGCTCCGAACGTCGCCCACGCCAACACCGATGAAACCACCACGATTCGGTACACGGCCTTCTTGTTCACAATCCACATCCGACACCACCACGCGAGAGAACTCCTCTGTAAAAAGATAAACCCCGGAAAGGCACCTTGGTACAGTGCCTTTCCGGGGCTTCTCATCCTGCGTTAGTAATACAGCTTGAGCGCAAACTGGATTTGCCGCGGATCGTAGGGAGCATCACGCGTGGATCCAATCTCGCCGAAGTTGGGATTGTTGAAGTTGCCGGAATTCGAAACCGCCACAACACCATTGCCGCCGAAGTGCGGTGCACTGAAGTTCGGATGGTTGAGGATGTTGAAGAACTCGGTCCGGAACTGCATCGAGAGCCGCTGGTTGATCGGAATATCCTTGAAGAGCGAGAAGTCCAGACGATGGAATCCAGGACCAGTGGTGGTAGCCGGCTTGCCACCCAGAACTGCGCTGCCAGTCAAAGGAATGCAACCAGCAGGCGAGTTTGTAATGGGGCCATTCGGTCCAAGTTGGCAAGGCTGCTGGAATGCTTTGGCATTCCCAAACCAGTTCAACTTTCCTTGCGTGTCGGTATGGAGTCCGAGATCCTGACTCTGCCCCGCAACATTGACATCGAAGCAACCAGTTCCCGCAGTTGTTCCGGTTGGACAGGAAAGCGTGATGGGTTGACCACCCTGTAGTGTGGCAATCCAGTTAGCCGACCATCCTCCAACGACAGCATTGAGAGGCTTGCTAGCGCCACTGAGGAAGTACTTGTTCGTGCCGATTGGAAGCTCATAACCGCCGCTGAAATGCAGCACCTGACGAATATTGAAGTCTGCAAGACCCCAATCGAACATGGGACCAAGACCCGGAACCGAAGGTGCACGGAACCCGCCCAGACTTCCACCATTCAGCAAGTCGCCTGAGTCAGCCAGCGTCTTGGAGAAGGTGTAAGCAAAGAGGAAAGACAGGCCGCTCGAGTACTGCTGTTGGATCGTCACCTGTAGACCGTTATAGTCACTCTGCCCTATGGTCGCCTGATAGCTCGAGCCTGCCGAGAAATCAGGGAACGGGACAGCACCAACAACCGTCTGATCCGTTGTATTGGTACCTTGGGGCAGGAGCGCGCTGACGTGGTTTTGACCAATTCCCGCTTGCAGGTTCTTGGCCTGCGTAAACACATAAGCTGCCTGTACGGACAAGCTATGAGTGATCGAGTACTGGAACGTCAGGTTCGAGCTCAAGGTACGCGGGGTGATGTAGTTGAACTGGAGACCCTGCAGTCCCAGGCCCTTACCATTCACGCTGGTAGGCGTGAACTGAACGCAGGAGAGACCGGCACCAATGGTTGCAGTACCACCGGGCCCAGCCGTCGTACAGCCATCCCACGGAGTGTTGTAGCTGATCGGCGATACCGCTTGCAAACCAGCAGTGCTGCCGGCGGTCTGCGGAGAGTAGCTGAAGTTGAAGACGAAGGGATAGTTTTCCCCAATATTGGGGCCGTATCCCTGGTTCTCAAAGGAGTTGTAGAACAAACCAAAACCACCGCGCATCACCAGTTTCGGACTGATCTGGTAAGCGAAGCCTACACGAGGAGCAAAGTTGGTCTTCTGCGTTTGCACCAACCCCTGACCGTATTTGTCGGTGGATTCAAGAGCGATTCCATCCTTCGCCAACAGGGCAAGGAAGCTGGGCGAGAGGCTGCGGTTATCCTTGCCGGAGGCTGGGATCAGGAACGTAGGAGTTCCATTCGGCGGCCCACTCTGCACGAAGTTCGCCTGACCACCGTTGGTCTCGCTGATCGGACTGAAGTAGTCCCAACGCACACCAAGATTGAGAGTCAACTTAGAGTTAACCTTCCAATCGTCCTGTAAGTACGCAGCAAGATACTGCCGGGCATCATAGGTCTTATTGATATTGGATGCGTTGATCGAGTCTGAACCACCGGAGTAGTTGACTCCATTTGCGACAGTTGACGCTTGAGGAGTGAGCAGGAATTGCGCACGACCCGTTCCGCCATTATTGAGTTGTGGAATATCCGTGAAGGTGCCGTTGTAGTCAAAGTTGCCGCGTGAGTATCCCGGTTGCAGAACTGAGAACTTCACATGCTGCGATTCGATACCCGCCTTGAAGCTGTGAGCGCGCCAAACCTTTGTAAAGTCATCTGTAACCTGCAATGTCTGACTGATTTCATCGGAAGGCAGGAAAGCATTGCTGCCGAGTGTGGCCAAACCACCAATGCCGATGGAGGGGAGTCCGCCATTCTCAGCAAACTGCGGAATACCCTGAATACCGTATTGAGCCGGAATTCCGCTCGTCGTGCCTTCCGGACCAAAGCGGGTGGTGTGCAGGTGGTTGAACCCGACGTGAATCACATTGACCGTCTGCGGCGTGAAGATGTGCGTGTAGCCGACGACCGACTGGCTCGAAGTTGCGCCCTGAAGACCCTGCTGGAACGCACCGCCATCAGCAATACCTCCGAAGATCGCGGGGATGAATTGAGGATCGTCTACATAGCTGAAGCGTCCGAATACCTGATCTTTATCTGAAGGGTTTACGTCCAGGCGGATATCAAACGCGTTTCTATGCTCAAAGAGGGCAGGGCTCGACGCAAAGTTCGACGTGAACGAGCTGCTCGTAGGCGCGGGGTAGAGACTCATCAGCTTAAGAGCCACAGGGTCCAACCGATTGGCTGGCAGTTGATTCAATCCGCAGCCTGCAAGCGTGAAGCTCGTCGTGTTCGGGGAGCAGGTTCCAAATGGATCGCGAACATAGCCAGTCTTCGCCGCGACCAGGCCGGACGTGGGGTCCACTTGTGTCGCAGTTACAGCACGCGTTGTCGCAGGATCGAGAACCGTGCCAAGCGGGATCGTACGGCCAAGGTCATCGACCTGCGGAGATGCACTAGCCTGCCTCGAAATCATGTCTGAAAGATTGGTGAAGCCGCTGCTGACCTCAGCAGCAGTTGGCACCGTGCCCGTCAACACTGTTCCCTGGACGCGCCGGAAACCTTCGTAGTCTCCGAAGAAGAAGACCTTGTTCTTGATGATCGGACCGCCAATCGAGGCGCCAAACTGGTTCTGCCTCAATTTGCCTTTCTTGATTCCGGCATTGTCCTCAAACCAATCCGCCGCATCGAGCTTGTCGTTACGGAAGAATTCCCATACGGCACCATGGATCCTGTTGGTACCGGATTTGATCGTAGCGTTCAAAACTGCACCCGCAGAACGCCCCAGTTCAGCACTGAAGTCTGCCGTCTGTACCTTGAATTCCGAGATGGCGTCGACCGGCGGCAGAACAACGAAGTTTGTTCCATTCAGGAAATCCACTGCATTGGAGTTGTTGTCAATGCCATCAAGCAGGTAGTTGTTTTGAGCAGGGCGCAGACCATTGGCAGAGAATGCACCTGAGGCCGCGTTACCACGCGTGTCAGCCTGTGGCGTCTGTGCTCCAGCACCCAACTGTGCAAGGAACGTAAAGTTACGTCCGTTAAGTGGCAAATCATTGACGCTCTTCTCCGTGACTACTTGTCCGACGGATGCGTCCGCGGTCTGCAGGAGCGGTGGCGCGGTGGTTACTTCAACCGTCTCCGTCGCTGCACCCAGCTTCAGTGAAACATTGACCTGTACGCTCTGCGCAACGTTGACGGTCACATTATGCTGAGTCGTCTTCGCAAAGCCCGGCGCGGTGACCGAGATGGAATAGTGCCCCATTCTGACTGGCGAAAAAGCGTACCCACCCTTGCTGTCCGTCGCTCCCTTGAGGCTTAGCCCTACGTCCGTATTCAAGAGCGTGACCGAGGCATTCGGCACAACTGCGCCCGTCGTGTCCGTAACCGTTCCGTTGATTGAACCTTCATCTACCTGTGCTGCTGCGTATTTTGTTGTGACCGTGAGAAGGCAAAAGCACGCAAGCACTATGTAGCCACATCTCTTCAGCCAGCTGAGGGCATTACCATCAAAACCCATTCGAGTATCCTCCAAGTTAATCCGTCTTCTTCCGCTGTTGTGTCTTCTAATCAGCTGGTCTTCGCCAGGAAGTTATCCCATCTTTGACCGCGGTGTAAACGATTACAACATCGCGATTCGAAACACTAAAACATCGACTAGAGCCATGTCAACCAAAAGTTTGACTTTGCGCCAACCAGGCGACTGACTCTGTATTGACCATAAGTTTGTAGCTGCCATAACGGATGAATTCTCGCAGCCGCTTCATGCTGAGCATGTTTCAGTAGAATTAGACGTACATGTAACCGCTTGCAATTAGGTTGACCGAGACACTAGTACAACCGTTGAATCTATGTCAACCAAAAGATTGAGATCGTCAAATTGTCCCAGCAATTGAGCCATTTCCGGGAGTCGGCTTCTCTCCTGGCTGACCAACCTGAACACAAATCGATACCGGGTGATATTCTGCGGACGCCTTGTCGGCTTCATTCATCCATCGGGAATCATGTCAGATCAGAGCAACGAAAAACCGCAACTATCCCGACGAGCGCTGCTCCGAAGTGCCGGATTTGCTCCTCTTCTGCTCCGCCCTGCCCGATTCTGGGGAAGCCCCCTCCTGACCGGTGCTGCACACGTCACACCGGAGGAACCAACCGCATTCCCTTACACAGATATCCGACTCAAGCCCCACTATCCGACACAGTCTGCCTTGGCAGACATCCTTCGCCTCGTTGCCCCAGGTTCCGACGAGTATTCGACCGAGAAGTACGCCTTCGAGATTGATTCTCTCCTCAATCAATGGGGCGAGTCGCTTAAGGCTTCGGTCCATGGCCTGTCGACCGTGCTGGGGTTGCTCTCCACCTCGTTCGAGGCCTCGTCGCTTCATCCCATCAAGTCAGTACCCCTGCGCACTGGCTTTGGAATCGACGTCACAAAGCGCTTCTTTGCCGCCCCAGCGCCCCTCAGCCACGAACAATTTCTCAACGAACTGCAGTCCTGGTTGGGCCCTGTCTCTGCGATCGAGACAGCGGAGTTTGAGATCTATGGAATCAACCAGATCAGCTCCACTCCCCTGACATTTCAGTTGCAGATTCGATATGACCTCGTCGCGACCCATAGCGATATGCGGCGTGAAGAGCGAGTTGGATCCTGGCAAACCGTCTGGGTACGCGATGAACCCAACGGATGGAAAGTAAGGAAGTGGGAAGCTACCGAAGAGACATTAAGCGTCGGACACGGAACAGCTTTTCTCGATGTGACCTCCCAGGCACTTGGCGGCACTGCGTCCTACAAAAGCCAGATGCTGCATGGCGTCGACTACTGGCGAACAATCATGGACGGCGCCAGCGGTATCGACATTTACAGCAATAATGGCGTCGCCGCCGGAGATTATGACAACGACGGATTTGATGATTTTTACGTCTGCCAGCCGGCGGGCTTACCAAACCGCCTCTATCGCAACCGCGGCGATGGCACCTTCGAAGACGTAACAGAGAAGGCTGGCGTTGCCGTCCTCGACAACACCGCGTGCGCTCTGTTTGCAGACTTTCAAAACCACGGGCTACAGGATCTTCTCGTTGTTTGCGGCAGTGGTCCCCTGCTCTTTGTGAATCAGGGCAATGGAACGTTCTCACTCAAACGCGGCGCCTTCAAGTTTGCAAGCACCCCTCAGGGTACATTCACGCATGCGGCGATCGCTGACTATGATGGCGACGGCCGACTCGATATCTACTTCTGCACCTATATGTATTACCTGGGCCTGGATCAGTATCACTACCCCGCCCCCTACTACGACGCCCGAAACGGGCCTCCCAATTGCCTGTTCCATAACGCGGGCGACGGAACATTCATAGAGACCACTGAAGCAGCCGGATTGAATGCAGACAACAATCGTTACAGCTTTGCGTGTGCCTGGGGCGATGCAAATGCCACCGGCCTGCCTGATCTATGCATCGCAAATGATTTCGGAATCTCACAGCTATACCGCAACAACGGGAACGGAACGTTTACCGTCATTTCCAAAGAGTCCCACATCGAGGATGTTGGTGCTGGAATGAGCGCCTGCTGGGCTGACTTCGACAACGATGGTCGACAGGACATCTACATTGCAAGCATGTGGGAGGCGGCAGGCCAAAGGGTTTCGGAACAGACACAATTTCACCAGGCCGCTCCGCAAAATATCCGCAAGCTCTACCAGCGGCACGCGCAAGGCAATGCCCTCTATCAAAATCGCGGGGACGGGAAGTTTGAGAACATTGGTCAACAAGCTGGAGTGGCGATGGGCCGCTGGTCCTGGTCTTCAGATTTTTGGGACTTTGATCATGACGGATTCTCAGATCTTTATGTCGCAAACGGCTACATATCCGCAGCGAATCCAAACGATATCGCGAGTTTCTTTTGGCGCCAGGTCGTAGCCAAATCGCCAGAAGACAATACGCCTTCGACCGCGTACGAACATGGATGGAATGCCATCAATGAATTGATCCGCTCAGACAACTCATGGAACTCACACGAACGCAACGTCATGTTTGCAAACAATCGTGACGGCACGTTCTCCGAGGTCTCCGGCGTCGTTGGTATGGATTTCCTTGAAGACAGCCGTTCATTTGCTCTCGCCGACATCGACCACGACGGACGCCTCGAAGTTATTCTCAGAAACCGGACCGCACCCCAACTGCGCATTCTGCACAACGTGATGAAGGACATCGGCGACTCAATCGTCTTCCGGCTGCGCGGCCACAAGAGCAATCGAGATGCAATTGGTGCCGCGATCACCGTCGATACAGGAACACTTCGCCAGACAAAATATCTACAGGCAGGCTCCGGATTTCTTGCGCAACACTCCAAGGAATTATTTTTCGGAGTAGGAAAGCCAGAGGAAACACTGAAAGCAACGGTGCGCTGGCCAAGCGGCCTTATTCAGAGGTTTGACTCTATTCCAACAAACCATCGCATCGAAATTGAGGAAGGTTCGAATACCTTCGTAGCCAAAGCGTTCGCCACGATGCCGCCCGCCTATGCCCAGGCACAAGCAACGCCGACGCTGGACCCATTGCCCACGCAGGTGGAGACCTGGCTGATCGCTCCACTAAAGGCTCCAGCTTTTTCGTTGCCCGACCTCGCAGGCAACCAGCATGAACTGCAACAACTGCAAGGTGGTTTCGTACTACTCACTTTCTGGGCAACAACGGCCCCACTCTGCCGCGAGCAGTTACGACTGCTCAACCAACACCACTCATCGTTCAAGACGGGCAATCTTCAAATTATCTCGGTGAATATTGACGAGGCTGTCGATCTCCCGGCAGCACGGTCCATCGCAACAGAAGAAAGACTTCTCTTCCCCGTTCTATTCGCAACGGGAGAGGTAGCAGGCATCTACAACATCATTTATAGATACCTGTTCGATCGCCGCAGAGATCTTGCCATTCCCACATCGTTCCTACTAGACCGGGATGGCATGATAATCAAGATTTACCAGGGTCCCCTTGAGTCTGGTCACGTTCTCGATGACGTAAGGTCTGCTCCAGGAACCACTGCTGAACGAATAAAGCTTGCCCTTCCATTCAGTGGCAAGCTCTTCGAAGGCTCATTCCAACGCAATGCATTCACCAATGGAATCGCCCTGTTCCAGCATGGCTATCTGGATCAGGCTGCAGATTCCTTTCAGCAGGTAATCGCTTCAAAGCCAGACGATCCCGAGGCGTATTACAACTTAGGCACACTCAATCTAAGACGAAATGATTTGGTACAGGCGCGCCGTTATCTTGAACAGACCGTGAAGCTCCGGCCTGCCTACCCAGAGGCGTGGAATAATCTGGGCATGATCTCCGCACAGGAAGGCAATCCTGATGCCGCCATACAGAACTTTCAGCAGGCGCTGCGATTACGCCCGAGCTATGAAATTGCCTTGCTCAATCTAGGGAATCTATACCGGCGACAGCGAGTATTTGACAAGGCACAGGATTATCTAAGCCAGGCACTTGCCATACGTCCGGATGATCCAGATGCGAGCTACAGCCTTGGCATGCTCTACGCACAACAGAATCAATTGCAGACGGCTGCGGACTATTTGCGGAAAGCAATCGAGCTGCTTCCCATATATCCAGAAGCTCTAAACAACCTTGGCATCATCTATGTGCGGTTGCAGGATTTTGGCAAGGCAGAAGATCAATTCAGAACTGGAATCCGACTTGCACCAAATAATGATCAGTCCTATCTCAATCTCGCTCGACTATTCGCTATGCGTAACAATAAAGAAAAGGCTGTCGAAGTATTGCAGGAACTATTACGTGTCCAGCCGCAAAACTCCGTCGCACTAAAAGCACTTGACGAACTCAGATGACTCCGCTGATGGAGTAGCCTAGCCAGCGTGAAAATCATTCATTCAACTCGCGCTCCATTTTTTCATTCGACCGGAGTCCTCATGTCGTTGTCCCGAGCTATAACCAGCCTTACGCTATTTGTTACTCTCTCTGCTTCCATTTCCGTCGCTGCCCAGAGTTCAGATTCACAGGCCGCCATAAGCATCCAGCAAGCGAGAGCACTCGTCCATCAAGGACGCCTGAATGACGCAAAAACCATGATGCTGGAAATACTCCAGAAGAACCCGGGGGCAGACGCTTACAACCTGCTGGGCATTATTGAAAGCGAGGAACAGGACTACCCAAGCGCACTGGATGCATTTCAGAAGACACTGCAGTTAGCTCCTCACTCGAGTCAGGCCCACAACAATATCGGGAACGTTTACCTCTCCGAGAAGAAGTTTGATCTGGCCGAAAAAGAGTTTCGGATTGTTCTTCGGCTTGATCCGCAGAATCAGGACGCAAACTACAACCTGGGCCTCCTTTTGATCGCTAAGGGATCGCCCGGAGAAGCAATTGGACATTTCGATCGAATCCACCACCGGGATCTCGAGACAAACTTTAGCCTGATCCGTGCGTACCTTCAAACCAGGAGGACAGCGGAGGCACTGCGACTCGCTGATCAACTCTCTGCAGAAAAGAAGGATGACGTGCAATTGCACTTCTCTCTCGGCGTGTTATTGGCCTCCGAGAAACAATTCAAGGCTGCCCAACTTGAACTGGAAAAGGCAGAAGCCCTGCAGCCCGGAACCTTCGAGATACTCTTCAACCTCGGACAAGCATCACTCCGAAGCGGCAATAACCAGAACGCAGAACTTGTACTATCCCAGGCGCTCAAGTTGAAGCCGAAATCGCCGGATACGCTCTATCTACTGGCACAGGTTTATACCAATGAATCGCGTCCGTTGGACGCGTTAGATCTACTGGTCCAAGCAAATAAGTTAGCACCGGATAATCCGGATATCCTTTTTTTAATGGCGCAGATCAGTATGTCGCAGAAATTCTATGAGGATGCTACACCCCTGATTGAAAAGGCCGTTCGGATTGCTCCAGGGCGCCCTGATCTTATTGAATTACTCGGTGAGAGTTATTTGAAATCAGACAAGACTGATAAAGCTATCGCAGAGTTCAAGCAGTTGATTGCGATTCAACCCTCAGTCCGGGCCTACTCGTTTCTTGGCCTTTCCAACACCTACCTTGGGCGTTTCGAAGAGGCCAAGCAGGATTTTCGAGAGGGACTCAAACTCGATCCTCACAATAGCTTTTGCGAATTCCAATTGGGCTATATCGCAAGGATGCAGGGCGATTCTTCCGGTGCAGAAGCCATCTTCCTGAAAATCCTTCGATCTCATCCCGACTATCCCCACGCACTTTTAGAACTGGCAAATATTCGTACCGAACAGAGGAAATTCTCTGAAGCCGCACAACTACTTAGGCGATATGTTCCAGTCAGCAGCGACCCAACAACTGGATACTACAAGCTGGCAATGGTGGAGAAGAATCTGCATGAGACATCTGCAGCAGAACGAGACCTCGCTCAGTTCCAGACTCTCTCGAACAATGCCTCCGTCGCTTCCCATCCCTACGATAGCCTCTTTGACTACCTGGATAATCGCTCGAAACTTGCACCGCGCGCGCGAGAGCAACAAGATCTAACTGATCTCACTGAGCAACTCAAGCTCCACCCCAATCAACCTGACGTCTTGTATGCCCTGGCTGAAGCCTATCTGAAATCAGGGAACGTCGATGAAGCACGAAATGCAATCGATCAATTCGACAAGACTCGCCCAGGGGACCCGCGGACTCTGACTCAATCCGGCGTCTTGCTGGCACGCTATAGGCTATACGACGATGCCATCCAACAATTCCTGGCAGCGTTGCATGCTAAGCCACATGTCGATGACGTTAGCTTCGATCTCGCGGATGCATATTATCGCAAGCGTCTCTACTCCGATGCGCTTGATGCTGCCTTGGAAGTTACACCGGAGGGTCGCAAGGACGACTCGTATCTTGATTTACTCGGAGACATCTATGCTCATCTTGGCGATACCGTCAGGGCAAAAGACCTTTACCAAAGTGCCATTATGCGCAACCCCGATAATGATCAAGACTATCTCTCACTAGCTCTGCTCGAGTTTCGCAACAACGACATCTCTGGTGCAAAGCAGACACTGCTGAAAGGGCAGGCACGAATTCCTGGATCCGGCAAAATAATTTGGGGCCTTGGGTTGGCATCCGCCTTGGATGGTGACACGCTTGGAGCAACCAGACAATTGGAGCGCGCCGTCGAAATCCTGCCGGAGTGGCCCGGGGCCTATTCAACACTCGGTGTCTTCTATTATCAAACGGGTCAAATCGACAAAGCCAAAGAAGTCCTGGATCGATTTAAGAATAGCAATGTACGAGGTGGTCTGGACGTCCATCGGATTGAAGAAACCTTGGTGCAAACTCAAGCAGTCGCCTCAACTGGAAGCGAGCCGTTGTCGAGGACTAAGAGAGCGCAGTTGCTCCAACTTGCGCTATTTCTTGCTGATAAAACATTGTGACCCTCACGATGATTGGTTCGCAGCAACAGGCCGAATGACCTTCGCCGAGAGAGGTCAACTTCGTACGAATGCAAGACAGGCAAAACGCTGGTGCGTCGCTAATTCACAGTGTCTATTGCGAGACGAGCGCAGTCGCTATAATGGCTGCCAGCTATGATCTTCCCTCGACGGCGGTTTCTCGGATCTTCCCTATTCGTGCTTGGCAGTGCATTGACCGACGCATTATCGACTCCACTATGGAGATGGCAGCATCCCCTTACCGTTGAAGCAGCAACAGATGCTTCCGCCCCACAAGTTCAATTTGTCGATGTGGCTCAGCAAGCTGGGCTCAACATCCCGAATGTGTGGGGTGGTATCGAACACAAGCGATCCATTATTGAGACGAAGGGGAGCGGGTTGGCCTTCTTCGACTACGACAATGACGGATGGCTGGACATCTACATGACCAATGGAAATCGGCTCGATACGACCTGGCCACCGGGCAAAGCGCCGATCTCTCATCTATATAAAAATAATCGTGACGGCACCTTTACCGATGTCACGGATAAATCGGGTCTAGGAATTACAGGATGGCAGACTGGCGTCTGCGTTGGAGACTATAACAACGATGGCTGGGATGACCTGTTTTGCTGCTTCCTTGGACACAATATTCTCTTCCATAACAACGGAAATGGAACCTTTACCGATGTAACTCGTAAGGCTGGCCTCTATCAGGAGAAGGGACGCTGGGGCGCTGGATGCACTTTTCTTGACTATGACCGTGATGGTCATCTTGATTTATTTGTCTGCAACTACGTAAAGCTGGATCCAGAAAATATTCCTTCTGCCAGCAAGACAAACTACTGCCAGTGGAAGGGTGTACCCATCATGTGCGGTCCGCGCGGCCTTCCTGGTGACACGAATCTCCTCTATCACAACAACGGCGACGGAACGTTTACCGACGTCTCCGAGAAGTCGGGAATACTGAAGCCCGGCCCACGCTACTCAATTACCGCGGTGTCTTATGACTTTGACAACGATGGATGGCCCGACATTTATATTGCTGTCGATTCGGAGCCAAGCATTCTATTCAAGAACAATCACGACGGAACATTCACCGATATTGCAGTAATGGCTGGCTGCGCCTACAACGTTGACGGTCATGAGCAAGCAGGTATGGGCGTCGCTGTAGCCGACTATGACTGCGATGGATGGTTCGACATTTTCAAGACAAACTTTGTCGATGACACGTGTAATCTCTACCACAACAACGGCGATGGAACATTCACTGATGTAACGTTCCCTTCAGGCATCGGAGTTAATAATCGTTATGTAGCGTGGGGCTGTGGCTTCATTGATTATGACAATGATGGGTGGCAGGACATCCTTCAAATCAATGGACATGTTTACCCTGAAGTCGACCAATACGACTTCGGCGAGTCGTTCAAGAACCCAAGGTTAGTTTACAAAAACACGGGGAATGGCACCTTCAAAGATGTCTCTTCGCAAATGGGTTCAGGCATCAGTGAGCGGTTTTCAAGCCGCGGTGCGGCCTTTGGCGACTACAACAATAACGGCTGCATGGATGCCCTGGTGCTGAATCTGAATGATCTACCGTCGCTACTTCGTAATGAAGGAGGCAATAAGCAGAATTGGATCAAGATCAAATTACTAGGGACGAAATGCAATCGCACCGCGATCGGCGCAAGGGTTCGTGTGATTACTCACAAACATGTGCAGATGGATGAGGTACACAGCGGTACCAGCGTGATGTCACAAAGCGACCTAAGACTTCACTTCGGCCTCGGCAAATTGGACGTAGTGGATCTTATTGAGGTCAAGTGGCCGACGACGCAAAAAATTGAACGGTTCACACAGGTCAGAGCGAATCAAATACTCACCATTCGAGAAGGTGACGGGATCATTGCATCGTATAAGCCACCATCGGCATAACGTCCCGCCTGAGGGTCACTGAACAATTCAATCTTCAAGGTGCCGCTGGCCCACCAGGCTGCTCTGATAAAACAATCAAGAACTGCTTCACGCCTTGTCTCTGCCGCTCGATGGCTTCTGCTTGTTTTTGTTTGATCTGGTCGTGAAGCTGGAATTCCTCTTTCGCCTTTGCGGATTGAGCAGTGCGATCATATGCCACCCCGAGGCGATAGTACGCATCAGCAAGCTCTGGATCGGCAGCGATTGCCTTCTTGTAGAAGTCAATTGCCGTGTCAAACGAACGCTGAGATGATGCGATGATTCCGAGTTGCAGATAAGCCTCGCTGCACTTGGGGTCGATCGTGACAGATTTCGTTAGCAGCCCTTCCGCCTGTTGCACTGCCTGTTTGTCCGGCACCTGCTCCTGATGCTTCAGAATGGACATCGCATACATGTAGTTGGCAATCGAGCTATCGGGCTGTTGCCTCACGAAGCGCTCCAGTTTTGGCTCAACACATGCCAGCGAGTTGGGTGCTGCCATCTGGATCTTTCCCATAAAGATGTACGGGTTCGGGTCAGAAGGGTCGAGGTCAGAAGCCTGGCAGAGGCGTAGCGCCGCCGCATCATAGCGTGCACCGGCAAACAACGCAGTCCCCATCGCTGTCTGCATCCTCACCGACGTTGGATAGGCATCCACGCCCTTACGAAATACCTCCTGCGCCTGCCAAACCGCGCGATGCAGCAGTAACTCAGAACCCCATTCGAAGTAGTTTTGCTCACTCGGATTAAGCTTTGCCGCTTGCTCGTATTCATGGACAGCGGACAATGGGTCGCCGAGCTTTTCGTCCACTTCACCTGCTAACCGATACATATCGGCGCTTGGCCGGTGCGCTAATACTTCATGAAGATGCTTGCTGGACTGCGAGAGATTGCCGCCTTCTTCGTAGGCCAACGCCAGATCATACTGATTCCCATCGTTTGCCGGATCGATCTTGCTAGCGGTCTCCAGGAACGAAACAGCTTCGGGATACCGTTCCGTGTGCAGATAGAACTCGCCTAGCCGATGATTCGCTTCAAAGCTGCTCGGTGCGCTGGAAAGTGTCGCGCGCAATTGACCCTCAGACTTCCCCTCCTCGCCTGATGTCAGTCGGGCCTGTCGCTCGAACGTGGCCTGCGCTTTCCGGCTTGAGGTTGCGAGTGTCACTAGCGAGTGATTCACTGGTCCGCAATGTGGAATCCGATCCATGCCCACCCACCGCGGTCCAATCCGTTACGCCAGCGATGCTGAAGTTTGGTTGATCCGCGAACTCCATCGCCTGGGTGATCGGCCCGGGCTTCGCACCGGACGAAGCTCCCACTCCAGATCCCGGAAACATCAGATCGACTTTATCCACACACGTCTCGGAGAAAGTACCAACGTCCATTACCGCGGTATGCGATCCGGATTGTTCTGCACTCAGTCGATAGCTGCCCGTCGAGACCGCCGCAAACGAGAAACCACCCGTCGCATCCGTCTTTGTCTCGATAGGGTCTGTAGATAGCTTCCTTTCGAGACGGACAACCGCGCTACTCACGGGCTTTCCGTCAAAGCTGAGCACTCGCCCCTGGATCGTCACACCACCTGAACAGCGTAGAGACGTTTGCTCCGCAATCACTGCGGGAACAAACAAGGTCGCCGCCACTACGGCTGACAATATGCCGCAAAGCTCTCCGCGGACACGACTCCTTAAGGGACGCAACTTACATACATCAAGCATGACGAATTTCACCGGTACAACGCAAAGGAGCATGAGTCGTTTCGTTTCCGACCTATACCTTTGTATGCCCGCCGTCGGCTCTCCGCAACCACCCAGCGTCCAGCCCAAACCATACATGACAAACGTCACAACGCTTTGCTTGGCATCACATACACATGATTCGACTCGACCTTCATGGCATCGATTGCTTCGAGCAACGGAATCTTGGTCTTCCTAGCCAGCAGCTCAGGCAAAATGCTTTGCCGCTTTGGATCGAGGTGTTGAATCACAACGAAAGCCAGTGCAATGTCGGTCGGAAGCGCAGACAGTACCGCCGTGAGTGCTTCCAGACCACCAGCCGATGCCCCAATTGCCACTACAGGAATATCCGGCAACTCGGTCTTGGGCGGCGGTCTTTGCTTCGTAGAAGCAATCATCAAACATCAGAATCTCTCCGCGAACTTGGGTCCGCCGGAGTATTTTGGCTTGATCTCTGGTTCAATCAACAACTATCGCAAGTGTATGGCACTCATTCTGCCTGCCTGGGTTATGCGGCCATACATTCCTCATCTCTCCCGCCAATCGCAAACGCCTCTGCTCCCTCTGACAACAGGAGACACCCACCTCCTGGAATGCCGCCAGATATCTTCGAACCCAACCGTGTTCCATTACAGGTATCATGTCTCTGCCAGAAAGCCGAGACCCTAACCGTATGTCTAAATTCGCCCTGACCCTCCTCACTCTCGCAGTTACAGCGCAAGCCGCTCCGCTTCATCTCCGCGCCAACGCTCTCGTGGACCCCCTCGGCATCGACACGCCGCACCCCACATTCTCCTGGATGAGCGACGCCAAAACTCCCAACTGGCTCCAGTCAGGCTATGAAATCCTCGTCGCCACCGACGCCGCTCATCTCCTCCCCGGCAAGACCGACGCCTGGGATTCGGGTCGCATCCAATCCTCCGCCTCCCTCGATATCCCCTACGCCGGCGCACCCCTCCGCGCCCGCCAGCGCTACCTCTGGAAGGTCATCGTCTGGGACAACAAAGACCAGCACGCCAACTCCCTCCCCGCCTCCTTTGAGACCGGCCTCCTCACCGCCGCCGATTGGAAGGCCCAGTGGATCACCCACACCAACCCCTCCGACGCGCGGGAACTCAGCGCCATCCGCTGGATCTGGCTCCCCAACTCCGACCCTCTCCACGTCCCCTCGGCAACGCCCGCACAGTTCCGCTACCGCTTTCATCTCGATGCAAAACCGCAAGCCGCCAGCCTCCACGTCCTCGTCCGCGGAGACTTCACCGCTCGCGTCAACGGCACCATCGCCGGCCATCACAACGAGTGGGGAGCCTTCGACCGCGAAGAGATTGCCTCCCTCCTTCACCCCGGCGACAACGAAGTCCTCCTCGACGTCACCGCTCACCGCACCGACGCCCCCGCCACCACGGCCCCCTCCGCCATCGCCGCCGCCATCCGCATCACGCGCGCCGACGGCAAGCAAGACCGCATCGTCACCAACGCCGAATGGCAAGCGCGCTCCACGCCCGACGGGCCCCTGGAGCGCCGCGCAAATCGCCGGCCCGCTCTCCGCGCCCTTCGGCATCGGCCCTGACCGCCAGCAAACCGTCCCCGGTCCCGACCGCATCTCCACCGACGCCTCACTCCTCCGCAAAGACTTCACCCTCGACTCCCCCATCCGCACCGCGCGCCTCACCCTCACCGCCCTCGGAGCCTACCAGGCCTTCCTCAACGGCAAACCCGTCGCACCCAACACCCTCCTCTCCCCCGGATGGACCGACTTCCACAAGCGAGTCCTCTATCAAACCTATGACGTCACGTCTCTCCCTCACCCACGGGCCAAACAACCTCGGCGTCATGCTCGG
>DHWW01000002.1 GCA_002413385.1 Granulicella sp. UBA5172
GGCTAGACCGTTTGACGAGCAAATCCAAAGATGCTTTTGGCTCTCCAGCTTGCCCGCAATCGCACCTGGGGCATCCTGGCGCGACGTATTTTTTGCGAGCACCCTTGACAAGCCTTTTTCAACAAGCTCTTAGATCAGTTCCAGTATAGGGTTCCGTTTGTAAGCCTTTCAGGCATGCCGACTTCACTGATGATTTCAAGGAAGGCGCGGTGAGCCGCCCTACAGAACGAATTCTGCCAATGATCGATGGTGCGTAATTGAGCCGGATCTTCGCCGATAACATCCAGGAGAATCATCCGTGGGATCCGATGGATTTCGTTTTCTCATGGTGATGGCTGCCATTCGTTTTGGCTACGCACGCGAATGACCGTAACCTCTGCATCCCAACGCAATCGGGGGAATAATCACCGAGGAATTCCGCGGCAAGTATACCCGGAGAATCGTGGAGTAGTCCCTGCAGATACCGCTGATAGTTCGTCGTCGCCGTGATTTCTTGCACCTTGTGGAGGGCAGCGACTGTAGCAGCAAGACTCTTGGGGAACTTCCATCTGAGGTCTCTGAATCGGCGGCAAGGTATGACAGTGTCTGTGATTCTAAGAAACGCCCTTAAGGCTGCTGGCTAGGTTGCAACTGATTGATAGGAAAGCAATTACGCGCCATTGCGTCCAACTCAGTTATATCGACCAATAATCGTTGAGATCCTCCAGCAGCCATAGCCGCCGCCTAAAGAGTTTCTTGCCTCCTGCCGATAACCATTGCGCTGTAGGAACTTGGAGACCAACGCAAATGTACTGGTTCAGGATGTGGCCATAAATTTGACGAATGCAACGAATCACAGCCGGTGTGCGGTCGATGTGGAGGCTCCGATTTCACTGACGATTTCACTCTCGATCTCGTTCCGTTCAACGAAGATGATTTCGACTTCGATGACGGTAGCGATGCAGTGGATGATGACCTTGCTGCAGCGGAGGACGCGGCGGAAATGCTTGCAGCCAGTCTAGGCGCAGCGGAGAACGTCGGAGAGAAGGCGGCACGCCGCCGCTGACAACTACATGGGTACGAGTTCGCAGCAAATTGACGCAGCGTCGATCAAATATGACAAACAGGCTGTCCAGTCAGCACCGGTCCGCATGCAAGGTCCAGTTGAATTCGAAGGGGCATGACGCCGTTGCCTGCCAGATGTGAGATGAGGCATTTAGATCGGGTATTGGCAACTGGCGACTCCTTGCGCAACTTAGCTACCTCCCGCCTCATTGGAGGCGGCCAACCTTCAATTGTTAGAGCGTGCTCACAGCAATGAGTCAGTAAGAGCGAACGAATTGAAACTTTTTTGTAGGTGTGCCGATAGATCCCGCAAAGGGGACTTTTTCAATCCATCGCCATGACCAAGAGAACGATTAGGGAGTCGAGTTCATCCAAACCCATCGGTAATGCCAGGGATATCCGCATCGCTTGCTATCACCGAGACAACTATAAATTGAAGGATATCAAGGCTAAAGCGCTGGCCTGCTTTGTTCAGATCGGCATACGCCGCGACATTCGTGCGTGTATCAGAGCGATGCCGAACATTGATCATCCATCGGTAAAGCTTCAAGGATATCAGCAGATATATGACAAACTGGACGATCTGAACCGGCTCATACGGCAGCGACACATCCTTGACGAGAACGATCTAGCCACTATCGATTTGTCATTGTGTAACTTCCCCACGCTTTCTCACTTCTTCGTGGCGATTGAAAAGCACGCCTTTGTCAGAGAAGCGACCACAGAAGAATTGTTCAAGGCTTGCTCAAGTATCAGTCTGCTAGTCCGGGGAAGCCATCTGGGAGACTCNNAACTCTCGTCCATCACATGACCCCCAGCGCGATCCAGCGAGAGGCTGGGATGGAAGCATCGAATATATCCAAGGAAAAGTTCGTAATTGTTGACATGGGGGCTCCTGTGACGATCCTGAAGCAGCAGTTTCTCAAGCTGCTCGACCGCCAAGCCCCATTGAAGCTCAACAATCTCGCCGACTGGGAAGACCACGGCATCCTTCCTTATCTCGATCTCTGTCAATGGGAAAAGGAGAGTGGAATCAAGATTAAGGCGCAGACGCGGGCCGACTCAATTTGCAGAAACAGCATCAACGGGTACACGGCGAAGAAGATCGACGAGACGATCCGGCCATATGCTGAAAAGTTGATGGATGAAGATGGGCCAGTAACTCGTGGCCTAACAACGGATGCAGCGGAAGAGTTTTGGGAGACCATATTTTACGTGCGAGGAGAAAAGCCCGACGGAAATGCCGAGATGGCGGAGGAGGCGCTGGCACGTTGGTTTCCGAGAACATACCCGATCAATCTACAGGATCTCCAGCGATGTGCTGAGGTGTTTCCCGAGCAGGAAGTAGGACTGTTGGAAGCGATTGAGTTGATGAAGGAGACGCTGAGACTTGAATCGATGAAGGAGCGCATTCGTAAACTGAATATCGATCAGCCCGGCACAGGAATGATACGCGCGGCAGAGGGAATGCAAAGCGAAGGTCCGAATCGATCTCCGTCCCACCGCGACACCTGCGAGGGTCGAGCAGGCGAAGTGTCCGAAGATCAAGCTGTGCCGGTCAAGAGTCCTATGAGCGAGATATGCGAGGTAGCTCTCCGTGAAATGACCTCGACTCAGCACTCGAAGAGGAAAGCCGGCTTTTGAGGTACACGAACAGACCTGATCACGTTACGTCCTAGAGTAGCTGCCAGCCACACTTCCCTGCGTTCTAAAAGAGAAACCAAATCTCTTTACGTCAGTCTTCACGCAAAGTCAACCCTGTTTCAAACGCACTCGAAGCCGGTTTATTGCTTGATGCTTCTCCGGGCACTATGAAGTCCAAGGAGGTGTCTTATGGCACACAACAGAATCATACGAATGAAGGAAGTAATCCAGCGGGTTGGACTCTCGCGCAGCAACATCTACCAAAGCATCCAGACCGGGTGCTTTCCGAAGCAATTTGCACTTGGGAGCAGAGCAGTCGGCTGGCTTGAGGAGGAGATCAATCAGTGGATCGCTGACCGTCGCAATGGGGGTGCTCTGTGAGCAACATCACCGAGTCCACTCAAGATCAGCAAAACGATTCTATTGATCAACAGCACCTCGATGCCGATAAAGGAGGGGAGTTAGAGAACGCAACGATCCCCGAGGAGGTTGCCGCAGTTGAATATTCATCGACGTTAGAACCGGAGGATGTTCCCGCCGATTCAGCATTACAACTGGTGGCCGACAACGTAGACGCAAAGAAGGGAGCCTCTAAACCGAAGGCATCAAAGCGCACGCCCCTCGCATTTCAACTACAAGAACTAAAACTAGGGGCCATATATGGCGAGCACCCCCTTGGTGGACAAGGTCCGTGAAGAAGTAGGGCTGCAACTACGTGAATTTCCAACAACCGTGCTGTCAAAATCAGGCCTTATGGAGATCGCCACCCATGTACCCCTGCATGTCGTGCAGGAGTTAGACAAGTACTACTGCATTGGAGGATTGAGATTCTTCCGTGTCATCCGGTATGGATTGCTAGCGGACAGCGCAATCCCGGTATTTGTATATGCAGGCCTAAATGCCAAGAAATTGCGCGGCCATATTCTGTTTGATCTTTTTATGATGCCGGCTCTAGCAAGTGTCGACATGCACGATCGCCGATCTCTTGAAGCAATCTGGACCAGATTTGAGAAAGAGGAACCCTTTGAGCGCGCTCTGAAATGCGAGATTGGCGAAGCGTTCAACAAGCTTCTGAATTGCGATTTGCGCACAGGAAAGGCACGTAGTGAATCCCCTCGCTCCAAACCAGAGTAACCCACACCTCACACTGCGCCGGTTTGCCTCCTCCGCCCATATGGAACCTGCACTACGCAGGTTCCTATGGGAGATCAATGCGCACTGGGAGTTGGTGTCACTGCCGTTGATCTGCCGAAATCTCAAAGAGATGCTGCCGATGGTGCAGGAGAGCTGGGGCCTCGATTCGGACGAACGGGGACTGGCTTCCTGGCCAGATATCATCGACTGGATCATCGAGAACGAAATTGAACTAACCAAGGAATTGGGCGCAGGTTTTGCGCGCGGCTTCACTGAGCGAGGCGACCATCCCTTGATGGGATCAGGTATCTTGCGCCACCCCGTGTATTCAACATTGTGCAACTCTCATTCGAGCCAGCATTCGCATGAAAAGTTTCGTCTGCTTCAGGCGCACCTACTCTTTGCCCAGATTGAAGTCACCCGGCGGTACACCACCCTCGCAGAGTTTGAATCGTACGGAGACCAGCCGGCGTTGCTGGTAATGAAGGCCAATCCCTACCACGCAGCCCTCGCTGTTCGCTGCATCAGCGAGGGATCCGCGCCGGATCTTTTCGCTATGCTGCCGACTTGTACTACCCCCACAAGAGTTCCTTGAGGCGCTCTACGAGTTGATGCCGTCGAGATCTGAAGATATCCGCCGATACCACCACCTGGTTACTTTTCTTAGTAAGGGATTCCTGAACGCCGAACAGCAGCAGCGCGGATCAAATCGTCGTCGCGGATCCGGCTCTGATCGCGGTAGGGTCCATGGCGGGAGCACCAGCTTCCCGTTAGCAGAAGTATCCTCAGACGGACCCATCGGTGACGGCGCCGAAGCAGACGGCAATCGCAGTCGACATTCAACGACTGCACGGAAGCGCTACACCGGACAAGAAGCCGAAGAACGACTTGATCTCGACGATAGTCCCGAAGAGGACGAAGAGGAGGAAGAAGATTGATCGCACTGGCTTTGAGGATGCGGATTTTCAGAGAAGTCCGGGCTCCTTTCGAGAAGTGTCAGCTGCGCAGGCCATGCAAGTCCAGATGGCGAACCAGATGTTTCCATGGTCTTACGGCACCCCAACGGTTGCGGAGATTGCGCCACTGATCGTTCAACGCAGCCAAGAGATAGCTGAGATCGTGTCTGAGCGGACACTCACGCCGGCTGAGGCTGAGGAACTCGAAATTCTGGCCTTCGCGTAAGTGATGTTCTGGACATCGAGGTCCGTGGAACAAGCGAAAGGTCTGAAGCTGCCAAACAGGACAGCGAGCGGCAAGGATGCATCCCTCAGTCTCTTGCCAAAGACCAGCGAGACGTTTGCCCAATGGCGGATCCGGTCGCCACTCCCTAACTATCGACGTCCCCTTGGAGATGTACCCCCCGGAATGGATCGTGCGCGTGTCGAATATCTCCATCTACCGGATGTAGCCGATGGCAGCTCTCTGGTGTTCGCCTTTATGGAACAGAGGAACCAGACTCGAGGAGGGGAGAGTGCCGGTGAACATAAAGTGAAGGTATCTCCCGATCAAGCTGTGCGTGTATTCCGCCATCGTCTCCCTTGGTATCGCCAACAACTTCGGACTCTATTCGAAGATCTAGATGACGATACACGCATGACCGAAGGCCGACTTTCCAAATTCCTCTTCTCACGTGTACTGGCAACATCGGAAGGTGACTTATCGGCGACTGCGATCATTACCGGAAATGATGTTCCTCTGTCGAGGGTCAAGCTCTTCTATGCCTGTCCTTCGGTCTCTCGTCTCCAGTCGCTGTATACAACGGTTGCTATTGGCTTGCGCGATCAAATGTGGAACTCTCTCGGGCAAACACCTCCGTCACATACAGACTCCACCCTGAAGAAGACCGCCAGCTATATTGGGAATCGTCGCTGTCCAACCCGGACCGCTGTGCAAACAGCGATTCGAACCCTCAAGGACGAGATCTATCGCTCAGCGACGCCGACTACCTATAAGGAGCACCGGCGCCATCACAATCTGGTAACGCTGTATACGATATGGATGTTTTCCTACACTACTGGCGTTCGGGGCATCGGCACTCCGTACGTCTATCTGTCGGAGGTCGACCCAGTACTCAGGCTGACGACCCTGGTGGACAAGGACAGTGGCAGTGGGTACAAGGCCCGGCTGGTTCAATTGACTCCGGCACTGCATGAGCAGATGAAACTGTATCAGGACTTTATCTCGCATAGCCCCTGGATTCATAAGCCTCCCATAACGCCGTGCTTCTTTGTCGATGACAAGCTCAACAAGTGCGAGGTGAGGCCACGCGTAATCGCACCTTTCATGAACGAATTTCTCCCCTTTCCAGTCAATATCCATCGACGTTTTATCTCATCGGAACTACTCGATCGAGGCTGCCCACCAGAGGTTGTGAGCGCGTGGATGGGTCACTGGGAC
>DHWW01000120.1:0-4041 GCA_002413385.1 Granulicella sp. UBA5172
CTTCGAAGCTTGCTATCGACTGAACTCTCTTCAAAAGGACCATTCAAACAATGTGATTCTCGCTTTCTGAATTCGGGACAATGGATCCAGAGCTACAGTATGTAGAGATGCTGCGACAGAGATATGTATCCCGATCGACGCTTGGTCGAGGAGCTTGACCAAGAACCAGATTTGAAGGCATTTGTTAAGGGCATGTTCTGGAGACGATTCGAACGTGATAACAAAGGCCGTCTCGTCCGGTGTCGTGCCTTGCCAGCCAAAAATTTGCAACGGGGGAAACAAGCCACTCCCCACACATTCCTTTCGAATTAGGGCTTGTACCTTTTCCTCAGCATAATCAACTGTGCGGCGGAGAACGCGGTTCGTTTGATCGACAATTTCCGGTGTGGCTGCCGACGAACCCTTCGCTAAGAGTTGTCGTTTACGAATACGTTCGATTGTCGATGACTGCGACACAGTGCGCGTTCCTTGTGGAGTGAATGAATCCCAATCGACAAGACGTAAGCGCAAAGACGGATCTTTACTTAGACAGGATCGAGCAAGCAAAACCAACTCTGGTGAAACATCGCCGGCCTCGACGCGCGGCGTTATGCCCTTAACCGCTTCTACTAGCCGAGCGAACGGAGAGGTATGATCAACGAAAATTCTCTCCCTCATAATCAAGTCATGCAATACTGCACCAAGTTGGTAGAATGTGAGGGCCTGCCAGCCGGATGGCGTGTCATCCTCGGTGCGGAAAAGAAATTCTGGCGAACTGTACTGCAGGGTGCCTATAAATGGCCTTTGGTCTCCGTCAGTAATGCCCGGCTCTCCGATAGGACGGATGACTCCAAAGTCCATCAACCAGCAATGAGTAAAGTCGCTCGCGACAAAAATATTGTCAGGCTTAATGTCTCTATGAACAAGTCCTAAGGTTTCCAAAAATTCGGCAGCGCTGGCAATCTGGGACATGATTGACGATATCTGGCTGCGGGGAACTGTTTTGAGCTTGTCTGCCAAGCACTTCCCGTTCAGCAACTCCATGGCGACATAGTAGAGCCCAGAAACTCAGGCAATGTCCTCCGTCGAGAATTCTTACCAAGTTTGGATGATGCTTGCCTCGAAGACTAAGCTCCCGATNNAGGCACATCTGTGCCAAAGCGTTGAACAAGCTCGGGATCAAAGATTTTTAATGCGCCGATGGTCGCATCCTTCTGAGCCTTGAATACGAGCGCCGACTTTCCGGCACCAAGGAATTCGAGTATCTTCCATCCTCCAACGAAGGTGTTTATCAACTCAGCAGTCATGCGGGAAGCGCGCGCGTCGTCCATAGTAGCCTACCAACCTCAAAGTACTCTTACGTTCGTACGGTGGCAGGAGCAGATGCCCAAGTTCAGGCGACTACTACCCACTACGGCCGGCTTGTTTACAAAATGAGCAATGAAATGATCCTAAGGGTATCTACTAAGCATTCATTCTCATGGATTATTCCCGACTCACAACATAGAGTCCAGATTGCTTTTTGGAGTTATCTGGTTCAGATGTTCTTCCTCCATCGATCTGAGTCATTACTAATCCGAACAAAAGTTGATCAAGTTCAATTGGCGTCAGGCACAAGGTCTTTGCAATCTGGGGTCGACTTATACCTTCTTGGTAGAGAAGAGATAGCATCTCGGGGAGCATGTGTGACATTTCTCGCTGCATCTCTTCCGGCTCACTAGTTCTGAATCCACGTTTGGCAATCTCGATACAGAGAGATCGATACTGCCAGTCTCCGGTCAGGTTAAGGGAGTGGAGCCGATAGTTCAAAGCAGCTACCGAAACGCCCCAATTTCTTTTCATCTTGAGGAGACCAGCGATCGTTGGGAATTTAAGAGGTTTGGCCAATATCCCAGACCGAGGCATTAAGAACGAAGAGGCAAATGCATCGGCTTCCCGTTCAGCTACTCGCCCCTGTGGGATGCCATGTCTATGAAGCACCAAATGTCCGAGTTCATGTGCGGCATCGAATCGGCTGTGCTCGGCGGACTTGTAGCTATTGAGGAAAATGAAAGGAGTCGATTCCCTCCACATGGAAAAAGCATCGACTTCGTGCGCATCAATCGCAAGGGAAAATATTCTGACTCCCTTAGCCTCCAACAGGTGAACCATGTTCTTTATGGGCTGCTGGCCAAGCCCCCAATGGCGCCGAAGAGCATAAGCAGCTGCTTCAGGTCCCGTCATTTCTGAGGCAACAGCAGAGGTGACAGCTTGCTCTTCATCAGACGGAGTGTCGTCCTCGTCCTCATTTGTTTGAGTGGACGACTCTCTCCCAAAATCGGGTAAGTCGGGCGTGGGTAGCTCAAATCGTTCTTCGAGCCACCTATTAAGAGAAAGAGCCAGAGCCCCTTCGGCTAGAGCCATGTCTCGCCTCGCGGCCGTCATGCGAGCAAGCGAACGAAAACTGGCTATATCGGGGGTCGGGAGATCGAGTTCTGCTCCGGAGAAAAATTCACATGGAAATTCAAGTACTGAGCATAGCTTCGCTCGAGTCTCCTCTGAGGGGGCATACTCTCCGCCCTCGAAGGCGGAGATCGCCCGAAGGTCAACTCCAACACGAAACGCGAGTTCCAGCTTCGTCAATCCTCGCCTCTTCCGGGCCAAGGTCAGCCTAGACGGGTTGAAAACTTGTTCCACCTTATGCTCTTCTCTTGATTTCAGCCGTAAAGTCTGGTCCATCCGGGCCGTTTGTTCCAAATGAAGGCTCTGGCTCAGGATCTAGCTGAGTGCCCGACAAAATAATCCGCTCGGCCCAATCATCAACACGTCCGTCTTCGCTCATTCTTACAGGGCGAGCCAACTCACATCTCAACTCACTCTTTTTGCGATCGACGTGGATCAGTAAGAACCAAGTTGTGCGTCCTGTCGCTTTGCGGAGATCGGAAGGAATAGCAGCGTTGATCGTCGACACAGCCCCGAAATCAAAGGCCAGTTGTAGGTTGACTGTTACTGCCTGGGCTGTTCGTGGCCCTTTGCTTGCCTTTGTAGATGGTGTGATGCTCAGTAAACCCGTTGCTTCATTTCCTGTTGCCACAGCGATCGCAAATTTGCCACAGGGACTGACTGAAAGTGGCCAATTGCGGTCATTGCACTTCGTCCATTGCAGAGGGATAAGGTATTCGCGAAGGGCGCGAACTGTCTCCGCCCAACCGGTATATCCGGCATATGACGGAGGATGATTTTCTGTGCATTCCGACCTTGACGCTTGACCGAACCGAACCACCCGGAGCAGTTCAATCTCGTCTAGTCCTAGTGCCTTCAACCGCGTTTGAACTTCTTCGGGTTCACTGAATAGAACTCGCTCCATTGCCTTACCTCCGATTCATCTACGGCAATACTACACCATTCCATGTAGAAAAAACGGAAGTAGTCCTCGTTTTTTGCACACTTGCTATTTATGTGCATATTTGGGTGGTGAAATCACGAATTAGGAGTCCTCCGTGGACCATGACAACATAACTGACATCCACACATATTTGAGGTTATGTGGCACACCACATAAGCGAAGATAGACCAAGTGTGCATCCATGATTGGCTGAAAGATATGGTCACTGTTAGGTGAGTAGTGAACCATCCACGTTGGCCTGTAGACATCAAACTGCGCCCTCCAGGTTTCAGACTCATCGTGATCTTTCTAATTCGTTTGCTTCACTTGCTTTCGATTGTTTCTTTTATATAGAATGGCACCAGAGGTCAAATCCAATGTCCGCTACCGCCGCCATCACGCTGGAAATCCCTTCGCAAGCCGAAGCGCAACTCGCTAAAGAGACGAGGAATATCCTGGCCCCGTTCCTGACATCTATGTCGTCGCTTGACCTGCGCGCTCTCAATTTCGCAATGGAACCGACGATCCGAATTCCGGCCTTAGCCGCGCGCCTTCTCGTCCAGATTCTTGATGAGATGAGCCGGGGAAATGCAGTCAAGATCATTCCCGTTCATGCAGAACTGACCACCCAGGAAGCCGCCGATCTGCTGAATGTCTCCCGCCCCACCTTGATCCAGATGCTTGACGCCGGCGCTCTG
>DHWW01000120.1:4071-4266 GCA_002413385.1 Granulicella sp. UBA5172
GACGCAAACGTGCTCTACCCGGCAGAGCTACGCAGCTTTCTCATGTACCTGGCTGTCCCTGGGGTCTATCGCGCGAAGTGGTCCAAGGACATTCACGATGAGTGGATGTCCAGCCTGCTCCTCAATCGGCCTGACCTCACAAGAGCGCAGTTGGAGCGAACCCGAGAGCTGATGGACAAGAACGCTCCCGATGCA
>DHWW01000129.1 GCA_002413385.1 Granulicella sp. UBA5172
TATCATTTCAGAACTAGGGCAATATGCTCCTGGTGGCCAGGATGGAGGTAATCAAGGTTCGTATTCACTGATGCTTATACGCGCAAGCGATAAGGCCATCGTGGCCTCCACTACGTTAGACATGAGCCGGGCTACATCTGATTCACTTGGTTTCAAATATGCCAAACTTGCATCTCCCATCCGGCTAGAGCCAGAACCGGACAGCCCTGTCGTCGTCTACCCCCGTGGGCTGCAAGCCGATATGACCTACGAGGTCCAGACTTACCACGCGATGGCAAATTTGCGGAAGTCGGGGAAACAGCTGATGGCGGATGGGATCAGCCTTCCCGTAATAAAGCCAGGAGAACTCATATTCCTGAACTTGCCCCAGCGCCCTGGCTCAGGCACGGACAAGATCAACCCGGAGCCGCCTTCGAAAGCGACGAAGCGTGTGGGTACCAACCTTGGGAGGCAAGGCATTGAAGTTGCGTGGTCACCAGGCCTCGACGACAACTGGATATCCTATTACGAGGTTTTGCGGAATGGAGCCGTTGTGGGAAAGTCCGCCAAGGGAGACTTCTTCTTCGACCACTTACAACGTGGCTATGACATTACCGCTAAATACGAGGTCAGAGCCGTTGATGGCGATGGAAACCGCAGTTCTCTCATCGTCGCGACTGCCATAACCAGCGACCCGGAAACGCATCAGCCTCTCGGGGAGTTCGAACCAGCACAAGGGGTTTACGGTTGGAGATACGAGCAAAGCGACGATGCGCAGGATTACAAGGAACTCGTCTGGGAGAATGGAGGATACGAAGGATTCTGGGCAGGCTCAGGCCTTGGACGCATTGGACGGATCTGGATGCAGCCCTCGGCCACTGTTGAGATTGCAAGAACTTTTACAATTTCGGCCAATTCTTCTGTTCGACTGTCAGGTGAGGTCCAAAAGGATCCGAGCGCCGATGCTGAGTCGCCCGTCGCGGTTAGGATTCTGCACAACGCAAGGCAAGTCTGGCCCGCATCGGGCTGGGCAGATGTTCCCCGTTTTGGCGCCCCGACAGCCTACCAGTTGAAAAACCTTGCTGTTCGTAAAGGGGACTCTCTTCGCTTCATCGTAAAGCGTAACGGTGCGAACCGGCCACAGCCCGTCATTTGGAATCCCATCATCGAGCTTCATAGTTGACTAGGAGTGCTTGGAAAGCGTCTGCAATCGAAGCCACCAGGAATCCGAGAGGCCGTTACCAATGTAACGGCAGTTCCCCCGACTCTGCCGGGGTGGGAGTAACCGGTTGACATTTCCGGGAGTAATCTCCACGCTGTTGCGGTTTGTATGCCGAGCGTGGCATGGATGCGGGTTATTGCGGTTGCTTTTGCTTTTCACCGGTTGCGCTCAGGCCCCTTTGGGGGGCCAGCAACCGTAAAGCCTCCGACTCTGCCGGGGGCTCAGTTACGTCATTGCACACCCCGTGATATGGCCTAGCTTCTCTTAACGAGAGTGGCTCCTCCATCAACAAGCAATGATGAACCTGTCATGTAATCGGACTCCCCGCTGCACAGAAATGCAAAAGCGTCAGCAACCGATTCGGCAGTCTGCATTTCATTAAGCGGGATGGCATCAGCAACGCGAGTCCGAAAAGTCGGATCAGCATCGTGTAACTTCTTACTCAGGCCGGCGTACACAATTCCAGGAGCTACCAGATTGACACGCACACCTTGTTGAGCAAGTTCCTGAGCCATTACCATAGCCATCATCTTGAGCGCCGCCTTACTGGAAATGTAGGACGTGCCTTCTGGAAAAGGCATGTCTTGCACCCAACTCCCGGTGAAGAGTATCTTGCCACGGATACTCCGTGAGGATGGGGACTGCTCCACCATCACTCGTGCGGCTAATTGCGCCAGATTGAACGCTCCAAAGAAATTTACCTCCATGGTCTGCCTTAGATGTGCTGGGTCTATCTGGAGAAAGCGCTCGTTCGCAACCATACCCGCATTTGCAATTACAACATCCAGTCTCCCGTGGAGTTCCACGACCTGCCTGAGTGCCGACTCGACAGATGTTCGGTCGGTCACATCACAGCACAGATACGCCAGATCTCTATCACTCTTAAGGTCAGGAGAAATCGCATCGTTCGGGACTCGATCGAGAAGGACGACACGGGCACCGTCTTGAATGAGCCGACGCGCCGTGGCTTGGCCGATGTCGCCACAACCCCCAGATATTGCTACGATACTCCCAGATAGTCTTTTTGTGTTGGTCACAGTGTGCCTCGAATATTAGGATTGAGAGCAATCCACAGTAGCAGATTGCTACTACCAGATTTCTTGTTACCTAGTGCATGGTTCTGGCTGAGCATTGCCCACGGTTTGGCACTCGCACGACATCGTTAAAAGGATCAGAATACCCTATAGCGTTCAGCGCTGTTGGGGTGCTGAAGTGTGTGGCCCTGTGCAAGCGCCACACAAGCCGGAAGCGTTCCACCAAACTCATTCACGAAGCGTACAATAACGTTCGCAGAAATGTCAACGAAAAAGTTGACAAGGAAGTTGAACAATTGCTAGCATACCTGTGATGCTGACAACTAAGACTTTTACCGCTTTATTGCCCGCGCACTTCGCGCGTCGTCGAAGCACGAAGGCTGTAACCGAAAAAGAAGGTCAATGGTTCCTGTAGACGCGGCCTTTAGCGAAAGTTGAGAAAATGGTCGATCAGAGTTCGGAAGAGTCGGTAGCCCCGGCTGATTGGTAGGAGATGTCTATGACTGCGGATCATCATCCATTTAAAGGCCAGGTTGTTCTTATCACCGGCGCTGCGCAGGGACTTGGCAGGGCAACATCGCTGGCGTTCGCTTCACGCGGAGCAGCAGTGGCTCTCGTTGATATGAATGAAGCACTATTGAACGAAACTGCCAGTGAGTTACGTAGCAGAGGCGGTGAGTGTGCGACTCTTACAGCCGATCNNCCCGCCACCATTGTCCAAGAAACGCTCCGGCAGCTTGGCCGTCTCGATATATTGATCAATAATGCGGCGGCCTCGTCGGTGGAGGCGCTTTTGGATGTTTCCGAGCGCGAATGGGACAAGATATTCTCCGTTAATGTGAAAGCCTTGTTCTTTCTTCTGCAGGCAGCAGCTCGTGTCATGAAAGAGTCCGGGGGCGGAAGGATAATTAACGTGTCTTCGCCAGGTACGCGTATGACGTTGACCAACTATACCTCCTATGCAACCTCGAAGGCTGCCGTCGACTATATTACGCGCACGGCTGCTGCAAATCTGGGTGTCTACGGAATTACGGTGAATGCTGTGGCCCCAGGGCGCATGGATACACCGATGCAGCATATTACAGAAGAATCAAACGCGGCGGCTGCAGGCATTGATCTAAAGACCTATATGCAATCCCGGACCGTCGACATCCCTTTGCGGCGCAGGACCACGCCCGAAGAAGTCGCCGAAGGTATCGTTTGGCTCGCAACGCAAACGGCTTCGTATGTGACTGGAAACCGCCTGAATATCTCAGGTGGGCTGGAACTTGATTGATGACCTCGCGGAATCGGTACCCAGCTAAATGTGCGCCAAGAGATCACAAGCAGTAAGGGAGGTAAAGTGAAAATCGTTAAGGTAGAGACCATTCGGAATTCAGCTCTGCCAAACGTTCTTTGGGTGCAGCTTCATTCAGAAGATGGGCTCATCGGCTTGGGAGAGACATACTATCTCCCGAGCGCGGTCGAGGCGGTGATCCATGATCTGCTTGCTTCATTCGTCCTCGGGCGATCAGATTCGGAGATTGAGAGCATTTGGGACCAGGCCTTTAGCTACTGCAATTTCTTCGGCTATGCCGGGGCCGAGATGCGCGCCTTGTCTGCGCTCGACATTGCCCTGTGGGATGTATTAGGACAAAGGACCGGGCAACCCATATACACCCTGCTCGGCGGCATGGTTCGAGATACAATTCCTGTTTACAATACGTGTGTTGATACCGAACTGCATGACGATGCGGAAGCCTTTGTGAGCCGTCCCGCTGAACTTGCCAGGGATCTGCTATCTGAAGGGATCAAGGCCATGAAGATCTGGCCATGGGACCGCTTTGCCCCAAGGCTTAAGTCAACAGCGGCTTTGGGCCCAGCGGGATACACAGCAATGGGTCCCTCAGGCTCTTTCATTTCCGCGCGCGATCTAGACTCGGGCCTGAACATAGTGAAAGCGATTCGAGACGCGGTTGGCAAAGACATAGAGATAATCATCGAGGGTCATTCACGTTGGGATCTAAACTGTGCAATTAGGATAGGCAAGGTTCTTGAGCCCTTCGATATACTCTGGATGGAAGACATGATGAAACCGGACAGCGTCATTGACCTGTCCAGGCTCGTGACCGAAACCCGCGTTCCGCAGAGTGTGAGTGAACGCCTCTTTACCAGATATGCCTACAGGCAGGTGCTCGAGGCGCGTGCTGCTCACATCATTATGCCCGATTTGATTTGGACTGGTGGAATAACAGAAGGCCGAAAAATTGCCATTCTGGCAGACACGTTTCATCTGCCGATAGCGCCGCATGATTGCACCGGACTGGTGGCACTATTCGCAAATCTACACCTGTGTGCATCGAGCACCAACGCGATGCTTCTGGAATGCGTCCGTGGCTTTTACCGTGGCTGGTACAAGTGGGTATACACAAATAATATTGAGATTGCGGAAGGCCACGCATCATTCCCGACAATGCCCGGATTGGGCACTCGTCTCAAGCCGGACTTCCTCGCAGATCCACGCACGTCCATTCGGGTAAGCGTCCCTGGCGACGCATCTGTCATTGTGTGAGGTCAATCTCCTCGCCAATCTGTGGAACCAAGGCACGTCCGGTCCCGCCCAATCGTTCATATGTCTTGACAAAGAGCATTGGATCTAGTGTTTCGTCAGCACCAGGAGGCTTGTTGGCCCACAATAAATGATGAATTGGAATCACCAGTGAGGCGCCTAGGTGCCACGCCAGTAAAGCGGCCTCAAACGCGTCCATATTCCCTCCATCGCCGTTGATGCAGAGCATCGCCACGTCGGGTTGGTAGGACTTGAGCCGCCGCAAGCGCACGTCGTACTCCGTNNGCCGTATCGCCGCTGTGGTAGATCTTAAGCTTGCCGAACCGAAGAAGCACGCCAACAGCGTCAGGAACTTCCCAGCCGGGAACGCCAGCTTCATGGCGCGCGGGCATTGCTTCAATCGTGACGTCACCCACGATAGTCGGCTCACCTGATGTGAAGCTGACAATTTGCGAACGGCGGAGTCCCCAGCTCATCGCGCGGGCCATCGCGCTGGGGGGCATGATGAACTTTGCGTGGGGATTATTGCGAGCGATGATGGGAATCGATCCAGGATCCAGGTGATCCTCGTGCCAGTGCGTTGAGATGATTGCGTCGGCACGAAACTCCTCGGGGTCAATAGGAGTTGGAAATGCACGCTTCATGCCAAAGAGATCTTCGGCGCAATTTGATAGATAAGGGTCGACACAAACCACAGTGCTGGCAGGCGTTTTGAAGACAAAACCAGATCCGCCTAACCACCAGGACGCAAGATGAGCGTCGACGACTTGCTTGGAAGTGATCCTTTTCATCAAGCTTCTTATTTCTTCCATTTCGTTCACCACTCCTTTTCTTCTGGACTGAATCGATAAATGTCTCGCGCGCGAGAAAGACCAGTGGCTGGCGCGCAGTTCCGAGCGCAAGAGGCCCCGATGGCAAAAGGGGAAATACTATCGCGGTTTATCAAGGCCAATTCCACGGATACCGGATGTATCTCGTGATCGATGAGGAGCTAGATGCGTCAGTTGAAGCCCGGAAAGAACAGCACCGTGTCCTGATGACCCTTGCGTTGTGGGTAGCTCATCCTCCATTGCTAGTCGACTGCGACAGCTTCGCGGGAACGATGCGAACTCTGGTCTCCGAGCCGCTTTTCCCATCCAGTTGTGTAGACGTTGAGATAAGCGTGCGGATCATATGGATGCTGGCGCGCAACTTCCATATTGATGTCGATGCCGAGCCCTGCGCCGGAAGGCATATTGAGGTGTCCATTAGCCGAATCGATTGTGGGTACCCAAGAGACTAAATCCTTGCTCCAAGGCTCATTAAACGGGTCAAAATGCTCTTGAATCAGGAAATTGGGAACANNGCTGCAGACAGACTGCAGTCGCGACCGGGCCACCGCTCTGATGCGGAGCGATAAAGCTGCCATGTGCCAAGGCGAGGTTTGCTACCGCCAGCGTATTGGTGATTCCACCCAAACTCATGGGCTCTGGTTGAAAGATATTTACCCCGCCACCCGCTGCGAGAGTATAAAATTGGCCGATGGTGTCATACATTTCCCCGGTCGCAACGCGGATCGGACACCGCGCGGCGACGGAATTGGCGGGCTGCTCGCGCTCGCGCGTCGTGGGTTCCTCCCACCAATAGATGTCGAGCGGGGCAAGCTTTTGAGCGGCTCGCAGAGCGTCAGCTTCTGTGAACCGGGCATGCACGTCAATAAGGATTTTCAGGTCATTCCCATGACGCGCGCGCAGGGCCGCTACGATATCGTAGCTAAGTTGCAGTTCGCTTGCATCGATAAAATCCCTTGACACACCGAAGGGGTCGAGCTTCAGAGCATGAAATCCCTTCGCTACAACTTGATCTGCTGCAAGCGCGAAGGCTTCCGGCGACCGCTCAGGTACGGTACCATCCATTGGCATAGCAGAGGATTGATTCGCGAACCCTTCCCCCGAGGAGCTGGTAAATCGGAACTCCAAGGGACTTGCCGAGTATATCCCAGCAAGCAACCTCAATGGCGGCCACAGCGGTCCGGTGTATATGTCCACCGTCCAGCGAAACACTTTCCATCAATCGCTTGGCTAAGGCATTAATGTTCCGCGGGTCGTGGCCAATTACAAGGTGTTCCAGCTCGCGAATAGCGGCCTCGGTAGTTCGAATAAAGCCATTAAGTGTGCCTTCACCGATGCCATGCAAACCGTCGTCGGTATGAACCCTTATGAATAGCCAGTTCTTCCAACCAGCTCCGACTGTAATCGTTTCGAGAGCGATGATCTTCATCAAACACCTTCAACCGTTAACTGACCGTTTGGTCTTATCCAATGGCTTATCTACCAATTCAGAAGCTGCGGAAGTAATGTCTGCAACATCCATCTCATAGCGCTTTACCAAATAGGGTATGCTACCGCTTTCACAGAAGCAATCTGGAATCCCAACGCGGCGAATTTGCACTGCGATGCCAGCGTCTACGACTGCGTCCGCCACTGCGCTTGCTAGTCCACCGGTAATGAAATGGTTTTCCGCCGTAACAACACGTGGTACCCGCCGCAGCAGGGATATGACGCTGTCCCTGTCGAACGGCTTGAGAGTGCTTACGTGAAGGAGGGATGCGCTCACTCCTTTGCTGTTCAGCTCCGTAACCGCCTTCAGTGCTCGCGCTGTCATCAGCCCGGTGCTGATGATCGCCACATCGGCGCCTTCGCACAACAATTTCGCTTTGCCAAGTTCAAATCGGTAGCTGACCGGATCAAAAGTAATAGGGACTTGTCCGCGCAAAAGACGCATGTAGACAGGTCCTTCATGCGCGGCGATCACGGGAATGATCTGGGTCAATTCAGTGGCATCGCAGGGATCGATCACGGTCAGGTTAGGAATCGAGCGCATCAGGGCGAGATCTTCGATGCCCTGGTGTGTGCCGCCATAACCGGTAGTTAATCCGGGCAGGCCGGCGATGATCTTTACATTTGCGCCGCCCAATGCCGCCCCGATCGCGATGAAATCATACGCGCGTCTGGTTGCAAAGACGCAGTATGTAGTAGCAAAGGGCGTGAAGCCGGAGCGCGACAGACCGGCCGCTATGCCGATTAGATTCTGCTCTGCCATCCCGACCTGGAAAAACCGATCCGGAAATTGGTTGGCGAACGGTTGAATATCGGTGTACTTACCCAGATCCGCTGTGAGCCCAACGATGCGTGGGTTGGCCTCCGCTACCTTGATGAGGGCCTCTCCCNNTCACGTTCGACCGGGGATTTGCCGCTGCCGATTGTATCGTACTCATAAAGTCCTCTCGTTCAAGGGAGCGCGCTCTTCGAGCTGCTCTAGGGCAATCTTCCATTCACTCGGTTCGACGCGAATGAAGTGGTTCTTTTCACGTTGCTCAAAGGCACGCACGCCTTTGCCCATCAGTGTGTCGAGGACGATGGCATGCGGTTTCCCTTTGATTGTCTTGGCAGCTTCGAGCGCATTCACGATCGCTCCAACATCATTTCCGTCGACGCGCTGCGTATCCCACCCAAAAGCTTCCCATTTGGTGTGAACCGGCTCGGAGTTGAGGACCTTAGCGGGGGAGCCATCAGCTTGTTGATTGTTGCAATCGATAAATGCGAAAAGATTGTCCAGCCGATAATGAGAGGCGGACATTGCGGCCTCCCAGGTCGAACCTTCATTCAACTCCCCGTCGGAGAGTAGATTGAAGATTCGCGAAGGCTTCCGATCCAATCGGGCACCGAGCGCCATCCCCACCGCCTGCCCGAGGCCATGGCCCAGAGAGCCGCCAGTCATTTCAAATCCGGGCGTAATCTCGCTTCCAGACATCTCCAGCCTGGACTGGTCTGCCCCGTAGGTGTCGAGTTCCTCGACGGTGATGACTCCGGCCTCTGCCAAGGCTGCGTATAACGCGATTGAATAGTGACCGATCGAGAGCACAAACCGGTCGCGGTCAGACCACTTGATATTGTTCGGGTCATATTTCATCTCCCTGAAATACAGGACCGCTAGTAGGTCTGCAATCCCCAGGCCCTGGCCAACATAACCTTGGCCAACGATTTCGCCCATTCGCAAAACATGCCTTCTCAAACATACAGCTCGCTGCTCAAGCGATGTAATGCATGATGCTCGCGTTGAAGCTTCTATTTCATTCATGGAACCTCGCGCCCCGCCCTGGTAAAAGACCAGNNGGTCTCGTGGGCTCTGTTCTTGTGGCCGAACGCCCTTTCTCGACCAATCTCACCGTTGCCCGCTCCCTGGTTTGGGCTTCGGCACTCGATCCTTTGCGTGCAATATCGCTCGCGCCCTCATTCCGCCAACCGTGATAGATGAGAGGCTTAGTCGGCCTGCCAACGCAAAAGTGAAGGCCAGTAAAGCGCTGCCGTTAAGTGTAGGGCCGCACGGGTTCTCCTTATTAAGGTTCAGGTGAAGACTTCGCGTTACGCCACAGGAGCTGGTGATAACGTAAGCTCTCTTATAGTTCATGAATAGTGGCCTGTCAATACATAGTTGCCAACATAAATGTCAACAAAGATGAATGCGCAAATGGGCTCGTCGCTGAAAGATGGGCGAGCGGGGACCATTTCCGGGCCGAGGATTACTTCCTCACCCAACTAAGCAAACGGCCTGATCGCGTTTGTGGTGAGGGCATCGTGATCATAATAAACATCATGCAGAGGCCGCCTAGCGTCAACATAACTGTTGACACTAGGCGGAAAGGAGAGGAGAATGAGTCGTTCTCGCGGTTGGGATTTAGAGGTCATTCTGAGGCTTTGCGCAGCGGAGCTGACGAGAAAGGCACGGCGTGCAAACTGGATTGGGTGTTCTGTTAGCGATTCTTGGCGGCCTTATGGCCGGAAATTGCATGGTACCGCTGAACTATCTGCGCAGGTGGCGCTGGGAGAACGCATGGATCGTCTACTCGGTAGTAGCACTGATTATCGCCCCGTGGACTCTGGCCTTCTTCAGAGTGCCGAACCTGCTGGGGGTATATGGCAGCGTTAGAATCGGCGACTTTATGATGCCGTTTTTATATGGAACTGGATGGGGAGTAGCGCAGGTTCTGTTTGGCCTCGCCGTGCTCCGCATCGGAATGGCATTGTCCTTCGCCACGACGATCGGATTGAGTGCCGCTCTCGGCACGTTGGTACCGATCGTATTGCGGCACCCGGCGGTGCTAAAAACTGCTCGTGGAGAGATCCTCATGCTGGGGGTGCTCTTGATGGTAGCCGGCGTTATCGTTTGCAGCTGGGCAGGTCAAAGACGAGACGCGGAGCGGAGGGACAAGACGGCTCATGCAGGGCATGGATCCCTTCAAAGCGGGCCTCTTCATGGCCGCCGCAGCAGGTCTGCTCGCACCCATGCTGAACTATTCCCTGGCGTTCGGGGACGGCTTAGTAATTGAAGCTCTTCGTCACCACGCCATGCGGTCCGATACTCCCTACGCCGTCTGGCCGATCGCCCTCGCCGGCGGCGCGGTGCCTAACCTCGCGTACGCTGGCTGGCTGGTGTTTCGAAATAGAAGCTGGGGGAATTTCGTGCCAGTATGGCCACAGATCTTCGTGGGAACAATCATGGGTGTCCTGTGGATGGGGTCGGTTGCAGCTTACGGGACGGCCACTACCCTGCTAGGAGTTGTTGGGGCCTCGATTGGATGGAGTCTCTATCAAATCTCCATGATTCTTACTTCAAATATTTCCGGCTGGATCGCAGGCGAATGGCAAGGAGTAGGTTTCCCTTCAAGAGTTGCATTGTGGGGGGGCTTGTTCCTGCTTGGATCGGCCACGCTCGCCATAACGTACGGCAATCACTGAAGTCGCAAGTCGATGGCGTTGGAGGCGCCAAATCAAAGTGCCTGAGCTGAGAGAGAGTGCTGTTCTTGAAGACGGTCATAAATCACTCAACGCATGGGACTTAGGAGTCGTAAATAAATAACATTTCCATCTATCAACCAGATATGTTATCTGGTTGATAGATGGATACCGGGGCCCAAGTGGCCCAGTACTTTGCT
>DHWW01000193.1:0-2502 GCA_002413385.1 Granulicella sp. UBA5172
AGATGTAACCGACAGGGTGGGGTTAGTAAGGAGACGCCATGAAAACAATCCGAGAGATGTTGTACGCCGGCTTGCGCCGCGTAGAGCGGGCTCATGGCGCATTGCTGCTCTGGCATGGTCTTTCACTCTCGCCCCTTCGGCTACGCTCAGGGCAGGCTGCGGAGGACCTTGATTCGACGGAGTTCATCTTCTTCCCACAGCTTCTCAAGCAGCGTCATCCGCATATACGCGGACCGGCTCAAGCCTTTCGGGATCCTGGCAGCGTCCAGACGCTTCTGCTCGCCTGCACTCAACCGGACGGGGACGACTAAATTGCGAGTTTCCACATTGTACCTATTGTGTATTTAGTAACGATTGTGTTCGTTTGTCTTCTAATGTATAAAGTTTGACTCCCTGCAAAGGAGTCTTCCATGATAAGCGAATACGCCCCACCCCCAACCAGAGTTTTTGTGAGGAAACGGAAAATATGGAGTCCTACTCGTCAACACACCCTGGGTCACCTGGAATGTCCAGCGTGTGAAGCTGTAAACGAGAGGCTGCTCAGCATCGACAGCAAGATTTCCACGATGACCATCCGATCCGCCGGCAAGCGGTTCATCGAGTGGCGCAGGCCCTACGTCAAAGAAAGCACGGGTGAGGCGTTCCAAACTCAATTCATCGCGCTCGACCGCTTTTTCGGCGACTTGCACCTGGACGAGATCAGCGCTTGGCACCTCCGCGAATACCAGCGCACGCGCGCGGCGAATGCGGACGCGATGTGGAAGCGCACCGCCAGCGCCGGAACCATCAATCATGAGATCAACTCGCTCTCCCAGGTGCTCGAATACGCTGGCCTGTGGCAGAAGCTCAAGCCCCACGATCTGCGCCACCAGGTGATTACACGGATGCTCGAATGCGGCGCGCCGGACGAAACAGTAATGGCCATCACAGGCCAGATTAGCCGGCAGACGCTGAAGCATTATTCGCACATCCGCATGGAGGCAAAGATGTCTGTCGTGAATGCGATCGAGCCGCGCCATTGGCGCATTGCGGAGGTACGGCGCACGGCTTAGATGGTGGCACCCGTACCTAAGTTGTAACCCTGTGGATAACAACCACAGGATACTGTGATAGTTTGATTGCAAGTTCAACGCAGCTTATCAGCGATTGGGTAAACGGGTCTTAGGTGATTTTACAGGAGTACGGTTTGAAGCACAGACCGATACTTCCGCGAACGTCCTTCTAAGTCCGGGGTTACANNAGACGATGCTGCTCTCGCTGCCGGCTTTATCCAGGCTGACCTGAATCGCCTTGCACTCAAGCTCGCCAAACTGCTGATCCGGTGCGACACGGCTTGCTCGCCCTGGCGTGCTGTCTGCTCGCAGTGCCTCTCCGCGTGGGTCGAGGGTTGCACTCCCCGGCACGCCGACGGCTGCATCGCTGGCGACATCGTCGAGCTGGTTGCGCAACTGGTCGCGCTGCGCGATGCAGCGGCGCGGGAGCGTGACCTTGCCGCGATCGACGCCGACCTTGCCGCGTCCAACTTAACGGCATTTGTGACACGCCACACGGAGTCGCCGTGCCCGTACTGCGGTCCGGTCTGCTATCGCGGCGCGGCGCACAATGCCCGCGTCGAGGATGGCTACTTTTTCCAGCCCGAGGCTGCGGAGCGGCGCATCGAGTACCTCCCGGACCCTGGGCGCTTGGTTGCTGCGCGCAGTTGCACCCACGACGAAGCGGCTGCGCGGCTCAGGTCGCTGGCGATGGGAGCGGGCGCGTGAGCAAGAGAGCCTACATGGTGTCGGCCGGGGACGAGCTGCGGCGTTCGCGCAGGGATTTGGGCCTCACACAGGCGCAGGTCGCCGAGGCGATTGGCGTCTCCGCCTCCTCCATCAATAGCTGGGAAAACGGTACAGGGGGANNCGCTGCTGCCGCTTCTGCGGTTGCACGCCGGAGCACTCCTGCAAGGTGCCGGGTGGTGATGAGTGCATGTATCCGACGCCCAGGGCAGACCGCTGCAGCCACCCAGGTTGCATCGCGGCGTTCGAGGCAGAGCGTCGCAGGGCGATTGAGGCGGATCGGCGGTATCGGGCCATCGTTCGGGATCTGCGGCAAAAGGCTCAGAAGAGAAAGAAGCACAGCAAACAAAGGAGAGCGGCATGAAGAGCATGAGTGGAAAATCGAACGTTGCGTTGGAAGATTCCGAGTGCCCGGTGTGCAAGTTGTTCGGGATCGAGCCCGGTTGCAATGAGGGGCCGTTGTCTCCCGTCACGCCAAAGGGCGAGTTGAACTGGTCTGCGATGCCGGGCCGGATCCACGTGGTGGACGAGGTCAATCCTTTGCCAGTCTTTGGGATGTTCTTCACCTTCGTCGGCATGCTGCTGCTGGGCATCGTCGCGTTGGGTCTCGCGGTGACCGGAGGCGTGGTGCTGGCGCAGGCGTTGCGCCACGCCGGACTGCACAGCCACGGCCTGCTCCACCAGCTGCACGCGCGCCTCAACTAGGTTCTGCGGTCCTGCGCGG
>DHWW01000193.1:2543-5274 GCA_002413385.1 Granulicella sp. UBA5172
GGTCTCGTGGGCTCGGAGATGTGAAAGACGACCGCGTACAGATCAACGTCGAGTCGGAGGTCAAAACGAGACTGGCTGGCCTGGTGCCCGCTAACTCCCGGATCTTCGTCGCCAAGGATGCCGAGGGCGTGCTGTACGCGCTCGATGAAGATCCTCGCCAGATGCACATCTTCACGCCGCAGAAGCCTGTCGAGGCACCTGCTCCGATCATCTTCAGCAACGCGAAATAACCCCGCAACCTTCCACGCTTCGCAACCGCAGCACGCACTCTGGAGAACCCGATGAACCTCGAAAGTATTATTGTGAGCCTCAAGAATCTATTCACTCCGCAACCGCTTGTCGAAGAGGTCGACGGTCGCAAGTATGCCGTGTCTAACGATGAATATGGAGCCGAGGTAGGCAGGCTGATTATCCCGCCCAGCAAGCCAACCCTGCAGCTCATCAGCCTCACCGGTTTTCGCGATGCGTTTGTCGCTGGAATCGACGACTTTGGCGGCGAAGGCAAGACGGCTGTGCAGGTCATCGATCACGACACGGTCGCGCTGGTCTCGCTCGAGNCCGATGANAATGGCCAGCGGCATGATGGGCTGCGCTCCACCAACCGCGAGAGCCACCCGTTCCCGTTCGATGCCTACCAGGTGCCGGAGGCGTTCCTGCTCTCGCTGCAGATGGGCTTCCTTCCGACCGAAGAGATTATCCAGCTGCAACGCTTCGCCAGCTCGCTCAGCAATGAGAGCAGCGTCGCCACCCAGGACGACGGCTACACCCAGACCGTCACCGCCAAGCAGGGTTCGGTCTCCCGTGGCGATATCGCTCTGCCGAAGCGGATCAAGCTGATGCCCTACCGCACCTTCCGCGAGATCGATCCGGTGGAATCCGAGTTCATTGTGCGGCTGAAGGGCACGCCCGGCCAGTTGCCGACCATCGCTCTGCTCGGCGTGGATGCTGGCCGTTGGAAGCACGACACCGCGCTGCTGGTCAAGTACTGGATGGTGGCGAACCTGCCAAAAGACACCGTCGTCATCGCCTGACGAGCGACGAAGTGGGAGGTTCGCAGTGGACAGGCTCAAAGTGTACGGAATGATTGCAGTGTTTTCGCTGGGGCTGTGCTACGGCGCCATCGTCATCGCGTTCTAACTACCGGGCGGCGAGACACTCGCCGTCCGCGCAACACTCCCCAGGAGGGAGGCAATGAAGGTACTCGATCTGGAAACGTTGGAGTTGAAGAGTGGCTATCACAGCAGCGTCGAAGAGGGGGTTTCCCTCATGGAGGCCGTTGCGTGGTTCAACAAGGAGCCGCATAGCAATTATCCGCAGTGCGCTTGCCCAGCGCTGGCGCGCTTCGGCGTTGGCTTGAATTACTGGTTTGACGATGAGCATCGGCAGAAGCTAGTGCCCTTTATCCCGAAGCTGGTGGGCACGCGCAATCCGGCTCTCGAACAAGCGCGCTATGAGTATCTGCTGAACGCGACGCTGAACGTATTGATTCCGATTGCGCTGCGCACCCTGGCGGATCGGATCGCAGGGGCAGATAGCGAGCTCGCCGACAAGTTTCGTGAGCACGCTCGGCCGTTCGAAGAACTGCCGAAAATAAAATATTCCCTCGCCCGCGACCTCGCCCGCGACCTCGCCCGCGACCTCGCCCTCGACCTCGCCCTCGACCTCGCCCTCGACCTTCCTCCATCTGATCCGCACAAGGTCTGGGACGCTGCAATCGAGATCTTCGGCAAGGCCATCGACCTGACCGTTGAAGAGGTTCAGGAGTAATGGAGAAGATTTTGGCCCTGCTGCGCGCCCATCCTGCAGGTATGACCAGCGTCGAAGTGGCGCAGGCTCTCGGCTGGTCGCGCGTAGCCGTGGCCGCAACGTTGAAGGCGATGAAGCGTGCCGCATTGATCCAGGGCGCCGGCATGCATCGCGACGGGGCTGGCGTTGTGCAGCTCCGGTCCCGGCCGCTGCAGCTGAACTTCTTCCGCCGTAGTAACGGCCGAACCACACGCATTGAGCTTTCCACGTAGAGCGTGCGCATGACGAACATTCCAGGAGTGAGGGTGCGATGGCAGATAAGACGGGAATTGAGTGGACGGATGCGACGTGGAACCCGATTCGCGGCTGCTCGCGGGTGAGTGAGGGTTGCCGCCATTGCTACGCGGAGACAGTGGCGAACCGCTTTAGCGGGCCGGGGCTGCCGTATGAAGGCCTGACGACGTTGGGCAAGTGGAATGGGCAGATCAAGTTCGTCGAAGAGCACCTGCTCGATCCGCTGCGCTGGAAGACGCCGCGGCGCATCTTTGTGAACAGCACGAGTGACCTCTTCCATCCCAACGTCACGGACGAGATGCTCGACCAAATCTTCGCGGTGATGGCGCTGTGCCCGNNAGGCAGCATACCTTCCAAATCCTCACGAAACGGCCCGAGCGGATGCTGGCGTATTTTTCTAGTTTCAACGATGCTCATGCCGAGGAGCGCGGGGCGGACTTCGCCGCCTGGTGCATAGGAATGCTGGGAGCAGAAGCCAATGAGAAGGTTTGCGCCTCTCGGTTTTGGGTGGGATTGCCGAACGTGTGGCTAGGTGTCTCGGTCGAGAATCAGAAGGCTGGGGATGAGCGTATTCCGCTGCTGCTGAAGACACCTGCTGCGGTGCGGTTCCTGTCCGTCGAGCCGATGCTGGGCGCGATAGATGTCGAGGGCTGGTTTATCGA
Source organism: Granulicella sp. UBA5172 (assembly GCA_002413385.1). Lineage (GTDB taxonomy): Bacteria > Acidobacteriota > Terriglobia > Terriglobales > Acidobacteriaceae > Granulicella. Next base: position 5,246 of record DHWW01000193.1, read on the forward strand.
GCGGGACCTTCAATGCAGCAGCTGTCTCT
>DHWW01000104.1:0-5052 GCA_002413385.1 Granulicella sp. UBA5172
GGTTGGGTTAGAGGAAGAGGGGGGCCAGGACGAGGGTGATCGTCGCGAGGAGTTTGATGAGGACGTGGAGCGACGGACCCGCCGTGTCCTTGAAGGGGTCGCCTACAGTGTCGCCTACTACGGCGGCCTTGTGGGCGTCGGACTTCTTGCCGCCGAGGTTGCCGGCTTCGATCCACTTCTTGGCGTTGTCCCAGGCGCCGCCGCCGTTGTTCATCAGCATGGCGAGGAGCACTCCGGAGATGGTGCCGACCATCAGCAGACCGGCGACAGCGGTGGCTCCGCCGAGGTTGACCGGGATGCCGTTGATGGTGGGAACGGTGGAGAAGCCGCTGCGGGTGAGGACTTCGGTTCCGGCTCCGTAGACGGAGCTGAAGTTGCGGAAGATGAGGCCTACTGCGATGGGGAGACCAACGGCGAGGATGCCGGGGAGGACCATCTCCTTGAGGGCTGCGCCGGTGACGATGGAGACGCAGCGGGCGTAGTCGGGTTTGGAGGTGCCGGCCATGATGCCGGGGTTCTCGCGGAACTGGTCGCGAACGTCCTTGACGATCATCTGCGCTGTTCTTCCCACCGCTTTGATGGCCATTGACGAAAAGAGGTAGACCAGCTTTGGCTCCCAGCATCGCGCCAGCGAAGACGGGGATCTCAGCGAGGTTGATGTTGGTGAAGGACCAGCCTGCGGGCATGAAGCCAGCGGGGCCGGCGGCAGCGACCTTGGCGGTGACGAGGGCCTTGATCTCTTCGAGGTAGGCGGAGAAGAGGAGGAAGGCCGCGAGCGAGGCGGAGCCGACCGCGTAGCCCTTGGTGAGGGCCTTGGTGGTGTTGCCTGCGGAGTCGAGCTTGTCGGTCTTGTCGCGGACGGAGTCGGGCTGGTTGGACATCTCGATGATGCCGCCGGCGTTGTCGGTGATGGGGCCGAAGGTGTCCATGGCGAGGATGTACGCCGCACAGCTGAGCATGCCCATGGTGGCGATGGCGGTGCCGTAGATGCCTTTGACGTAGTTGGAGATGCCGGGGAGATGGACTCCGGAGAGGCCTTTCACTCCGAAGTAGTAACTGAGGAGCAAAGCCGAGCAGATGACGATGACGGGCATCGCGGGAGTTTCCATGCCGACGGCGAGACCGCTGATGATGTTGGTGGCGGGGCCGGTGAGGGAGGCTTCGGCGATGGACTGGACGGGGCGGTAGCGGCTCTCGGTATAGTACTGCGTGATCCAGACGAAGAGGAAGGCGGTGACCAGGCCGATGACTCCGCAGAGGAAGAGATATATGGGCTGGACGCCGGGGCCGTTGAGCATCTCGTAGACGATGCCCGCGAAGCCGGCGAGGGCGAGGGCGGAGGTGACGTAGAACCCGCGGTTGAGGGCTCGCATGGGGTCTTCGGTGTCGTTGGTTTTGACGACGGCGACGCCGATGATGGAGGCGATCAGGTTGATGGCGTGGACCATCAGCGGGAAGAGGATGCCCTTGATGCCGAAGACCGGGTAGAGGGCGGCGCCGAGGATCATGGCACCGACGTTTTCGGCGGCGGTGGACTCGAAGATGTCGGCTCCACGGCCGGCGCAGTCGCCTACGTTGTCGCCGACGAGGTCGGCGATGACGGCGGGGTTGCGGGGATCGTCTTCGGGGATGCCGGCTTCGACTTTGCCGACGAGATCGGCACCGACGTCGGCGGCCTTGGTGTAGATGCCTCCGCCGAGCTGTGCGAAGAGGGCGACGAGAGAGGCTCCGAAGCCGAAGCCTACGAGTTCGTAGACGACGTGGCGGGGATCGTTGAGGCCACCAAAGAAGAGGAAGAGGACGCCGATACCGATGAGGGCGAGGGCGACGACGACGAGGCCGGTGACGGCTCCTCCACGGAGGGCGGATTGCAGCGCCTTGTTGAGGGAAGAGCGTGCGGCGGAGGCGGTGCGGATGTTCGCGCGGATGGAGACGTACATGCCGGTGAAGCCGGCGAGGCCGGAGCAGATGGCTCCGACGAGGAAGCTGATGACGGTCCGGGTAGCGAGGTCGTGGGTGTTCGGCGAGAGGCGGTAGCCGATGAAGATGATGACGGCAAGGATGACGGCCATGATGCCGATGGTGCGGTACTGGCGGGTGAGAAAGGCTTCGGCTCCTTCACGGATGGCGTCGGAGATGACGCGCATTTCGGGAGTTCCGGTGTCTCCGGCGAGGACGATGCGGGCGAGGATGAAGGCCGCGATGAGGGCGAGAACGCCGACGCTGAGAGCAATCCACAACCAGATGTTGTCGCTGCTGTTGATGGCTGCCGGGATCGGTGCGGGGCTACTGGACTGGACATCTTGAAAACTGAAGAAAATTGCTGCGACTGCGCCGAAGTTCATGGAAGGAAGTTCCTCCTGGTACCTATCGTAAAGTGGTGGTGCCTGCTGCAGAAAATATAAAAATGCAATTTGGCGAACGCGCGAATTAGAGCATACGTACCCGTCATGGTCAACGTGTCCAGTGGGGACGGGTGGGATTCGGTTGCAGGGGAGGGCTGGGGCGGGGGACTGGTTTGTGGGTGTCAAGGCACCTCAGACGCTGCGATGCGGCATCAGATAGAGGCAACGGTTGAGCGCGAAGGTCGAGGCAGGACGTTGGCGGCGCAGAGCAATCTGCGACGAGCTACACGATTCGTGCGGAGATCGGGTACACTCCGACGGAGCGCAGGCGAGATGAGTCTTGGCGTAAATTGAAGAAAACAGCTTTGCTGCTTCCGGTGTTCCGGGGGCTGAACGAGTGGAGTCGCGAGAGGTACTATGCACCATCGCTGTAGAGCTTGGGTCTGGATTGCAGGGATGGGCGTACTTGCCGGGTTGGTAGCGGGCGGGAGCAGGCTGGCTGTGGCGCAGGCCCCGGCGAGCCAGAGTATGGCAGCGCAGACTCCGACGGTGCAGACGCGCAAGGCAGCGTCGCTGACGCAGGATACAGATCCGGTGACGTCGCCGGATACGGGGTTAGTGAGCCCGGTGCCGGTGGTGATTCCGGCGCAGACGGGTGTGATCACGAAGGAGGACGGGCGCTTTACGCTGCGAGCGGATGCGTCCGAGGTGCGGCTGGAGGCGTCGGTGATGGATGCTACGGGGCACGTGATCGACTCGTTGCCAGAGGATGCGTTTCATGTCTACGAGGACGGTGTGCCGCAGAAGATTGTCGGGTTCCGGCATGAGGATCTGCCGGTGTCGCTGGGCATATTGATCGACAGTTCGGGATCGATGTATGACAAGCGGGCGGCGGTGGACGCTGCGTCGCTGAACCTGGTGAAGCTATCGAATCCGCAGGATGAAGCGTTCCTGGTGGACTTCAGTTCAGAGGCGTATATCGACCAGGACTTTACCGACAGCATTGCGAAGCTGCAGCAGGGGCTGAGCTACATCAAGTCGAGCGGAGGAACGGCGCTGTACGACGCGGTGATCGCGTCGGCGGACTATCTTTCGAAGAATGCGAAGCGCTCGAAGCAGGTGTTGCTGATTGTGACCGATGGCGACGATAACGCATCGAGCGCAATACTGGAGTCGACGATTCGGCGGGTGCAGGATCTGGATGGGCCGGCGATTTATTGCATTGGTCTGTTATTTGGCGACGATGTGAGCCATGGCGAGGCGAGGCACTCGCGCGAAGTTCTGACGGAGCTGGCGAATCAGACGGGGGGACTGGCTTTCTTTCCGAAGTCGCTGAAGGAAGTCGATGGGATTGCGCAGGAGGTTGCGGCGGATATTCGAGCGCAGTACACGATTGAATATCACTCGTCGAAGCCAGTGTCGGACGCCGGCTACCGGACGATTCATGTCGAGGCCAAGGAGAAGGGCTATCGCGGGTTGCAGGTACGGACTCGCGCTGGATACTTCCCGAAGGTGGCAAAGCCGACTCCACCGAAACCACAGGGTGCAGCGCCTCGGTCGAATTGAGATTGGGATGAGGTTGCGAGAGATACGTTAGTCTTTTGGGGTGGCGGAGCACGATGGCCGCTGCAATGGGACGCAGAGAAGCATGCGCATGGGGAGAGACGTAACGGAGTTGGTGGGTCAGACGCCGATGGTTCAAATGAACCGCCTGGTGGGCAGCAGGGATGCGGATGAGTTGGGCGAGGGGAAGCGCGTGGTGACGATTGTGCCGGATTCTGCGGAGAGATATTTATCGAAGGGCGTTCTGGAATAAGCGGCATCCAAGCGAGTAGCATGGGCAACGTCGCGCCTGGTGCTTGCTGGAGGTGCGATGTGCCGTAAAGGACGTCCCGTAAAGAAAGAGAGAGGTGTGGATGCTGGATTTCGGTACGGTTAATGATTTGTTTTTGCGGATGAGCCATCGTGGCGATACGACGGTTGCGCTGTGGAAGAGCGAGGCTGAGTGGAAGCCGATCTCGTCGCAGCAGATGTATGGGCGGGTGCGTGCCATGGTGGAGTTGCTGCAGAGCTGGGGGGTGCAGCGCGGAGATCGCGTGGGACTGGTGAGCGAGAACCGCTGGGAGTGGCCGGTGGTGGACTTTGCGGTGCTGGCGATTGGAGCGGTGGATGTGCCGCTGTACCAGACGCTGACGCCGGAGCAGATGGGCTACATTCTGCGCGATGCGGGCGTGAAGGCGATCTTTGTTTCGACCCGGCAGCAGTTCACCAAGCTCGTGGAGGCGGGGGAGATTCCGTCGTTGGAGCGGGTGGCGGTGCTGGATGAGGGCAGCTTCGAGAATGCGACGAGTATGCCGGAGGTGTTGAAGCGCGGGTCGGAGCTGGAGGCGCCGGATGCAGGGTTTGATGCGCTGCTGAAGCAGACGAAGCCGGAGGATCTGGCGACGATCGTGTACACGTCGGGGACGACCGGGGATCCGAAGGGCGTGATGTTGACGCACAAAAATCTGGCGGACAACCTGCGCTACTCGACCGACGGGCTGCGGCTGGTGGAGGGCGATTCGTCGATTTCGTTCCTGCCGCTGAGCCATGCGCTGGCGCGGCACCTGGACTATGCGATCTATGGCAATGGCGGCAAGATTGCGTATCTGCCCAAGTTCGATGACCTGGTGGGAGCGATGAAGGCGGTGAAGCCGACGATTTTTCT
>DHWW01000104.1:5062-5509 GCA_002413385.1 Granulicella sp. UBA5172
ACGGGATTTAAGAAGAAGATTCTGCATTGGGCGATTGGGCAGGGGAAGAAGTATCGCAAGGAGTTGATGGAGGGTAAGACGCCGACGGCGCTGGGGTGGAAGATCGCTGACAAGCTGGTCTACAGCAAGCTGAAGGAGGCGTTTGGCGGGCAGGTGAAGATCTGGATTTCGGGGGGAGCGCCGCTCGGAATGGATTCGGCGAAGTGGTTTCTCGACATGGGGATTCGGATCTTCGAGGGGTATGGATTGACGGAGACTTCGCCGGTGATCTCGCGGAATACGTTTGATGGATATCGCATCGGAACGGTCGGGACGGTGGTTCCGAACCTGGAGGTTCGCATCGCGGACGATGGTGAGGTCGAAGTTCGAGGGACGGCCATCTTTGCCGGGTATTGGCAGCAGGCAGGAGACGACGAAGAAGGAGTTTACCGAGGACGGATGGTTCAA
>DHWW01000342.1 GCA_002413385.1 Granulicella sp. UBA5172
CATGCGAACGCAGGAAGACTTGATCGATCAACTCTTCAACAACAGTGAAAAACGCCTCGCTCGCACCTTATTGCTGATGGCAGCGTTTGGCACGCCGGGGGAACCGGAAACCCTGATTCCTCCGATTACCCAGGAGGCGCTCGCGGACCTGATCGGGACTACGCGGTCTCGTGTCAGCTTCTTCATGAACCGTTTCCGAAGGCTGGGCTTCATCACGTACAACGACAGAATCCGCGTGAACCAGTCACTGCTGAATGTGGTTCTGCATGATCGACTTCCGGAGCAAAACGCGCAGAGGCCGATCATTCTGGATCCAGAGCCGGCTCGTGCTGCAGAGACAGAGCGAGCAACTGCTGATTGACGAGGTGTGTTTGAAGGGCCATCGACGGGCCATCGACGGGCCATCAAGGCGCGGAGGCAGTGTCCATTGCGAGGACAACGGATCCGTTCTCTGTCTCATGCTTCACGGCCTCGAGAGCGCTGTTCGCGTCGGCCAGGGAGAACTTTGAGACACGCGGTTGAATCTTGAGATCCTGTGCGAGTTTCAAGAAATCGCGAGCATCGTCTCGCGTCATATTGGCAACACTACGAATCTGACGTTCTCCCCAGAGAAGTTTGTCGTAATCAAATGCCTGCATCTGATCGAGGTGAATCGCATTGATGGCGACAACTCCACCCTTTCGCAGAGTGGATAGAGCATCGACGACCACCTTTCCGCTGGGAGCGAAGGTGATGGCACGATCCAGCGCGACGNNATTTTGCGATGCTGCTCGCCTCTCGTCACCACGTAGAACTTCGCAATTCCAGGATTGGAGAATGGGGATTGCGAGAGCGGCGGAGCTTCCGAAACCGAACAGACCGACTCGATCACCGGGCTGGACAGCGGCCACTCGCAGACTTCGGAAGCCGATCATTCCCGCACACAGCAGAGGCGCGACGTGCATTGGATCGAGCCCCTGCGGCAAGGCGTAGGTGAAGTCTTCGCGCACAAGGGCAAACTCTGCGTACCCACCATCGACGGTGTATCCGGTGAATGTCGGATGATCGCAAAGATTTTCCATCTGATGTTTGCAGAACCAGCAATCGCCATCGACTCCACCCATCCAGGAGACACCGACGCGCTGTCCGATGGGCGATTCCTTCGTCGCACCCTCTACGATCTCGCCAACGATCTGGTGCCCTGGAATGAGGCGTGGGCGTAATGGCGGGAGGTCGCCTTCGACGATGTGCAGATCCGTTCTGCACACACCGCAGGCAATCACGCGAAGAAGTACATACCCCGGTTGCACCTTCGGGCGAGGAACATCTTCGATGCGGAGGTACTTCCCTGGCGAACTCAATGACCCATCAAATATGGCAGCCTTCAATGCGATCGATCTCCTTGGTGCAGATGCGGATACCGGCTGTGTTTTTAAATCACAGGACGGTCGGCGGCACGCTGTCAGCCGCTTTGAGGGCGCGCTCCTGCCCGATGCCCATGGTCAGCGCAGTCAGCCCGGCCATGCTGCCCAACTGCATCGTATCGACTGCGGAGCTTGGGACAATCACGATGGTCGAGTTCTGCTTGAGGCCTTCATACAGCATGTTCATGGCTCTGAGGTGAAGCGCGACCGGGTCATTCGCGTAGGTCTTTGCGGCGTCCCCGAAGGCCTCAGCTATCTGCCGCTCGGAGTCACCGAGGATGACGCGGGCCTGACGCTCGCGCTCGGCCTGGGCCTGCATCGACATCGCATCTTCCAGCGCGGGTGGGATGAGAACGTCTTTGACTTCGACTGAGATGACGTTGATACCCCAGGGCTCGGTGCGTGCGTCAATGATTTTCTGGATGGCATCGCTGATCTTGTCGCGGCCCTCGAGCATGTCGCAGAGCATCGTCTTGCCAATCACATCGCGCAGTGCCGTCTGCGATGCCCAACTGATGGCGGTCAGGTAGTCCGCAACATTTAAAGCGGCTGCCTTCGGGTCAACGATCTTCCAAAAGAGCACGGCGTCCACATCGACGGGGACGGTGTCCTTGGTGAGGGTCTTCTCTGCCTTGAAGGAGCTGGTGAGCACTCGGGTGTCAATCCAGTACGGAATGGTTTCAATCAGAGGGATGATGAAGAAGAGCCCTGGGCCTTCAAGCGAGCGGAAGTTTCCAAGTCGCAGGACAACCGCCTTACTCCAGGGGTCGGCCACTCGAATGGCGGAGGACACAAGAGAGGCGAGCACGATGCCCAACACAAAGACGGCCACTGCCGCGAACTCACCACCGGCCTGATGAACGCCGTAGGAGGCAAGGCCTCCGATCGTGATGATGACGATGAATACTAATCCAGAAAATGCGCTGGTTGTCTTCATTTGGTTGCCCCTCGATCTCCGCGTTACCGGGCGGGAACCTGACACACTTTGAACCTGACACCGTTAGATGAGATGCAATCCAGGGAGCGAGCGTAGCTAGTGCGTCGCGATTCGGACATGCGCAGTGGGTGGCATCTGTGATGTCCACTGTATGAATACAGAACATGCAGGTACGAGAGGCTCGCTTGAGCCTCTCGTCGGATTTTGTGGGTTGATCAGGGTGAAGCTACGCGTTCTCGTCGGATAAGAAGGCTCGAGGAGCTTCGCTGTCTGGAGTGACTCCAAGATTGGGCACCAGCAGTTGGAAGATCAGCAGAGAGACGCTATACGAGAGGCCTGCCAGGGTGAAGATGACCAGCGGATGCAGCGAGAGAAGATGCGAGACAAGCACCGTGAAGAGCGCTCCTCCAACTGAACCGACAGCTCCTCCGATGCCGACTACGGTGGAGACGGACGTCGACGGGAACATGTCGGTCGGCGTCGTGAAGATGTTCGCCGACCAGCCCTGATGAGCCGCTGCAGCAAGCGCGAAGAGGCCGACGGCCGGCCATGCATTATGCGGGAACAACACGTGCATGTGCGGGACCAGCATGATGGGGAGAACGCATATAGCCATGACAAGGAGCGCGAATTTTCGTCCATTGTTGACGGTGTGGCCGCGCTTCATACGGAGGCCAGACAGGCCTCCGCCGAGGAACGAACCCACGGAGGAGACGGCGTAGACGATGACGATCGGCCAATAGGCTTGAGAGAGGCTTAGGCCGTAGTTGTCGTTGAGGAACATCGGGAGATAGAAGAGGTAGAACCACCAGACGGGGTCGGTGAGGCCCTTCGCAATCGAGAAGGCGTAGAGACCGCGGCTGCGGAAAAGAATCTTGTAGAGCTTCTTCCCAGTGACGTCGGGGACGACCTTTTGGAGGTTCGCCTGCGTCGTAGTACGGCCGCGGCGGAGGCGGTCATACGGAAAAAATAGCCACAGGACGAGCCATCCGATGCCCATCATGCCGGTGCAGAGAAACGCCGATCGCCAGCCGAAGCGTATGGTGACGAGCGGAATAATCGCCGGAGCAATGAAGAACGCGGCATTGGCTCCGGAGTTGAACACGCCGACAGCGAGCGCGCGGTCCTCGCTTCCAAACCATTCGCTGGTTGCCTTGATGGCCGCGGGGAAATTGCCTGACTCACCCAACCCGAGAAAAATACGAGCGATGCAGAAACCCAGAACGGAGTGGACCAGTGAATGGCTCAGCGAAGAAACGGCCCAGATGGAGATGGCCACTGCGTAACCGACCTTGGTGCCTAGCTTGTCAATAAACGGCGCGGCAATGAGAAATCCGATGGCGTAGGCAATCTGGAAGCACTCAACGATGTGGCCGTAGTTGAGGTGATAGCCGGTCTGGTATTTTGCGTCGAGGCCCGCAACCCATCCCATGAACGGCAGATGCAGGAGGGGTTCGATGAGCGAGAGGACCGAGCGGTCCATGTAATTAATCGTGGTCGCGAGGAAGAGTAACCCGCAGACAACCCAACGCATTTTTGACTCTGGAGTGCGAGAGGTGAACTCCTGGCTACTCGATTCAGATGGTACAGAAGACATTCGGTGAGGCTCCGTCAGAGTTCGAACTTAATCGAGGAAGGTAATGCCTGGAGGGAAACAATCCACTATCGCGCAGGATGAGTTGAGGATAGACTGCAAACCTCATAGGCTGTCAAGCGNNTTCGATTAGGCTAGTTCGGACATGTCCTCGACGTTGCCAACTCCTGACCAGAGCTCCCACGGAGAACTGGAGCATCTCGTGGTCTTGATTCCCGCATGGAATCCGGACACGCGGTTGATCGGGTTGGTCAAGGAGTTGGCCGCGTATGGCTTTGCAATGATCCTCGTCATTGATGACGGGAGCCCTACAGGCAGTCTGCCCATCTTTGAACAGATGAAGGCAGTGCCGTCTTTCCATCTGCTCCGCCACGAGAGGAACAGGGGGAAAGGACGCGCGCTCAAGACGGGCTTTCGCTATATTCTGAGCGACCTTCCTATGATCGACGGAGTGATTACCGCAGACGCCGATGGCCAACACGCTGCGGCTGATATCGTCGCCGTTGCCCGAGCGATGAGGGACGGCAGCGATGAAGTCACGCTTGGAGTGCAGGAGTTCGCCAAAGACGTTCCGCTGCGGAATTGGTTTGGGAATGTGCTGACGAAACATATTTTTGGATTCGTCGCCGGAATGAAGGTGAGCGATACGCAGACTGGATTGCGTGCTTTCCGTCGCTCACTTTTGCCGCAATTGGAGATTCTGCCCGGAGAGCGCTACGAGTACGAGATGACCGTACTGGCCTACATCTGCCGGCACATCGGCAAACTGCGCGAGATACCCATCACGACGATCTACATGGAGGGGGACAACACCTCTCATTTTCATCCGGTGTGGGACTCGCTGCGAATCTACAGGGCGCTGGTTCGCTTCTACTTTTCTTCGTTGATTTATTAAGCTGGCATGGGACTCAAGCGGGATGGTTCGTCTGGGTNNGGTGAGAGCCCTCTGCGAAAGCGACCACGCAAGATTATTGCGTGCGAGTTGGAAGTCTGGCTTCAAGGCAATCGCCTTCTGGGCTGCGGCAATTGCCTGATCCCAGCAGTGGAGTCCAGCATCACCGGCAGCGATGTTATTCCATGCTTCCGCGGAATGCGGATCTAGNNGTTGAGCCGAATCGATGGCCTGCTCATATTGACCCTGCCGGTACTGCAGGAGCGAGCGGTTGATCCAGTCCGCAGCCGTAGGCAGACTCGGATGGGTGAGGGCTTGCTTCGCAACCGGGTCGTCGGGGGCGATTACGAGTGTCTGCCGGGCCGCCTGCTGCGCGTCCTCCACATCGCCGGAGATTGTGTAGGCGCTGATCAGTTCATC
>DHWW01000105.1 GCA_002413385.1 Granulicella sp. UBA5172
CAAGTGGCCCAGTACTTTGCTGGTATGTGGCCGCATCTGGACGAACACGCTCGCCGTCTGGTAGCCGCCAGCAAGGCAGTGGAACTGGGTTATGGCGGCATCTCGCGGGTCAGCCGGGCCTGTGGTCTTTCACGCGTCACGTTGACCAAGGGCGTTGAGGAATTGCAGAGCGCGCCACTAGTCGCGGGACGGATTCGCCAGGAGGGCGGCGGGCGGCACGCGCTTACGTCCAACGACCCCGGTCTGGCACCCACCTTGGACGGCATGGTTGAACCCACGGCGCGCGGAGATCCGCAGTCGCCGCTGCGTTGGACCTCGAAGAGCGCCCGCACGCTGGCGGCGGAACTGACGGCCCGGCGCCACCCGGTCAGCCACACCAAAGTCACCCAACTTCTGCGGGAGGGTGGCTATGCCTGCAAGGCAACCGCAAGACCGAGGAGGGGGACGATCATCCCGATCGTGACGCGCAGTTCCGGCATTCTCATCTGCGTACGCTGTTAGCAGAATCGAGCTTCGCGCTGCCTTCCACCACTTTTAGGATCTGATTGACGGAGACATCGACAAAATGATCCACCTGACCGGAAGGCCAATAGATTTCGAGTTTGTCGATGCGACTCGCCTTGGCCAACCCAAAATGAATCCGTAGATCATTTTGCGAGTAGAAGCTGCCACCACTGCGCACCTCGTCGATCTGCTGGTGGTCGCCAGTGACGCAGTGCACACGCGCGCCGATTGCACTGCGATTAGATTTGCTTCCAACCAGCTTGAGGGTTATCCAATTATTGCCCGTTCGGGAAACGCAGTGAAGCAGTTGGGGAGTCGCGTTGACCGGATTGACAAGGACGTCGATCAGACCGTCATTATCGAAGTCCCCGAACGCGCAACCACGAGCGCTCATGACGTTTGTTATTCCAGGGCCGGCTGACGCAGAGACGTCGCGAAATTTACCATTGCCCAAATTCTCGTACAACACCTTGGGTTGTTTGTAGTGGATCGGGACATTCGTACCATTGATTTCCGGGTAGACGTGCCCGTTTACATACAGAATGTCTAGCCAACCGTCGTTGTTAGCATCTAGAAATCCTCCACCCCAGCCCAGCAACCGGGAATAGGCTACGAGCCCTGCTGCCTGAGTGTTATCACGAAACTGGCGCTTACCATCGTTGTGGTAAAGATTGGGCAGATCGCCTGAAAAATTGGTCTTAAAGATATCTAGTAGTCCGTCACAATCGTAGTCCCCAGCAGAAACACCCATGCCCGATTGATTCCTGCCGTCACGGCTGGTGGCAACACCAGCTTCCAACCCACCCTCCGTGAAAGTGCCATCGCCGTTATTCCAAAACAAATAGCTCATCTCGCTATCATTGGCGACGTAGATATCCGGCCACCCATCGTTGTCAAAATCGGCGACGAGGACCCCAAGGCCATAACTCGGCGGTGCTTTCCCAATGCCGCTCTTCTGAGTAACATCGGCGAATGTCCCATCCCCATTATTGTGAAACAGGTAATTACGGGCACGCGGCAATCCCTGCGGCCCACAATTTACCGCAAGCCCCATGAACGTACACGCCCCAGTTCCTGGCAATGGAGCAGTCTTCAAATCGAGGTCGACGTAATTGCTGACAAACAGATCCAAATGACCATCGCGGTCATAATCCACGAACGCACAACCTGCGCCCCAATGCGTTCCTTCAAACAGTAACCCACATTTCTCTGTAACATCGGTAAAAGTTCCGTCGCCGTTGTTGTGGTACAGGATATTGTGACCCCAATAAGTTACAAACAGATCGTCGTAGCCATCGTTGTCAAAGTCACCGACACAGACGCCCTGTCCCCAACCGAAGTGCGTGAGCCCTGCCTTGCTTGTGACGTCAGTAAATGTTCCGTCACGGTTATTGTGCAGCAAGCGCTGAGAGTGCTTTTCCGTGTACGTTNNTGTCTTCGAGCCGCGACCCATTCACCAGAAACAGGTCGGGCCATCCGTCATTATCGTAGTCAATGAAGGCCGCTCCGCATCCTGTGGTTTCGAGAATATAGGTATTGCGAGTTACTCCGCCATATATGGTTGGCTCAGTGAGTCCTGCCTTTGCTGAGATATCTTCAAATGTGACACCGAATTCGTCGTGGACTGTGCTGCCGCCCGAGAGACGAGGTTGCAGCGCTGCCATGCAGCCCGTCAACAAGCTCCGATGCAAAAACTGACGTCTAGACAGCCCGTTCAATCTCCCATTCATTCCTGCGCTCCTAAACAGATGGAGTGACCGCTATAGAGAGGTCACATGAAAGTTATCTTTTGTTGTTGAATACTGACGAGTTCCTGCATTACAGCTAGGGAGCAACCGCATCGCACGAGCCCAGTTCCTTGGCACTCTGCAGTTCCGTCTGGGCGCGCTCCGCTTGCCCAGCATGCAAGAGGGCATCGGCCAGTTGGCACCTGCCCTGAACCCCTGAAGGACGGAGAAGAATAACTGACTGAAACTGGAGAACAGCGTTGTTCCAGTCACCCTGTTTTTCCAACGCGACACCATAGTTGAAATGAATTTGGGGGCTTGACGGACTGGCTTGTACGGCTGCGCTAAACGCGCGATTGGCCTCGGTCCAGCTTTGCTGAGCGCTCTGAGCTATGCCCATATACAGGTTCGCGTCGGCATAGGCTGGATCAGCCTCAAGCGCGGCACGCAGAGACTCGATCGCCGAAGACAGCTGCCCCTTTTTCAGCGATTCGATTGCGCTGTTGGTTTTTAGAACCGCTTCGGTGCGATGCGTCACATTCGTAGTGACCTCGCGGGACCGCTGAAACACTTCCCCAGCCTGCTGTTGATCACCCGCCCTGCGCAATGCTGCGCCGAGCGCATTCAGGATGTCAGGCCGATTGGGGTTGAGGCGGGCAGCCTCCTGGAGCACCGGAACTGCCTCGGTTGGGGAATTCTCTGCCAGGGCGGATCCATATTTGGCCATGAAATCGTCATCGCGGGGGCTCAGTTCGGAGGCACGCTTGTAATGCGGCAGGGCGCCTGCGCTGTCACCCATCTGGGCAAGAATCTCCCCGCAATAAAACTGCGCCCGGGCGAGATCCGGCGCCAGTCGAACCGCGGAGGAGACTTCTATGAATGCCTCTTTCAACCGGTCCATGCGCTTCAGAGTCAAGGCCAGGTCCGCGTGCGCATCAGCTGAGTTTGGTTTAAGAACCAGCACTCTGCGGTAGTTTTCCACGGCTCCGGCAAGATCGCCCTTATCCCTGAGTGCTTGTGCAAGATTCAACAATCCAGGCACGAACTTTGAATCCTTCGCGATTGCTTTCTCGAATTCACTAATGGCCCCAGGAAGGTCGCCTACCTGATCCATCGCCACGCCTAGATCATTGTGCGCCTCCGCGGAGCCGGGACGAAGGGCCACAACTTGGCGAAATTGCTCCAAAGCCCCTTGCGGGTCGCCAACCTGGGAATCCAGCATCGCGAGTTGGGTGCGAGCCGCGTACATATCCGGGCGAAGCCGAATGGCTCTCTCCAAAGTCTCCATTGCACCGCTGACATTTCCTTGTGCGGCAAGCGCGCTGCCTAACTGAAACTGAGCTTCGGGAAAATCGGGCTTTAGCGCAACGGCAGCTTGCAGCTCTTCAACCGCGGCCGGGTATTGCTCCTGGATCGCCAGAGCTGTGCCAAGGTTATAGTGCGCATCCGGATAACGAGGATCAAGCTCAAGTGCTTTTTGAAACTCCAGAACTGCCTGCTTAAGTGAACCGTTTCTGGCGAGAGAAAATCCGTAGTAATTGTGCGCAGGCGCTGAGTCGGGTTTTAGCTCCACAGCATGCCGGAGCACGATCAGAGAGCGCTGATACTCACCCTGCTCGAGGAGCGCAATTCCTTTGGCAAGAAACTCTGAGGGCTGCTCCGCGAGGGAGCAGCCCGTCCAATACCGCAATTAGGGCACACTTCCACATCAGAATGTAAGTGTACCACCGAGCTGCATTTGTCTCATGATGTCGCTCTAGCCACTAATCACCCCCGCAGTCGACGAGTCGACCGCACCGTTCGGGTTTGAATAATTGGCGCGATTGAAAGCGTTGTATGCTTCCCATTGGAACCTGAACTTCGTCCGTTCACCAATCGAGAAGATCTTTTGTAGCGAAAGGTCGGCGCGGAACTCCCCTGGGCCCCTGAGGCTATTTCGCCCCGCATTTCCCATCGTGTAGAGCGCAGGAACCGTATAAGCTGCGGGATTGAACCAACTGTTTATCCCCTTATGCGCGGCAGCTGGGTTTCCGGTCTTGTTAGGCCGCAGCGTACAGCAGTTTGAGTTGAGCGTGACAGCATTGCCAAGTGTCGGCGAGAACGGTAACCCAGACTCCAACGTCCAAATCCCCGAAACCTGCCAGCCGCCGACAATCGCGTCAGCAATTCCTGGCTTGTTGAGGAATGCCTTCCCCTTTCCGACTGGTAGCTCCCAAACATGGCTGGCCACGAAGACTAATGCCCTGTCGCTATCCTCAGATGCCTTGTCAAGATTGGTCAAAAATGGATCAAAAGCATTGTGCGTACCAAAGTCGTAGGATTTACTCCAAGTGAGGGCTGTGGTGAACGTTAATCCATGGGAAGAACGCTTTTCCGCCTGTACCTGAAGCCCCTCGTAACCGAGACTGCTTTGATTGTTTTGATTGTACGCATTAGCCGTGAACCCAAAGACGTTGTATGGCTGACGGAGGTTGATGGCGCCGGGGCCGGGAGGCGCAGCGTTAGCATCATAGCGATAGAATAGATGCCTGTCCGCACTACCCACATACGATGCGGTGACTTCAATGTCGTTTCGGAACTGATGCTGCACGGATACATTCCACTGATCAGCGGAATTGGTAGGATTGTGTGCGAACTCGCCAAAACTCTGGGAGTTTGGAGTTGGGTATTGGCCAGGGTTGCCGGCAGCCGCAAGGACGTCGAAGCCGCTGACGAAGGTTGGAGGCCCGCTCGCAAGGGTAAGAGCAGGCTGATACAGGTCCGCGACTTGCGATATTGATTGCCGCGTGGCATTGGGCCAGTCATTTGTGACAGCGCCAAAGTTAGCGCCGTAGAAACCGTTCGTAAACGAACGTCCCCAGCCTGCACGAACCACAGTGTTCTTGGAAGCACTCCAGGCAAGGCCAACCCTGGGGCCGAAGTCAGCGTAATTCTGGTTCACATCGGCTGTTGAGCTCGACTTCCCGAAATTGCTGATGATCGTGTAGGCATTCGTGAAGTTGAAGTTAGCAATCCCTCCCGGCAGGGGGGATGTCGGGAATCCGATATAGTCCCACCGCAATGCCAGCGTGGCTGTCAGCTTGGGTGTGACACGCCATGCGTCCTGAACGTAAAAGGCATTGTTCGTATTATGGGCTAGCGGCAGGTTATGCGCGTAGATCACGCGGTAAAAGGCACTTGCGTCCCCTAACAGGAACGAAGCGATTGACAATCCGGAGCCAGGCGCTGCCGGACTTCCGGTTATAGTCTGCGCGAAGCCGTTTGGAGCGCAACCGTTGTCATAGCAGCCAAAATCTCCCTGGGAGGAAGTATCGCGTCGATCACGCCACGCAAATAGAAGATCGTTGCCGAATTTGACGGTGTGGTTACCATGAGTCCAGGTTCCAATCTCAACGAAATTGTACTTACCAGAATTATCTACTTGGTGAGTACTATTGGAATTGCCGAACTTGAAGGCTCCGACAGGGCCTCCTATCGCGAACCCCGCAAATCCCACCGCAAGAAGTGCAAGCGTTGTTGAGATTCGGAATCCCGAAATCCTGAGATGTTGTCTTATTTTGGTCAAAGCGCATCTTGATGCCAGATGTTGTAGATCCAGCCGAAGCGACCCTCGATGATGAAATTGCGATTCAAAAAATGGGTCACATTGGCAACCGCACTATTCTGATTGCCTACTTGCGCAGCGCTTCCTGGATAGTTCAGCACTCCAAATGCCGGAACGGAGGAGCTTTGAGTTCCCTGCTGCCGGGTGTAACGGCCGAAAATACGTGTAACGTTACTCAGGACGTAGTCGATGCGAACTGCTCCCAAATCCTGATTGAGCGGATTGATTTGAGGAGCAACGAAGTTATTGTTTGCGCCGGCACCCGGAACGTTAGGCAGCGGGAGATCGGCCATCAAGGCCGCAGAGATCGGGCTGATTTGGCCCGATGGGATCTGGTTGTTCAGGAACTGAGTCCTGCCAACGCCCTGTGCGCCGCCGGTGGTCGGGTCGTAGATGGGGTTGGTGCTGGCAAGGCTACTGAAGTCGCCGGTGCGGAAGGCCGGGGTCGGTACGGTGGTCAATATGCCTCCACCTGAACGATACCTATATGCTTCGTAATAGCCGAAGGCGAATAATTTGTCCCGCAGGATTGGGCCACCGAGAGTACCGCCAAATTGGTTGTACACCATATGGCCAGGGCCGTTCGGCTCGGTAAATGGATTTCGCGCCGAGAGGGCGTTCACGCGATTGAATTCATGCACATTCCCGTGTAGCTGGTTTGAGCCGGATTTTGTGGTAAAAATTTGTATTGCCCCAGCCACCTGCCCCAGTTCGATATCGTAGTTCGACGTAACTAATTGGTATTCCTGAAGCTCGTCAGTAGAGGGCACAAGTGCGGGCGCCCCCCCGACTCCCTCGGTGTCGTCAATACCATCCAACATTTGCCGATTCAATTGACTCCGCTCGCCATTCGCTGAAAACCTATAACTGGCAGACCCCCCGGCGCTGGGCACCCCGGTGTTACCGGTAGACATCACGACTCCGGCTTGGACGGCCGCTAGCGCAGTAGGATTTCGGCCCTCGGTTGGCAGACCTTCCAGCTGAACTTGATCGATGGTAATGCCCAACTCAACCTTATCGGTCTGGAGTTGGGGAGCCTCTCCGGTGATCAAGACCTGTTGCTCTACATTCCCCACTGTGAGCTTCGAGTCAAGACGGACAACCGCCCCAATGTCGACAACGACGCCTGCACGGGAGAGCTCTTTGAAGCCCGGAGCCTTCACAACGACTGCGTACGTCCCAGCGATCAGATTGGAGAGGTTGAAGTACCCCGAAGCATTGCTCTTCGCGGATAGTTGTACCCCGGTACCGACGTTGGTCGCTTGAATGTCGGCCGCGGGTACGACCGCTCCCGACGGATCGGTTATGTTTCCAGTGATGGAGCCCGAAACGAGTTGCCCTCGAAGCGACGGTGAAAATGGAACCACGAGGGCGAGCATGGTGAGTAAAAGCAGAACCCTGTTCTTCATTCAAAAACCTCCTGAAATTAGTCAAGCGCATTCTGTCTGATCCTCGGCATCCAATTTCCGACAGAACTTTTCGTTGATGGGACAGTAACCCTTAGGGAGAATTTCTGTCAAGACAAAAATGTTGACAATCGTGCCAACGGTGTCGGTCTGGCAAAAAAACGTCGGCCATGTAATGTGTCGAGCCCTGTGATGTCCCACGGTGTTGGGTTTTGACGCATGTCAGCACCCTCACCCGAAAGACAGAACTTCCACCTAAGAAAGAAGAAAAACTGCCCAGCCAAACGGAGCGACCTTAGGCAGTGTAATTAATAACATTTACAACTAGTTTCCGATTCTTGGATGGATAGTGTAGTTCCATTCGCCATGAAATTTGTCGGGCTTCAGATTGACGTGGGCAAATGTTTCATCCGTGATGATGCGACCAACGGGGGTACCTGCGGTGATCCCAGGCGGCAGGTCACCTTCAAGCCCTTGGCCGTTGTCGTCCCGGCGATCAGGCGCACAACCGTCTCGTAGTCGCGCAGTGGCTCGCCGCGCCAGTTGGACGAGATGAAAGAAAACAAACGGTGCTCCACTTTGTTCCATTTGCTCGTGCCCGGCGGGAAATGGCAGACCGTCAGTGTCAACCCCGCCTGATCGGCCAGGCGCTGCAACTCCCATTTCCACAGCCGCAGGCGCCAGCCGTTGCTGCCACCTCCATCGGCGGTAATCAGCAGCCGGNNCGCGCACGGATACAGGCGGCGGCCCTCGGCGCGCCACCAACCGCGGATCGAAGCCACCGCGAACGCGCCCGTGTCATGGTCCGTGCCCACATTGACGAAGCCGGCGTTGCGTCCCAGGTCATAGATTCCGTAGGGATAGGCACGGGGCACCTCG
Organism: Granulicella sp. UBA5172; assembly: GCA_002413385.1. Taxonomy (GTDB): domain Bacteria; phylum Acidobacteriota; class Terriglobia; order Terriglobales; family Acidobacteriaceae; genus Granulicella. The sequence goes on from DHWW01000105.1 coordinate 8,121, forward strand.
GGACCGGGGAAATCATGTCCGTTGACCTTGTCCGCTGTCCCCGCTTTGCGCCATTGGCGGCCCTGGTTCTGGTAATTGCCAATCAATTCCTTCTTCTTCGTGTCCACGGAAATGACGGGCTCGCCGGCCCGCAAAGCCCGTTTGACGGCGCGGTTGATATGCCGGAACTGCGCGTCACG
>DHWW01000026.1 GCA_002413385.1 Granulicella sp. UBA5172
GGCTTTAGCCCCGGCCCCACCCCGAAGGCCCCCATGTTCCAACGCAAAGTCTCCGTCGAATACCACTCCGAAGCCACCACCCCAAAATCCTGCCCCCTCAAGTGGCTCGACAACTTCTCCATGCGCAACTTCACCAACGACGCCATCTTCGACGACACCCTCCCCATCGCCGACGGCACTCTCGAAATCGGCAACCGCGTCCCCCTCGACCGCCTCACCGCCTCCATGCAGGACTGGTTCCACCGCAAGGGCTACCTCCAGAAACAAGAAGGGCTCCGCATCACCTTGCAGTGAGCGAAGCCCATCTTCAAGCCGTTCTAACCTTCTCTCATTTGCTCTGAGGTAGGTCTCATTTGCTCTGGGATAGGTCTCATTTGCTCTGGGATAGGTCCGGGCTTTAGCCCGGACATTCGAACCCAGAACACAATGGGCTTTAGCCCTGGCCCTTCAGCGTCTTCCCATCCAGCACGAACCGATACTTCACATCGCCCTTGACCACGCGCTCATACGCCTCGGCGATCCGGTCGTACCCAATCAACTCAATCTCCGAAACAATATTCTTCTCCGCGCAATAATCCAGCATCTCCTGCGTCTCTTTCATCCCGCCAATCATCGATCCCGACAGCGATCGCCGATTCGTCACCAGCGCAAACGGCGAAGTCGCCACCGGCTGATCCGGCAACCCCACCAAACAAATCGCACCATCCAGCCGCAGCAGGTTCAGGTACGCATTGATATCGTGCGGAGCCGAAACGCAATCCAGAATAAAGTCGAAGCTCCCCTTATGCTTCGCCATCGCGTCCGCATCTTTGCTGATCACCACTTCATCAGCGCCAAGCTTTTTCGCGTCCGCAATCTTGCTCTCGCTCGTCGTGAACTGCACCACGTGCGCGCCAAAGCTATGCGCAAACTTCAGCCCCATGTGCCCCAGCCCACCCAGCCCCACCACGCCAACCTTCTTGTTCGGCCCCACCTTCCAGTGCCGCAGCGGCGAGTACGTCGTTATCCCCGCGCACAACAGCGGAGCCACCGCCGCCAGGTCCAGCTTCGGCGAAATCGAATACACATAGTGCTCCAGCGCAACAATGTTGTCCGAGTAGCCGCCCTGCATCATCTCGCCTTCATACGACTTCGCGTTATACGTCCCCACCATGCCCTTGGTGCAATACGGCTCCGCACCGGCCTTGCAGTTCTCGCACACCATGCACGTCTCAACCGTCACGCCGACGCCGGCCAGATCACCCGCCTTGAACTTCGTCACCTCGCTGCCAACCGCCGTCACGCGCCCGGCAATCTCATGCCCCGGCACCATCGGATAAACCGACCCACCCCACTCATCCCGCACCTGGTGAATATCCGAGTGGCAAATCCCACAATAATCAATCGCTACCGCAACATCCTTCGGCCCCAACTCCCGCCGCTCAAAATGAAACGGCGCCAACGCCGACGTCTTACTCTCTGCCGCATATCCAAATGACTTCATACCGTATCGTTCTCCTCATAAGTTCTGATGCAGCTACGCTGCATTTGTTGCTGAACCACTATTGCTCTTACCTGAGCTTGCCATATTCCAAGAAAAAAGCGTCAAGCGCAGACGCTCTTGGCAGTCCTAACACCATCGCCTCATCCGCAAATGGTTCCAGAGCTCGCAAGAAAACCTTATAGCTCGATGTGGAGAGGCTTGATATCTCTTTAGTCTCAATACCAAATAATTCCAGCGCATCGACGACAGGGGTGTTTATGACGGCGTTCTTGTCGGAGTCGCAGACCACAAGCAACTTACTCGCTAGGTTGCGGCCTATCCCAGGAACGGCCATGAGTTCGTCAACTGCTGCCTCCGGCGAGGAGACAGTATGTCGAAGAGCCGACCTCAGTTGTTCGATCGCAGAAATGGTCTTTTGCTTATGGAATTTCAGCACATGCCCAAATTCTGGGATCGCCAAAAATTTCTCCCAATCGCTTCCAGAGAAATTAAAGGTTGGATAATCTAGGAACGACCTCATCGTTATTAGCGATGCTTCACGCTTGGCTATCGCTTCAGACCCATCCGTTCTTGACCAGAAATCCCGAGCCTTTTTAATAGCCAATGCCTTCTCGCGCCTTGCTTCTTTATTGGCTATAGCATCTTGAACGGCTCGAGAGGCATCGAGAAAAGACTTTCTCAACTCCCTTAACTTCTCGTAAGCAGCGACGTAGTCCTCAATGCATGCACTCAGTGGTTGACTAATCTGCCAGATACTAGTGAACCAATTCTCGATCTGTTCGACATGTGATTTGTCGCTCGTGTAAAGCGCCAGTTCAACATTAGAGTCGATACCACCTTGAGAGAGGTTTCCAGATCCGACGATGGCTGTCGCCTCATTTCCGGTCTTCAGTATCCAAACTTTAGGATGATAGGTGCTTTGAATCGGAGCTAACTTCACTCTCAACCAAGGATGATCGATCTCGGCTTTTTGAAGGGCAAACAGCAACGCAGGCTCTGTTTGGAAGAACGCTCTTCCTAAGACTATTTCGACTGCCTCTCTGGCCGAACTGAATATCGCCTTCTCAAGAGTTTGCCAACCACTCATATGTCCAAAAGCAATTCCCATCTTTAGAGATCGACATTCTCGAATTGCCGCCTCAAAGTCATACTCTTCGGGTGCCCCGGCAATAGCGGAACGACCGTATTTCGAAGTTATAAGGAGCGGTGAAATCTGTTGCTGACCATTTTTCATCGTTTACTCGTCATAGTGCATCAAGCTAAACACATCAATTTCAGGAAACTTCACTGCGCCCTTGATACTACATCGTCCAAATATCTGCATCTCTAACGCAGCAATACACAACGCCCGTAGCGATAGCCACGGGCGTTGTCTCTTCTTCCAGTATTCGCGGACCTA
>DHWW01000226.1:0-3872 GCA_002413385.1 Granulicella sp. UBA5172
CGGTGGAGCGCGGGTTTCGGTTGCCGACGTATACGGACCTGTATTACAGCGATCCGACGGCGCTGGGGAATGCGAATCTGAAGCCGGAGTCGGCGTGGAATGATGACGCTGGCGCGGACTGGTATGTGAATCAGCGGCTGACGGTGACGCTGACGGCGTTTCACTCGAGCCAGACGGATGCGATCGATTATGGGAGAGCGAGCGCAGCAGACCGTTGGCAGGCGGAGAATCTGAATGGAGTGCGGTTCAGCGGGATCGAGGCAGGGGCAGAGTGGAGACCGAAGGATGGGCAGGAGCTGCGGCTGGGCCTGACGACGTTGGAGGGAGCGCAGGATGCTCTGCATGGGTTGCAGTCAAAGTATGTGTTCAATTACCCGGTGCAGAATGGGGTTGCGGAGTGGGTGGGGCGGTGGAAGAACGGGCTGCTGCTGCGGCAGAGATTGCGGGTGGTGAATCGGGTGGACAGGGGCGTGGCTCCGGTGTGGGATGCGTCGGCCGCGTATGAGATGGGACGCGTGCAGCCTTATGTGCAGCTGACGAACCTGAGTAATACGGGCTACCAGGAGATTGTGGGTGTGCAGATGCCCGGACGCGCGTTTGTGGGCGGTGTCCAGATTGTGCTGCGGCGGAAGCGGGACTAGAGCAAATTTCCAGTAAGTGTGCAGCGTGCCGGCGCGAGCAAACTGCAGGTCTCTGCACCCCAGCGAGCAAAGGACGCGCTCGCCGGGGACCCCGCTCTCCGCTACGCCAAACGATAAGGCCGTTTGGCTTCGGTCGAGATGACAGCGCCTTCGCTGGGTGCTCATTGGAGAGATGCTCTAGAACTTGTTGAAGACGTCGCAGAATTCGTGGACGCCGGTTTGTTTGGAGAGCCACTCGGCGGCGCGGACGGCGCCATCGGCGAAGGGGCGGCGGGAGTTGGCCTCGTGGGTGAGGATGAGGCGGTCGCAGGGGCCGGTGGCGATGAGGGTGTGGACTCCTTCGATGTCTCCGGTGCGGTTGGCGTGGATCAAGACTTGCTGGGTTTCACTGTTGTTCTTGTCGAGGCCGATGGTGGAGATGACGGCGTCGCGGAGGGTGAGGGCGGTGCCGCTGGGGGAGTCGAGCTTGCTGAGGTGGTGGGTCTCGGAGATGGAGAAGGTGTAGCCGTCGTCCATGAGGGCGGCGGTCATTTTTTTGGAGAGCTCGAGCATGAGCTGCATGCCGATGGAGAAGTTGGTGCCGTAGAGGAGGGCGGTGCCGCGGCGGACGGCGAGGGCGCGCATGTCGGGGAGCTTGTCGTACCAGCCGGTGGTGCCGATGACCATGCGGACGCCGGCAAAGGTCGGATCGNNAAGCCGGTGACGAAGGGAGCGGTGAGGGCGGCGGCGTCCTTGTTTTCCTCGGAGCCGAGGACGTGAATGCTGTGGCCGCGTTCAGTGGCTACTTCTGCTACGAGTTTGCCGGTCTTGCCGGCGCCGAGAACGAGGATGCGCATGGGATTAGTTTAGTCCTTCCATGGCTAAGCCTGCGGTCTGATGAAGCGCTTGCGTCGAGCCTTAGCCTACGGCTACTCCGTTGGATGCAGGGAAGGAGGCTTCGACGTCGAAGATGGTGGGGTCGGGGGCGGAGAAGAATTTTTTATGGAGGGAGCGAAGGGCTTCTTCGACGTCTTCTTCGTTGATCATGAAGCTCATGTTGATTTCGCTGGCACCTTGCGAGATCATGCGGACGTTGACGTGGGAGATGGCGGAGAAGACCTGGCCGGAGATGCCGGACTGGCCGCGGATGTCTTCGCCGACGAGGCAGATGAGGGCCTTGTTGCCTTCGTATTTGACGTCGGCGATCTGGCTGAGCTCGGCGCAGATGGCGGGCAGGGCTTCGCGCGAATCTACAGTTACTGAAACCGAAATCTCAGACGTGGAAACCATGTCGATGGCGCACTGGTGCTTGTCGAAGACGTCGAAGACGGACTTGAGGAAGCCGTGTGCGAGGAGCATGCGGCTGGCGACGATGTCGATGATGGTGAGCTTCTTTTTTGCGGCGATGGACTTGAAGGGGCTGGCGCAGGGAGGAGGCGTGGCGGTGATTTTGGTGCCTTCGTTCCCGGCGTTGCGGGAGTTGAGGACGTAGACGGGGATATTCTTCTGCACGGCGGGAAGGATGGTCGCGGGGTGCAGGACTTTGGCTCCGAAGTAGGCTAGCTCGGCGGCCTCTTCGAAGGAGATGGTCTTGACGCGCAGGGCTTCGGGGACGATGCGCGGGTCGGTGGTCATGATGCCGTTGACGTCGGTCCAGATTTCGATGGCACCGGCGTGGAGGGCTCCGCCGACGAGGGCGGCGGTGTAGTCGGAACCTCCGCGGCCGAGGGTGGTGGTGATGCCCGCTTCGGCACCGGGGACGATGTGGGAGCCGATGAAGCCACCCATGACGGGGACTTTGCCGAGGTTGACCAAGGGAAGGACTTGCGCGGTGAGGGCGGCTTCGATGGCGCGCTCGTTGGGGGCGGCCTTGCCGTAGTGGTGGTCGGTGAGGATGACGGTGCGGGCGTCGACGTGGGCGGACGGGATGTTCTGGGCTTCAAAGGCAGACGATACGAGGACGGAGGAGAGGCGCTCGCCGAAGCTGACGACGTTGTCTGACGTTCTTGGCGTTAATTCGCCGACCGCGGAGATGCCGCGAAGGAGGTCGTCGAGGGTGTCGAATTCGTGATGGATGTTGAGTTGCAGCGAGGTGAGGCGGTCGCCGTTCTCTTTGGAGTCGGAGACGAGTTCGGCGGCGGTGTTGAGGTGGCGGGTGCGGAGGCTGTCGGAGAGCTTGAGGGCTTCTTCGCGGGCGTTGCGACCGGCTGCAGCAGCGGCGGCGAGGAGGGTGTCGGTGACCCTGGACATGGCCGAGACGACGACGATGGGGTTGAGGCCCTTGCGGACGCGACCGGCCACGATGGCGGCGGTGCGGAGGATGGCGGTGGCGTCCTCGACGGAGGTACCACCGAACTTCATGACGACGAGCTGCGGACGCGGGATGCTCATGCGGGCACCAGGCTTTCTGCGGCGTGGTGCTGCGTGGGAGGGAAGGCGCGGAAGTCGAATTTGCCCATGACGGCGAGGATTTCGGCGTTGAGGATGGCGGCTCCGGCGGCTCCTCGAATGGTGTTGTGGGAGAGCAGGGTGAACTTCCAGTCGAAGAGGGTGCAGGGGCGAAGACGGCCGACGGTGGTTGTCATGCCTGCGCCACGGCATGAGGTCGAGACGGGGCTGCGGGCGAGTGGCTTCGGGGGNNTTGAGACCTTTGCCGTGGAGGGGCTGGAATTCTGCCCAGGCGGCGAGGATTTCGGCGTGGGTGGCGGGGGTGCGGAGTTTGATGCTGACGCACTCGGTATGGCCGTCGATGACGGGGACGCGGTTGCAGTGCGCGGAGAGGGTGAGGGTGGCGGGATTGAAGCCGGTGGTGGTGGAGGTGCCGAGGAGCTTGGCTACTTCTTCCTGGAGCTTCTCTTCTTCGTTCTTGATGTAGGGGATGATGTTGCCGAGGATGTCGAGCGAAGCTACTCCGGGGTAGCCGGCTCCGGAGACGGCCTGCATGGTGGAGACGAAGAGCTTGTCGATGCCAAAGCGGGATTCGAGCGGTGCGAGGGGAAGCACTAAGCCAATGGCGCAGCAGTTGGGATTGGTGACGATGTAGCCGCCCGAGGAGCGGCGGGTGGCCTGGGATTCGACGACGGCGAGGTGGTCGGCGTTGACCTCGGGGACGACGAGAGGGACGTCGGGAGCCATGCGGAAGGCGGAGGAGTTGGAGATGACGGCGCAGCCAGCGGCGGCGAAGCGGGGCTCGAGGTCGCGGGCGATGGGAGCGTCAATGGAGGAAAAAATGATGCGGGGCAGGTCTGGACC
>DHWW01000226.1:3922-4058 GCA_002413385.1 Granulicella sp. UBA5172
CGCAGGCTTCGGCGTAGGTTTTGCCGGCGCTGCGGTCGCTGGCGGCCAGCCAGGTGATGTTGAACCAGGGGTGGTTTTCGAGAAGCTGGATGAATCGCTGTCCGACCATGCCGGTCGCGCCGAGAATGCCTACGTT
>DHWW01000008.1 GCA_002413385.1 Granulicella sp. UBA5172
CTCCTGATCGACAAGGCGAACCTCCTCACCTTGACTGCTCCCGAGATGACCGTGTTGATCGGCGGCCTGCGCGCGCTCAATGCAAACTTCGGTCAAACCTCCCTCGGAGTTTTCACCACGAAGCCCGGAACCCTCACCAACGACTTCTTCGTGAACCTCCTCGACATGAATACGAAGTGGCAGAAGTCCGCCACCTCGGAAGGAGTGTTGGAGGGACACGATCGGGCCACCGGCGATCTGAAGTGGACAGGCACCGTCGTCGATCTCGTCTTCGGTTCCAACGCCCAGCTCCGTGCCCTCGTCGAAGTCTATGCGTCCAGCGATTCGCAACCGGCCTTCGTGCGAGACTTCATCGCAGCCTGGGCCAAGGTGATGAATCTCGACCGCTTCGACCTCGCTTAGAACCTGCAAGCATCTCTACCAAACACAGCCTCGAAGGTGCATCGGATAATCCCGGTCCCTATCGAGGCTGTTCTTTTTGATCTCCCGTTCGGCACGGCGAAAAGGAAGTTGCGACGGCGACGCAAGCCCCTAACCTTTCCTGTGGCCTTCGACTTGATCGCCGTCTTCGATGGGGATGATCACATCGAAGACGCCAAGAGCTGCCGCTGCGAACGGTGCAGCGAGGGCCAGGCCGAGGGGGCCAGCAATCACCGCCAACAAGAGCTGGGCGGTCATCGTGAGAGCCGGAGGCAGACGGACGATCCTGCGTTCCAGCAACGGAGTGATGACGTTGCCTTCCAGAAAATGCACCGCCAGAAACAGCAGCACCGTGAGCAGCCCTTTCATCGGGCTGATAGCAACGGCCAATAACGCAGCGGGGACAACCGACAGGATGGGGCCAATGTTCGGAATGAAAGTAAGCAGCGCCGCCATCATGCCGAGCGTGCCCGCAAGCGGTACGCCGAGCATCCACAACCCGACTGTCACAAAGGCTCCCACAGCGGCCATCGAGAGCATCTGCGAGAGAACCCACCAGCGAAGGTTTCGCACCGCAGCAGCGGCGCAGGCGTTGAGCTTCGTCCTGTATGCGGACGGCGTAACCCGTTCAACATATGCGAAGTAGACCTCGGGCTCGGCCGCCAGGTAGATGCCAAGAAAGCCGACGAGCACGAGTCCTGAAAGTACCGTCGCCGTACTCAGAACGATGCCCCCAATGCGCGTCAACGCGGAGCTGACGTTGCTTGAGAGCTGTGAATAGCCGGACCACTGCACCATCAACCAGCGTCCCCAGCCGTACCCATTGACCCTTCCCACGAGCTGATGTGCCGCTCGAGGGAGGTCGGTCTGCAGGTCTGCGAATTGAGCGATAACGCTGGGGCCACTGAGCCAAACGGTCAAACCTACGAGCCCACTTGCCACACAGAGAATCAGTGGGAAGGAAAATCTTCGTCCGAGCTTGAATCTTCCGCCAAGCCACTCGACCACCGCGGTCAGCAGAACTGCAACCACAATCGCTGCAAACAGAAGCAGGAGGATGACTCTTCCGAGCCATGCCAACAAAAGTGCAACGATCAATCCAACGCCCATAAGTAAGAGAGTCATCGGCGAGTGGTCCTTGGGACTTGCGCCCGAATATGGGATGGAGTCGCGCACGCGACACAAGGATAAGGCATCTTGGAGGTAAATTGCTGTGTCAGGGAATACCCCGCTAACGAAAAAGGATCGTGCGCTGCTCCCACGGCGGCCCCAAAGCCAGAATCTCCAATCCTGAGATCAAGCAAGAGAGCAGTCACATAGCCTCCGCTGTGATCCCCTGAATCGAGTTTCGTAACGACCTCGATCGATTCCACAAGGAATGTGGAGCCTTGTTCCGGCTGCGGCAGCCCGCTCAAACGCGCGTGACGGACGGCCGATTCTGCCTCTCCAACCGGAGGCAAAACCACTGCCCGTCAATGACCATCAGTGCCCGCCGGACATCGCATCATTGAGGCCCGTGAACACCACGTCGAACTTCCCGCTCTGCTCCGCAAACCGCAGGGGATGCACGTTCTTCACGCAGATCTCCGCCGGCGTTGGCTGCGTCTTCAACAGCTCCACCGTCTCCGCGATATAGTCCTTCAGCGGCATGGCCCGAGGGTCTTCCGCTCCATTCATCAAATCCGTCTGCACATACGGCGGAGCAATCTCCAGCACCTCCGTCGTCGTCCCCTTCAGCTGATACCGCAACGACAGCGTGTACGAGTGAATCGCCGCCTTCGTCGCAGAATACGTCGGAGTCATCGCCAACGGCACAAACGCCAGCCCCGAGGTCACGTTGATGATCGTCGACTGCGTCTGCCTCCGCAGCAGCGGCAACAGCGCCGCCGTCATCCGGATCGGCCCCAGCAGGTTCGTGCTCACCATCGCCTCTGCATCCGCCAGGTCATCCTGCTGCGCCAGAAGATCTTCAGCACGCATGATCCCTGCATTGTTGATCAGCACATTCAGCGTCGGGAACTCCGACGCCATGCGAACCGCAAACGCGCGCACGGCGTTGCGGTCTTCAATGTCGAGGGACAGAAACTTCATGCCGGGATTGGCTTCGGCGGTCTCTTCAAGTACGGCTTTCCTGCGTCCCGTGATGATCACCAGATTGCCCTGCGCGTGGAGTGCTTCGGCGATCCCGCGGCCAATGCCCGAGCCTCCGCCAGTAATCAGAATCGTGTTGCC
>DHWW01000255.1 GCA_002413385.1 Granulicella sp. UBA5172
GCTGTACCCACCGAGGCGGAGATCAAGAAGATGTGTGGAAGCTTATGCCTCGACTCGTTCGCTCCTTGCCGACGCCGGAATCCATCACACAGTTCCTACGCCAGATGACTGCCGCACTGCAGCCGTCCGAGTCGAAGGCGTAACCCGTCCGCAGCAACGGGCCCATGGGATTGATGGCCAGTTCAACCTATGCACGCCTTGAATGCCGGCGGAGTCAGAAACCAATCTGCAGATTTCTTTACCCAATAATAGGTGCCACCCACGCGAGTTGGGTTTTTATCTACATCGAGGAAACAGGAGTACGGAATGCGTGGTCGCGGACCATGCGCAACTTTAACGATTAAGCAACTGAAAGGAATCTGCTTACGAGCATGCTTGAAACAAGCAAAAAGAAGGGGCCGAAGCACCGACATCGGCTTCAAGTGGCCGAGAGTTTCATCTTGGTTTGCGTTTCCCTAACCGGAGAGCACCAAAGCTTATGTCGAGCAGTTTCTTGCTCTCTCCGCTTACGGCGACGGCAGCATGGATCCTTATACTCCCGGTTCAAAGCGCAATGGCGTGGTGTCTGAACACCACTTGTGCGACTGCTTGTTCTACTGCGAGGCGAAGGCTGCCCAGGAAGCCTGGTCCCAGTGGGCCAAGATGGTGAAGAAGGCCAATCTGTGGGAATTCGAGCGACTTGAAGCTGTCCGGATGATGTTGGGCGTGCTGATTGCGCAAAAGGCCAAGTACTCTATANNGGTCTCGTGGGCTCGGAGATGTGTATAAGAGACAGCCTCTATTACTGAGACTGAACTGCTCGAAGCCGCCGAGAAGGCACTCGAGTGGACCCGGTGGGACGAAAGCAACTGTGCTAAGGCCCGTCTTCGGAATTCCCCCGAATACAAAGACTGGCTAAAGGCGGTCGCGTCCCGAGTTGGCGTTGAGGAAGCGACTGAACAGTTCCTTGCTTTTGAGCGCAAAGCGCTAGCCTAGGTCTAGTGTTGACCTCGGCGCTTTCCATCGCTTGCTGAAGTTGGGCGGGCGATGGGAAGCGAAGCCGGGCGAGCCGGGGACCTCCGATGGACAATTACCGCGAGCTACGTCAGGATCCCACCGAGCCTGAGACGGACCGAGATGCCTAATTGGACAACGGGTAGAGTGAGCCAGGTCGAGTCCATCGTCGAGCTTACGACCGGCGCCCCTCGTTTACCTTGGTGAGCCGATGGAGAAGGAGATGTGGTAGCCGGCGGAAAGAACGACAGTGCCTCCGGTGGCGCCCGTCGCCGTTTCGATGGCTTGGTGGATTGCCGACGAGCCGACCATCCCGGGCGGAAGCGGCGCGCCCTTCATCAACAACTCAGCCCCAGTCACCATATTGCAGCCAGAATCCCGGGTAAAAACACACGTGATTCATAAGAACCCGGCTTCGGGACGCCTATACAGAACGGGATTCTGCCCGAGGGCTGGGCGTGTTTAGTTCAGACTTCTGCTTTGAAAGGCTCTTATGAACGCCTCCATCACAAACCCGCCACCGGCAACTCCGGCGGCCCCTACATCTTCGAGTGCCGAGAACTCGGGGGCGCAGCCGGAGAATACCCCTCCAGCTATCCAGGCCACCACTTCTACGCCCCACGCTGCGGTTTCGATAGCACCAGGCCAGAGCACAGCCACCCAGATCTTTTCCTGGATGACGAAGATGATTGTGGCCCAGACGCAGCTTCCGAAGGATGTCGCCGAGCTTGTCGCATTCTGGGCCATATCTACGTGGTTTCAGGAAGCGCTGACCATATTCCCTTGCCTGGTCATCACCGGTCCCGCCCATGAGGCAATGGTCCTTCTACGCATCCTCAAGAACTTGTGCCGTGGAGCTGGGCTAGTGGCGGAGTTCAGGAGAGCCGATCTCAAAGATCTGAACTTTAACTTTCATACCGTCCTGATCTCAGCGCCCAATCTGGACAATCGAGCAGCAGCCCTCCTGGGAAACATGACGAACCCTGAATTCATCATCGTGGATCAACGCTCTTACTTACGTTGTGCGTCCTCACGGGCGATCTATATCGGTGAGGATTCGTTGATCAAGAAGATCCAGCACTCAATCCATATCAACGTCACTCGAACGGCTGCCCAGCCACCAACCTCTGCGGAATGGCTGCAAAGTAGCCTCAGCGCTATCCCCGAGCACCTTGAGCACTATCGCAAAAAGAATGTCGAGCAAGTGCGCCGGTCGGCGTTCGCTCCCTCCGGCGTGGCCTCTGGGACGGCCGCCGTGGCGAAGGCGCTCGGATGTTGCATCATCGACGCGCCTGAGCTCCAGAACAAGCTGGTTGCTCACCTGAAGGCCTTGGACCAGCAGGATCGCTCTCAACAGTCAGGCACTATTGAAACTCTGGTTGTCGAAGCGACACTGACCCTGAGCCGCCAGGGACGGGAGCACGCCTTCACGTCCGAGATCGCGAACGAGGCGAACCGCCTCGCGGAATTGCGTGGCGGACGTCCGAAGTTGAAGCCGGAGACGGTGGGCCGCCGGCTGTGTAAGCTCGGTCTACGCACCCACCGCTTGACATTGGACGGCAACGGCCTGACCTTCGACATGACCACCGTGGACCAGATCCAGAAGCTCGCCGCGATGTATGTTGAGGAGGATCTGCTCCCGGGAAACGAGAACCTCCACAGCTCGCAAGCAACAGAGAACAAATAGGTTGAGGAGGTTATGTAGGTTATGTAGGTTATGTAGGTTTCTGGAGCTCAGTTCACGCCGAGTAAGCCTAAGTCGATACAAGCCATTTAGAATGAACGACTTCATTCTTATGGTGTATCGACTTCAGCCTTATGCCGTACAACTTCAGCCTTATGCATAAACCCACACCAATCTCACCTTATGGGGTACCAGATCTCATCTTATGGGGTACCGATCTCACCTTATGCGTAAACCCACACCTTATGCGTAAACCCACAAACAAGCGCCTTTCGCCGTCCGCGTAGGACCTAGGAGCAGCCGGAGGTGCTTCCGCATTCCATGCAGCGATAGCACGATCCGTTCCGCGTCATGATGCTGCCGCAGGTGGAGCAGCTGGGGGCGTCGCCCATGTTGTACATGGACTGCATGGCCGAAGCCGTGTGGTACACGCTGCGGTCTTCGACGGTGTCAAGAGGGCTTGCCTGCTCGATCCCCGACCGCGCCGTCAGGTCCGGCGCGATGCCTTGCTGCGGTGGGTTGCGGTCGCTGTACTGGAAGGCTTCGCCGTGGAGCTCGTGGGTAGCCGGAGCGTCGTTGCTTCCCGCGCCCTGACCGCTAAACGCTGAAGCATCTCCTCCTGCCCCGAAGGAGGACAAGCCTTCCGAAGAAGAGGACAAGTCCGTGGGAGCAGGGGTGTAGCCGCTGGGCAGCGCTGCAGCCAGGGTAGCCTGCTTCAGCCCCGCGAACAAGTCCAGCTGCTGCCCCGAGAGGAACCGGAGCTGCATCCAGCGGAACAGGTAATCCATAATCGACTTCGCGTAGCCAAGCTCTTCCGACCCAGTCCAGCCCGAGGGCTCGAAACGGGTGTGCGCGAACTTCTCGACCAGCACCTTGAGAGGAACGCCGTGCTGCAGAGCCATGGAGATCGCCGTTGCAAACGAATCCATCAAGCCGGAAATCGTGGACCCTTCCTTGGCCATGCGGATGAAGATTTCACCCGGCGCGCCATTCGGATACAGCCCGACAGTGATATAGCCTTCGTGCCCGCCAATGCCGAACTTGTGCGTAATGCTGGCACGCTCGGCCGGAAGACGATGACGCACCGCGCGCGGTGGTGCCTGCGCGTCCAGCGAGTCCGAGTTCTGGTTCGCCGCCTGGATGAACGCCGCCAGCTGGCTCTGCGCAACCGCCAGCGCGGTCTGCGTGGAGGCCAACTGCGCCGAGACCAACTCCTTCGCTTCGGCCAGCGCCGCCAGCTTTTCCGCAGAAACAGCGGCGTTCGAGTCGACGGCGGTTCCCTTCTTGTCGGCGTCGGTCTGCGCGCTCACGTTCAGAGGCTG
>DHWW01000127.1 GCA_002413385.1 Granulicella sp. UBA5172
GTGATTGGGGTGGCGCGGAAGCTACGGGGTGCGCAGTTACATTCCGGAGAAGCGGCAGAAGGGCAAGCGGCACTGGCAGGGAAAGGCCGAGGAGCAGCAAGCGGTATACGCAAACCGGCGGCGGGTGCGAGGCGAATACGGCAAGAGCCTGCTGAAGCGGCGCGGTGAACTGGTGAAACGCAGCTTCGCCCACTGCTACGAAACGGGCGGGATGCGGCGCTGCCACCTGCGCGGACGCGAGAATATTCTCAAGCGTCAGTTGGCTCATGTGAGCGCCATTCAACCTGAGCCTGGTCATGCGCCAACTGCTGGGCGCGGGAACGCCACGAGAACTCAAAAACAGCGCAATAAGACTTGTTTTGCGCCTTTTCTTATTGCTCACCCGCCAGAATCGGTCCAACAGAGCGGTTGAACCCCGAACGCCCTCGGCTCTCGACTCAACCAAGGCCTACCGCTCCATCAAACCCAGATGCCGGATCTTCTGGAATTCAGCTACTTGCGCCACGGGCTGCTAGCGCCGGGTCGAGTCGAAGTCGCGCCGTAACCTTCTGTTGGCGCTAAGAAAGGCGAAGGAAGGTTAGACAGAAGCTCTTCCTCCTTTTCTCTGAAGTATTGTTCTATGGACCGCTCCACCCCGGAACGGGGCTCGGTAAGAACCTTTTCCAGGTACTGAGCGTGCTCCTCGTAGCGCACGCTCATTGGCGTCTGAGTAGAGTAAGCGCGAGCCAACATGAAAATGAATGGATTCATGATCGTGATGAGTGTGTTTTCGAGAATTCCACGGTTGGAAAGCCGCCAGATGGTCTGATGAAAGTTCATATCTGCGGCATAGAAATCCTCTTCGTCGTTCTTCGACACGGCAGCCTTTAGCTTCTGCAACGCTTTGCGCAGCGCTTCTTCTGTTTCCTCGGTAAGGTGCTCGCGCAAGTGTCGCACACAGAGAGCCTCGAGCTTGCCTCGCATCTCGAAAACGACCTCAATCGATTCTTTGGAAATGTCTCGAATGAAGGTCCCGCGACGGGCGACAGTCACGACCAAACCGTCGCGCTCCAAGCGCAAAAATGCCTCGCGAACGGGTCCGCGACTGCACTTCAGATATTCGGCTACATCTTCCTCAATGACTCGTTCCCGCGGCTTGAGCGTCCCGCGGTAAATCGATTGCCTAATGTATTCTTCAACTCTCTCGGTAGCAGTCAAACGACGTCGAGTATCCTCTGGAGGCATATTAGACCCTACTTTGAGGCATACTTTGCTGGCAAAGCAAAGTATGCCCAGGAAATGTTGGCAAAGGCATCCAGGCAAGGGTGCGTGGTCGAAGCGCCTGCCCGAGGCTTTGTGCCAATCTGAATGCTAGTGTAGCGCAGTTACCGGGGCTTTCCCTTTTTGTAAAAAGACTGGCTGCCTGTGGTGCAATTGGCCATTTCCCAGGCTACCTTCAAGCGAAAGGTGATGGAGTGACCTTTATCCAGGGAGGTAGCCCTTGTCCGCAACAAGTTCTTCAATCCCCTCGACCTTGACCTTGCGTTCCTCTTCAGGATGCAGCTCTGCTTCGCGCTCGACCAACTCCGCCACCGCCAGTCCCGCATCGGCCAGCGTCTCCTGCGGCGGCTTCTCATAGCGCAGCGCCAGGAACCGGCAGTCTTTGCCCCACCCCTCCGGCTGATAGAAAAACTCGCATTGGCCGTCGGCATCGGTCAGCGGCGAGCGCTTCCACTTCGCAGTCTGCAACTCGTCTACAAGACCCGCGGTCTTGCGCACCACCACGATGAATCGCCACTTCAACTTCTCGTACGCTTGGACCGCCTGCCAGCAGTAGAACCCCGAATCGGCCCGCGCGTACATGATCTTCACTTCTGGGGGCAGGCCCTTGGCCACGCTTTCCAGACCCGTTCGCGCATACGCCGCTGCACCGTCAGCAGTTGCCGCGCCACGCCCAGATGCAGCGAGGCCAGAAATCGCCAGAAGGTGCTCTGCGGCGGCAGTTGCACCACCCGCAGAATGCCGGTCAGCATCGGTTCGAGCTTCAGGAAGCGCAGATGATTCAGGCGCGAGAACCCCACGTAGCAGGCCAGCACCATCCCCAGGATGAACCCGAACATCGGCATCGAACGGGTCTGGCGCTTTACCGTCAGGGTTTCCTCAAACAACTGCTGGAACCCGAGCTTTTCCAGCATTGTGGCCACCGGAAGCAGGCCTCCGTAGGCCGTCAGATTGCGCCCTTCAAAGTCAAAGGGCGTGGCAGCCCCAATTTTATTGGGCTTTGGAATATCTGCGCGAACCCCTTGATTGACACGGCTGTCAAGCGTAGTCTGATTTCCATTACTCACCATTTGGGTGACTCCTGAGAATCGGTTCGCGAAGCTGCGAATCTTCGCGTCCCTACTGTTTTAAACCAGGATTCTCAGGGGTTTCCAAATGGCCTTGTGCACAGTTCAGGTGATAAAATTGATGGGTTTTCGAATTTCTGGAGGCAAAATCAAGATGGGGAATCACGGCAAGCTAGCGAACAAGCGGGCACTGGTGACCGGCGCGGGGACCGGGATCGGCAGGGAGACTGCATTGGAGTTTGCGAGACAAGGCGCCGATGTTGTTCTCCACTATAGCCACGCACCAGATGGGGCAGAGTCTGCTGCAAAAGAGATCCGGAAAATGGGGCGCCGGGCGACAACTCGGGCGGCTGACTTTAATGACAATGGCGCGGGACTGCGTCTCGCTGATTTTGCCCTGGACTTCCTTGGCGGACTGGACTGTCTGGTGAACAACGCTGGCATTACCTTTAACAGCCCTTTCCTCAACACAAAGCCTGAGGAGCTTGACGTCCTTCTCAATGTGAATTTTCGGGTGCCCTTCCTGTTAACCCAGAGAGTCGCCGAAGTGATGACTAAACAAGGGGCGGGAGCGATTTGCAACTTGGCGTCGATTCATGGCCTGCAAGGCGCCCCCGGGCATTCCGCCTATGCGGCAACAAAGGGGGCCATTATCGCGTTCACGCGTGCTCTTGGGGTAGAGCTTGCGCACAAGGGTGTAAGAATTAACGCTATTGCACCGGGATGGATCACGGTTGAGAACTATGCGACCGCCATCCCCGGCTTTGACCTTCGTAAAGCTGCAGAGGATGCACACAGCACTGTGCCCGTCGCACGTTTCGGAATTCCCCTGGACGTTGCAAAGCTAGCCGCATTTCTGTGCTCGGAAGATGCTGGATTCATCGTCGGCCAGACGTTCGTGGTCGATGGTGGAACAACAGCACTCATGTCCCTCATGGCAGACTTTAGGAGTGAATCTACGGCAAGATTCGGTCGGGAATTTATGCCGGAGTCTAAAGCTGGTACCGAGACCGCGTGATTGTGTAATGGCCGGACCGTAGCGCCGGTCTCCAGACCGGATGTCGTGCCGGCATCCGGTCTGCGCTTGTTCAGGAGCGATGAGCAGGATCGCACTGCGGGCATCGACAAATCTCTGAACGCCTTCTTAGGCGCAGGACCATCCACAGCCGGTTTCAGATTTCCACCAGCAGTTCTAAATNNCGTGCAAAAGCCGTCCATTTTGCGGTCCATTTAGAACTGCTGGATTTCCACGGTACGTATAGCAATAAGCATTTCAAGAAGAGTAACATACGTCAACAGCAGTTCTAAGTGGGACCCAAGGTAGGTATTTGCCTGGGTGTGGCGCTGTGGTTTCTTGAGGCATGGAGATTGTCGAGGTACTTTTGCAGGGTTTGCGGGAGGTTTGCGCGGGATTTTCGGATCCACGGCGCGGCACGGACGTGCATTACACGATGGCGGATATTGGGCTTTCCGCGTTTTCCTTGTTTTTCATGCAGAGAGAGTCGTTTTGTCCTACCAGCGACGGCTGCAGCAAGGACACGGCACATCGAATTGCCAAACGCTGTTCGGATGGAGAAGATTCCGACCGACAACCGCATCCGTTCCATGCTGGACGAGGTCTCCCCGGATGCATTGCAGCGATGTTTCGACCATGTAGTGGAGCAACTGCGGGAGCGGGACGGTCTGAAGGCATTTCAGCGGCTGGCGGGGCGGATTCTGGTGACGCTCGATGGGACGGAATATTTTTGTTCGCAAAAGCTGAGCTGTCCGCAGTGCCTGACGCGCAAGCGAACGAACGGCAAGACAGAGCATTATCACGCCATGCTGGCGGCGGTGATCGTGGCTCCCGGCCAGAACATGGTCCTGCCACTGATGCCCGAGTTCATCACTCCGCAGGATGGAGCCGAGAAGCAGGATTGCGAACGCAATGGGGCTAACCTCGCACACAACTTCGGACACGGGAAGAAATATCTAGCCAGAATCTTCGCTGCCATGAATTTGTTGGCCTTGGCCTTCCATACTGCATGCGACTGCCTGGAAACGCTCTGGCAACAAGCCCGCGAGGCAAAAGGAACCCGCACCCGCTTCTTCGGGCACATCCGAACCATTTCCGCCTACGTCGTCTTCCCCTCCTGGCACAGACTCATGAATACGCTCATCTCCTGCAAAGTCGTCCACCGGCGTTGCCGACCCGCGGGGGATGAAACAGACGGCATCGGCGTTTATCGTTTAGATTGTTGCTCTTACAGCATGATCGAGGCTCTGTTTCTTTTTAGCACACTACTTGAAACTGCTGATATGTCAACAGCAGGTCCAGGTGGGGCGATAAGTCGTTCGAGTCCTATCAGGATTTCCATAAACTTACGGTTGA
>DHWW01000033.1 GCA_002413385.1 Granulicella sp. UBA5172
TCATCAACCGCTCCGAAAACTTCCGCGCCTCCCGCATCATGCTCGAGCGCGCCATCGCCCATCCGCAGATCGAGTTCCTCCACAACACCCTCGTCGAAGAGTGCATCGGCGTCGAAGAAAAAGACCTCAAAGCCCTCAGGCTCATCAACCGCAAGACCGGCGAGCGCTCCACCCTCCCCGTCTCCTTCATGTTCCTCGGCATCGGCCACATCCCCAACGCCCGCATGTTCGAAGGCCAACTTGACCTCGACGGCGACGGCTACATCAAGACCGAAGACAACGTCTTCGTCTCCATCCTCGGAGAGCGCATCCACGGCGTCTACGCCTGCGGAGACGTCCAGGATCGCCGCTACCGCCAGGCCATCACGGCCGCCGGCACCGGCTGTATGGCAGCCCTCGAAGTAGAAAAGTACCTCGAAGAGCTAGGCCGCTAAACCCAAACCCTTCGCAAAATTTCGATTACCGCCTTTTAATGTCGCCTTAGATGCGCATTTGCGCTCCATTCGGCGCTGGCACCGAAACTTTTTTTCGCGAAATACACTCTAACGATGCAGTGTCTCTGGGTCTCCTCCTCTCTCAGTTGCGCATTTCCCCGCGAACTCCAGGATGGTGTATTTGCGTTATCGCCTCGCTCTGCTCGTTCTATCTCTAGGTCTCATCAACAACAGTAGCCGCGCCCAATCGCTCACCCTCCCGGACGCGCCCGCCCCCGTATCCCCCCTCGTCATCGCTTCGTCTGCTGCCACCGAAGCCTCCTCTTCCTCGACCTCTCTCGCCGATTCCTCCTCCTCTCCCTCCGGCGACCCCGACACCGCACCGCCCACCCAGAATCTCGACATGCTCCATGCCGCCCCTCCGCGCGATCCCGCCCGCGCCGTTCCTCAGGACGCGAACGGAAACCCCATCCCCCTCGAACGCCAGCAACCCACCCGCATCCTCGGCTTCATGCCCAACTTCCGCTCCGTCTCCGCAGGTGCCAGCGCCCCGCCCCCCGGCTGGAAGTACAACCTCAACATCGCCACCCGCCAGGCCTTCGACTACTCCTCCTTCCTCTTCCTCGGCCTCACCTCCATCACCGCCGAAGGCTTCAACGAGCACCCCTCCCTCGGCAAGGGCGTCCCCGGCTTCTACGCCTACACCTGGCGCGGCTTCATCGACAAAACCGACAGCACCTACCTCTCCGCCTGGCTCCTTCCCAGCCTCCTCCATGAGGACACCCGTTTCTACCCACTCGGCAGCGGCCACTCCATCCCCAAACGCGTTCTCTACGTCATCAGCCGCCAGGCCGTTGCACGCAACTACGCTGGTCGGCAAACACCTAACATCGCCAACCTCGGCGGCAAGGTCCTCACCCAGGTCATCTCCCAGTCCTACTACCCCGACGACACCTCCAGCTTCGGAGTCCTCGCCGAAAAGTTCGGCTACTCCGTCATGCGCGACGTCATGTTCTCTTCCATCCGCGAGTTTTACCCAGACATCGCCGCCCACTACATCCGCAAGCACCGCGAAAAAGCAGCAAGGCAGGCCGCCCTCGACGCCCTCCCCAGCACCGTAGTCGAATAATTCAGCCCCTCAAACCCATCCGCCCTTTGCATTTTCGATCCATGCGATATACCATAGGGGGGTATGCCTCCACGGTATACATCCCATCTCACTGGAGCACCTCATGTCGAACGCATCTACAACGGAACCTCCGAGTCCTCGGACGCCCTTCCTGCGCTGCGTTCGCGGGGTCCGGTAGCCTCCTTCCCTAGCATCATCTGAAGGCGTCACCTCTCCCGCTCGCGCAGTGCCCAACCAACGGCACACCGCGACGGGAACCCAACACGTGCACCCACGCACGCCTTCCTCGTCGCCTCCACTCGCATACCCCTGTATGCAGCCAGGAGGCACCATGTCCCTCAAGATCACCACCACCCTCGCCATCCGCAGGCCAACGCTCATCCGCGTCTGGCGCACCAACGGCACCCAACTCACCAGCACCTGGCTCCCCTCCCTCGCCCCCAACACCAACACGGAAGGAGGTCCGCGCCTATGACCAGCCTCCAGCCCCAACCGGAGCCCACCCACAAGACCCACGTCCGCCGCCCCTGGCTCCGCGCCATCCTCAGCTTCCTCGTCGTCTTCGGTCCCGGCCTCATCGTCATGGAAGCCGACAACGACGCCGGAGCCGTCTCCACCTACATGCAGGCCGGAGGCCAGTACGGCCTCCACCTCCTCTGGGTCCTCGTCCTCCTCCTCCCCATCTGCTACTTCGTGCAGGAGATGGTCGCGCGCCTCGGCATCGCCACCGGCAAAGGCCACGCCGCCATGATCTACGAGCGTTTCGGCAAAGCCTGGGGTCGCTTCTCCCTCTTCGACCTCCTGGCCGTCAACTTCCTAACCCTCATCACCGAGTTCGCCGCCATCTCGCTCGCCATGTCCGGCCTCGGCGTCGCTCCCGTCCTCTCCGTGCCCATCGCAGCCATCGCGCTCGTTGCCCTCATCGCCACCGGCAGCTACCGCCGCTGGGAGCGCATCGTCGTCATCCTCTGCCTCGTCGACATCACCTGGTTCATCGCCGCCGCCCTCCTCCATCCAGACTGGCATCAGGCCCTCACCAGCACCTTCATCCCCTCGCTCCCCCACACTGGAGTCACCGGCGATCTAGTCTTCCTCATCATCGCCATCGTCGGCACCACCATCGCCCCGTGGCAGCTCTTCTTCCAGCAAAGCTGCGTAGCCGAAAAGCGTCTCCGCTTCGCCGACCTCAAGTGGGCGCGCCTGGACACCCTCATCGGCGCCTGCTTTACCGTTTTGGTGGCCGGTGCCATGATGCTCACCGGAGCCTTCGCCTACAACCACCACATCCCCTTCACCGACCCCGCGCAACTAGCGCAATCCATCGCCACCACCTTGCCCCACCGCAGCGGCATCTTCATCCACCACGCCATCCTTCTCCTCATGGTCAACGCCGCGGTCCTCGGCACCACGGCCATCTCCCTCGCCAGCGCCTGGGCCTACGGAGAAGTCGCCGGATGGCAGCACTCCCTCCACAAAAAACCCTCCGAAGCCCCCGGCTTCTACGCCGTCTACGCGATCTGCGTCTTCGCCGCCGCGGGCATCGTGCTCGTCCCCCACCTCCCGCTACAACTGGTCATCGTCAGCGTACAAGTCTTCGCCGGCCTGGTCCTCCCGTCGGCCATCATCTTCCTCCAACTCCTACTCAACGACCGCGCCCTGCTGGGCGATCGCTGGGTCAACCGCCCCTGGAACAACTGGATCAACTGGTCGATCATCATCATCCTCTTCGCCCTCTCCCTCATCCTAGCCGCCCAAGTCCTACTCCCCAACCTCTTCACCGCCTCCTGACCACCGGCCACCACCAGCCCAACAACCAACAACCAACAA
>DHWW01000124.1 GCA_002413385.1 Granulicella sp. UBA5172
ATGGGGCACCCGGGTTGGTGGGGAAGGAGGCCCCGGGTTAGGCTTCGAGGAGGCCGTAGCGGCGTTGCCATTGGTGTTTGAGGCGGGACCAGACGGCGTCGATTTCGGGACGGGGCATGGTGGGGTCGGGATGGTCGGCGAAGTGGATGGCTTCGATTTTNGCCAGCTCGAGGAGGTCGCGGTCGCGGGCGAGGTTGGCTACCCGGAACTCGGGGAGGCCGGCCTGGCGGGTGCCGAAGAATTCTCCGGGGCCTCGTTGCTGGAGGTCGAGTTCGGCTAGCTCGAAGCCGTTCTGGGTGCGGACCATGGCGTCGAGGCGGAGCTCGGCTTCGGGGGAGACGGAGGCTCCGGTGAGGAGGATGCAGAAGCTTTTGGCGGCTCCTCGACCGACGCGGCCACGGAGTTGATGCATCTGCGCGAGGCCGAAGCGCTCGGCGTGTTCGATGACCATGAGGGTGGCGTTGGGGACGTCGACTCCGACTTCGATGACGGTGGTGGAGACGAGGACATCGATTTCGCCGCGCTTGAAGCGGGCCATGGTGATTTCTTTTTCGTCGGCGGACATGCGGCCGTGGAGGAGGCCGAGCTTGAGGCCGGCGAGGGGGCCTTGCTGGAGCTCTTCGTGCATCTCGGTGGCGGAGCGGAGCAGGGGGCGTTGTCGCCTTTTTGCGCGTTTTGGTGGAGGGCTCGGCCGCTTCGGGTTCGAGGGCGAAGTCCAGTTCGGGCTGGTCGTCGTTGGCGCCTTCGATGATGGGGGTAGACGATGTAGGTTTGGTGGCCGGCGGCGACTTGCTTGCGGATGAAGTCCCAGACTTCGGCGGAGCGCTCCTCGGGGACGCGGCGGGTGACGATGGGGGAGCGGCCGGGAGGGAGCTCGTCGATGACTGAGACTTCGAGGTCGCCGTAGAGGGTGAGGGCGAGGGTGCGGGGGATGGGGGTTGCGGTCATGACGAGGACGTCGGGCTCGGACTGCGCGTCCAGCGGGAGGCTTCGCGCGGCGGGGTTGGCTTCATCTGACCCCACCCATGGCGACGATGGAGCCGTCGCCATGAATGGGGCACCCGGATTCTTCGTGGTGGAGGATGGGGCACCCGGATTCTTCGTGGTGGTGGTGGAGGATGGGGCACCCAAGTTTTGAGGCTGCTCCGACAGCGGTTGTGTCGCGGTGCCGGAGTTGGGTTTGCGCATGAGTTGGAAGCGTTGCTGGACGCCGAAGCGATGTTTGCTCGTCTACGATGACCAGACCGAGGTTGGCGAAGTCTACTTTTTCTTCGACGAGGGCGTGGGTGCCGATGGCTAGATCGACTTCTCCGCGGAAGAGGCGGTTGCGGGTNNGCGGAGAGGTAGTGCTGGGTTGCGAGGATTTATGTCGGGGCCATGAGGGCTACCTGATAGCCGTTTTCTATCGCGACCAAGGCGGCTTGAAAGGCGACGATGGTTTTACCGGAGCCTACGTCGCCTTGCAGGAGGCGGCGCATGGGTTGCTTGCTGCGCATGTCGGTGACGATCTCGCCGAGGACTCGCTTTTGGGCGGCGGTGGGCTTGAAGGGGAGGACTTGCTTGAGGGCTTCGCGGACGGAGTCGTTGGTGACGAAGGTGGTGCCGGCTCGCTCGCGGAGGCGGCGGCGTTTGAGTTCGAGGCCTAGTTCGAGATACCAGAACTCTTCGAAGATGAGGCGGCGGTGGGCGGCGGTGCGGGCGGACATGAGTTCGGTCATGGAGGTGCCGGCGGGGGGGAAGTGGAGGTCGCGGAGGGCATCCATGCGGGTGGGGAGGGAGAGGCGGTTGCGGAGGGATGTGGGGAGAGTTTCGTCCTGCGCGGACGGCGAGGGGCTTCGCGCGGTGGTGTTGGCCTGGTGTCTATTCGGGGAGTAGTCGCCGGGGGTAGGAACTGCAGGTCTCTCCGCTGCGTCCGCAGAAAGCGCGGACTCCGGTCGAGATGACAAATTTCTGGTGGTAAAGGCGGAGGGGTCCGGTCGAGATGACGAGATCGGAGGAGAGGACGGATGTGCGGTAGGTGTGAGCTGCTCGGCTTCGGTGAGCTCGCGGAAGATGGTCCACAGGATGCGGCGGTGCCAGCGGGAGGTTAGCTTGGAGCCCCAGGGAGTTTTGCCGCCGAGGGATTCGTAGATGGGGACGATGCGGCCCATTTCGAGCATGGTGAACTCGGCGTCCTCTCCGGTGGCGTTGGCGTCGGGGAGGATTTCGAAGGTGGGCTGGATCATTTTGAAGCGGCTGGAGCCGGGAGGCGGGTGGAGGGATGTGCCGGAGCGCGAGCCTTCGAGCTTGCCGTAGAGTGCGATGGTTTGGCCGGGGCGGAATTTGTCTTTGAGATAGGTGCCGTGGAACCACATGCACTTGACGGTTTCGAGAATGGGGGAGGGCGCGGCGAGGAGGCCTTGCATGGCGGCGTCGCTGTTGGGGTCGGGGGGCTTGATGCCGACGGTCATTTCGAAGATGGGGCCGGAGCGGGTGCGGAGGAGGACGGTGCCGCGGACTTCGCCGATGAGAGAGGCCATGTCTCCGGGGTTGTAGAGGGAGAGGGGCTTGGGGTGGAGGCGGTCTTCGTAGCGGAAGGGGAGGTGGTAGAGGAGGTCTTCGACGGTGAGGATGCCGCGGTCGGCGAGGCCCGTGGCGATGCGGTCGCCGATGCGCTTGATGAATTTGACGGGCGTGGAGAGCTGGAGCGGCACGGATTGATGGTAGCAGCGGAGGATCTGCGAAAGACTGTGGCGGGTGGGGCGGCGCAGGGTTGGCGTGTAGATGAAATAATGAAGGAGCGTGCAGGCTGGCGGGTTTTGTTTGCTGCTGCGTGCTGTTTTTACGATGGACTCATTCTTTACTCGCTTCAAGAATCCGCTGGTACTGATTGCGATCGTGCTGATGCAAGTGATCGCGCTCGCCATGCAGTTGCCGGCGACGACGAAGGGCGTACAGACGGGCGGCGTGGCGGATGGGCCGCGGGTGACGCTGCTGCGGCGGTGGTCGATTGTTGCGATTACGCCGGTGGAGCGGGTGATTCATGGAACGAGCATGAAGGTGCGGGGCATGTGGGATGGGTATGTGGATCTGCGGCATACGCGGCAGAACAATGAGCAACTGCGGGCCGATGTGGCTCGGCTGCGGGAAGAGCAGGCGGTGTTCGCGGAAGATGCGGCGCAGGGACGGAGGCTACAGACGCTGCTGGACTTCAAGCAGCGGTATGTGACGGCGACGGTGGCGGCGCAGGTGATTGGAACGAGTGGGGCGGAGCGGTCGCATGTACTGACCCTGGATAAGGGATGGGCGGATGGGCTGAGGGCGGAGCAGCCGGTGATTACTCCGGATGGGGTGGTGGGGAAGATTCGGGATGTGTTTCCGCATTCGGCGCAACTGCTGTTGATTGATGACATGACGTCGGGTGCGGGGGTGATTCTGGCGACGACGCGGATTCGGGGGATCCTGCGGGGAACGGATACGGGAGAGGTGGAGATTAATAACCTGACGGCGGACTCGCGGATCAAGCCGGGGGAGCAGGTGGTGACGTCGGGGGGAGATATGGTGTTTCCGAGGGGGCTGCCGGTGGGGGTGATTGAGTCGATTGCTCCGGACCCGCTGCATCAGCCGTTTACGGTGATACGGATCAAGCCGGCGGCGAATCTGGCGCGGCTGGATGAGGTGCTGGTGATTACGGGGACGTCGAGCACGCTGCCGAAGCCGGCGGCGCAGGATGCGGCTGCGGCGGAAGCGGCGGCCGAGGTGATGGCGGAGGCGAATCAGCGGGCGGCGGATGTGATTGCGGAGAAGCTGCCTAGTTTGCACTCGGATGCGCCGGTGG
>DHWW01000017.1 GCA_002413385.1 Granulicella sp. UBA5172
AATTTTCCATCTCAGTTGCAGAGCAACCACTTATCCAAAGCCACCCACAGCATAACACTTATCTACAACTGTAGTACTAGGGGTGGTAGGCTGCGCTGATGAGTCTTGATGGACAACTGGAAAAGCTGAGTGCGCTGTATGGAGAGCAGAGCGATGGGGAGTTGCTGGATCTTCACGACAAGCGCGAGGGCCTGACGGAGATGGCGCAACAGGCGCTGGCCGGGGTGATGCGGGAGCGTGGGCTGGCGGCACGCGGGGTGGTTGCGGCGGAGGCGTCGCAGGTGGGAAGAGGTGGCGGCGAGGAGCCGGATTCGGGCGGGGATTCGGGCGGGGATTCGGTTGGGGAAGATGAGGGGCTGATCTATTTGTTTACCGACGCGTTTGAGGCGCGGGAGGCGATTCGGCATATGCGGGAGGCGGGGATTGCGCACCGGATGTTGGATTGGCATGTGGTGGAGCCGGAGCGGGAGGTGTCGCAAACGGGCGTTGATGTGGGAATGGTGGTGCGGAGGGGGGATGCGCAGCGGGCGGTGCTGGTGCTGAAGGAGAAGCTGGGATTGTTCCCGGGGCCGGAGAATCTGGCCGGGGAGGATGCGAGCGATGAGTACGGGCTGGTCGTGCTGTCGATGTTTGACCGGAACGAGGCGCTGGCTGCGGCGGACGCGTTGGGCAAGGTTGGAATCACGTATCTGTGGCGCGATGGCCGGGATGAAGCGGCGGGGCTTCCGGATGAGGATACGGTGGCGATCGAGGTGCGGGCGGAGGATATGGATCGAGCAGCGAAGCTGGTGGAGGAGACGCTGGCAGCGCTGCCGGGGGATGATCTCTAGTCCTGCGCAGACGGCGAGGTCCTGCGCGGACGGCGGGAGTTGGATTCTGAGGGTGTTTGGCCGCTGGGGTGATGCGAGCAGACTGCAGGTCTCTCCGCTGCGCCGCGCATGAGGCCGTGCGGCTCCGGTCGAGATGACAGGGTTTGTGGGGAGACCGTGACACGGTTTGCGAGATGACGGGTGGGGCTATGGAGTGGGCGGGGCCGTCATTTGGGTGGCGACGAAGCTGTAGGTGCCAGCGGTGTAGAAGAGGTAGCCGTTGACTTCGATGCCCATGCCGTTGGTCAGGGTGAGGCCGTTCATGTGGGTGGCGGGGATCTGGTAGACGGTTACGCTGGTGGCGCCGGTGAGCTGGGTGAAGGCGGAGCCCGAGGGGAGGGTGAGGGTGAAGCCGGTGCTGGTCATGTTGGAGACCGTGCCGGTGAGGCCCTGGGGTTCGAGCTCGATGCCGTTGGCGTTGATGCCGCCTGTGCTCATGCCGCCGCCCATCATGCCACCGCTCGAGAACATTCCTACGCTGCCGGCCATGGCGGCGTTCTGGCCCCTGGCGATGTGGGTTGCGTCAAAGAGCATTGTGGAGGGCATGCCGGTAAGGGAGACGCCGGAGTTGTCGATGCCGTAGGTCATGTTGCTGCCCATGGTGACGGTGAGGCCGCTGGCGAGGTAGGAGGCCATCATGCCGGAGCCGATGCCATTGTTGGCGAACAGGGTGATGCCGGTGACGGGGCTGCCGGTGGTCGCGGTGATGATGCCGATGGGCATGGCTCCGCCTGATCCCATCATGGCCGTTACCGAGTTGGCCATCCAGGTTCCGTTGGTCTGGAGGGTCGCATTTACGCTGAGGATCTGGCTGCTGCTCATCATGCCCATGCCGGTGAGGGTCTGGCCGTTCATGCCCATGAATTGTGTGCCGGTGCCGGAGGTGAAGCTCATGGAGCCGCCCTGCAACGTGCCCATGGTGAAGGTGCTGCCGGAGGTGGTGGAGACGCTGCCGACAATCTGCATCATGCCACCCTGTTCGGGCGTGGCGGTGGAGGTGCCGGAGGCCATCGCAACGGACGGCTTGAAGGTGGGCGTAAAGGTGAGGGCACCGCCAGCGGCTGATCCGACGGAGGCGGCGAGGTTGAGGTCCAGGTTCACGACCATCGCGTTGCTGCCCACGGTGACTGGCGTGGTGAGGGGAATGCTGACCGTCATGGGCGTGGAGAAGACCTGCTGGGTGGGAGTGGCGGAGGTCATGTAGGAGACGGTCGCCGAAGAGAGGGTGATCGACATGGAGTTGTAGGTTCCCTGCGTGATGCTGGGCAGGGTGAGGGGAGCGACGGTTCCGGCCAGGTGCGCTAACTCCATCGTCATGGGCGAGGAGATGGGGACGGTCACGGTGGTTCCGGTGGTGTTGGTAAAGCTCATGGCGCTGATGGTGACGGCGCATTGCAGAACTGAGTCGGAGGGCGTGTCGCCCATGTTGATCAGGACGGCGGTGGAAGAGGCTGGGGGCGAGATGATGGTGCCTGAGCCGGAACCGGATCCGCTGCTGCATCCGGTGATGGTTATGGCGGCGAGTGCGAGAGAGAGGAGTGTGGATCCTGCGAAGGTTGCTCTTGTCGAAGGCTGCATGCTGTTCTCCTTACGAGCGGTTGGATGCAATGCGCTCGTTCTACGTTTGGGAGAACTGTTCTGAGTGTATGCCTGCGTATTGCTGGTCGAACCTGGGGAGGGCTGGGTTTTGTGCGGTTTTCGCGCGGGGTCCTGCGCGGACGGCGAGCGTTGGACTCTGGGGGTGTTTGGCCGCTGGGGTGATGCGAGCAGACTGCAGGTCTCTCCGCTGCGCCAAACGATGGAGCCGTTTGGCTCCGGTCGAGATGACAGTGTTTGTGATGGTGACAATGCTTGCGGTCGAGAGTGCGATGGCTTCGGTCGAGATGACAGGGTTTGCGGTGTGCTCGCGGGGGTTTGCTTTAGATCGCTGCGGTGGTGGTGATCGCGCGGGTGGTGCGGTGCCAGAAGAAGCACATGGCGAAGGCTCCGCAGGTGAGGGCGATGAGCAGGCCTAGCCAGAGGCCGACGGCTCCTAATTTTTCGTGGAAACCGAGGAGGATTCCGAGGGGCATACCGATGACCCAGTAGGCGATGAGTTGGGTGATGAAGGGGGCGTGGGTGTTGCCGGCTCCGCGGAGAGCGCCGGTGGCGGTGATCTGGACTCCGTCGAAGAACTGGAAGCCGGCGGCGACGAGGAGGAGGGGGACGGCGGCGGCGATGACTCCGTGGTCGGGGGTGAAGATGTGGGCGATGCGGGCGGGGATGGTCAGTAAGAGTACAGAAGCACAGAGCATGAAGGCAGCGCCTGCGCCGATGCCGCTCCATCCGGCGGCGATGACGTTGGCGGTGGTGCCGATGCCGATGCGCATGCGGCCGATGGCGTGGCCGACGCGGACGGAGGTGGCGGCGGAGATGGCGAAGGGCACCATGAAGGTGGTGCTGGCGCACTGCAGCGCGACCTCGTGCCCGGCGAGCGGAAGGCGGCCGAAGGTCGCGATGAGGGTGGTGACGAGAGCGAAGATGGCGATCTCGACGAAGATGGAGGCACCGGCGGGAGCGCCGAGGAGGAAGAGGCGGCGGAGGTGCGGGAGCTCGATCCACCCTACCCATCGCAAAGAACGCGATGAATGGGGCACCCCCGAGCCAGTGCGCTGGCGGAGGCTGGCGAGGAGGCCGTAGTGGTGCTTGCGGTCTAGCCAGAGGATCGCGATGAGCAGGACGAGCATGAGGTAGAGGCGGGCGAAGCTGGTGGCCCAGGAGGAGCCGGTGACACCGAAGGCCGGGATCGCGAGGGTGTGTGTCCCGAAGATGGGCCAGACGAAGTGCCAGCGATGTCCGAAGATGAGGAGCCAGTCGGCGGCGGCGTTGATGAGGTTGGCGGAGATGAGAGCGAAGGCGATGGGGCGGCCGTGGTGGGCGGCCTGCAGGTAGCGGCGGAGGGCGAAGTAGAGCAGGAGGGGGAGGGTTCCGTAGTTGAGGCCCTGCATGGCGGGGACGGCCTGGGTGAGGATGGCGCGGTCGACGGGCAGGTGCAGGAGAAGGACGGGTGTGAAGGCGAAGAGGGCGATGAGCAGGAGGGAGAGGGCGACGGCCATGACGAGGCCGTGGAGGAGCCAGCGGTTGGCTTCGTGCTGCTGCTTGGCGCCGAGGGCTTGCGAGATGAGGGTGTCGAGGCCGAGGAGGACGCCGCCTACTCCGAAGCAGAGGGTGTTGAAGAGGACTTGCGCGAGGGCGGCGGCGCTCATGGCGAGGGCGGAGTTGGGCAGGTGGCCGAGCATGATGGTGTCGACCAGCGACATGGAGATCCAGCCGAGCTCGCCTGCGATGAGCGGGATGGCGAGATGGATCAGCGGAGGGAGTTCGCTGCGGATGTCGGTGAGTCTGAGGCGCATAGGTAAGGGTATCGTATGCGGTTGGCTAAGATGAAGGTGTGGTCAAATCATGCGGGTCATCGAATGACGAGAGGAAGTTTCGGCATCGATCGTTAGCGGAGCCATTGCACTGGATTTTTGTCGGGGACTAAGACTCCAACGCGGCGGTTTCCTTGACATCACCCCTTCATTCCGCGATGCTTAATCCTCAGGTGTGATTAGCTGGCTGTAGTGGACGTGTGTCCGGAGGATTTTCGGATGCTCGACACGATTCCAGTGCTTGCTTTTCGGGCGGGCGCGAATCCCCAATTTTCCAAGGAAGACGTGACCGGAGTCGCAGTTTCGTGCGTCCGGCACGCATGCAGGAAGTCGCTTTGAACGCTCTGGGTATGTTACTGGCTGGCGGATCGATCTTTAGCCAATTTGGCGGGATACCGCTGCTGCTGCTGATGTTTGTGGCGATGTATTTTCTATTGATCGCTCCGAACCAGCGGAAGCAGAAGACGTGGGCTGCGATGCTGGCATCGCTGAAGCCGGGTGACCGGGTAACGACCAACGGCGGCCTGCGCGGCGTCATCGTCAGCGTCAAGGACGATTTGCTGGTGGTACGGACGGCGCCGGATGGCGTGAAGCTGGAGTTCGTCAAGAGCGCGGTAGCGGCGGTGACGACGGAAGAAAGCAACAGCAAATCGTAATCAAGAAGTGCTGAAATGACGGGCGTGCGCGCTCCCTTTCGAACGATGTGTTCAAGGTATCTAAGGTATTCAAGGAAACAAGACAACAATGGGCAAGAATCTGGCCACTAGAACAGGCTTTATCGTCGCAGTGCTATTGATCTTCATCTACGGGATCTTTGGGATACCGCATGGTGGATTGAAGCAGTCGCTTGAGAATCGCATCAACCTCGGGCTCGATCTGAAGGGTGGCACGCACCTGGTGTTGCAGGTGCATGTGGCGGAGGCGGTGAACTCGTCGACGGACCGTGACGTGCAGTCGCTGAATACGGGGCTGGCGGCGACGGGGGCGACGGCGTCGAAGCAGGACCTGGCGCATCCGGAGACGATCACGATCTCGGGCGGGTCACTGACACAGCAGAGCGCGATCCACGACGTGCTGACCGGCAACGAGTACGCGGGCTACGACGTGAATTCGTCGGGCAACGGCGGGTACACGATGACGCTGAAGCAGTCGACGATTCGGGATATCGAGACGCGGGCGCTGGATACGTCGATCGATACGATCACGAATCGTATTAATAAGCTTGGGGTGTCGGAGCCGTTTGTCGGGAAGTATGGGCTGGGCGACAACGAGATTCTGGTGCAACTGCCGGGCGTGTCCGATCCGGGCCGGGTGGAGAACATTATCCAGTCGACGGCGAAGCTGGAAATTCACGCGGTGGTGGGCAGCTACGGGAGCGTGGCTGACGCGCAGACCGCGAATCCGGGCGGAATTCCAGCGGAAGATCAGTTGCTGAAGGGTTCGAACGGAGTCGGCGGCCCGGACGAGTATTACCTGCTGAAGCGACTGGCGATTGTGGAGGGTACGGATTTCCGCGATGCGCAACCCTTCGACGGATGAGAACGGACGTCCTGACATCACGTTCAATCTGACGACAGAGGCGGGCGATCGTTTCTATAAGTACACGGACGCGAACAAGGGCACTGGCTCGATGGCCATCGTGCTCGACAACCAGGTGAAGGAAGTTGCCGGGATTGAGGGTGCGATTCGGGACACGGGACGCATCACCGGCGGCTTTACACCGGATCAGGCGGCGGATCTGAGCCTGATGCTGCGCACGGGCTCGCTGCCGGCATCGATCTCGTATCTTGAGACGCGCACGGTTGGATCGACGCTGGGCGCGGCCAGCATCCACCAGGGCGTGGTGGCGTCGATTGCCGGGCTGGTCGTGGTGTTGATCTTCATGCTGATCTACTACAAGGGCGCAGGCGTGAACGCTGACCTGGCGCTGGTGTTGAATTTGCTGATCCTGCTGGGGTTCATGGGCTTCTCCGGAGCGACGCTGACGTTGCCTGGTATTGCTGGTGTGATCCTGACGATTGGTATGGGCGTGGATTCCAACGTACTGATCTTTGAGCGCATACGAGAAGAGCTGAGGCTGGGCAAGACGGCAGCGGCTGCGGTGCAGGATGGCTTTGCGCATGCGTGGACGACGATCTTCGATACNNAACATCTTTACGGCGGTCTTTGTTTCGCGCACGATCTTCGACTACCTGCTGACCAAGAAACAACGCGGGACGGCAGAGCTTTCGATCTAATGGTTAGGGAATAGGGATTAGAAACCGGCTCGGAGAGGTTTTGGGGCCGGATACTCAAATCGAGAAATCGAGCTAGCCCGAGTGGCTAGCAGCTGAAGGAAAGAACACGTGGAACTGTTTCGGAGCGCAAATATCGACTGGTTGGGGAAGAAATGGTACTTCCTCGGCTTCTCACTGATCTTCTCGATCGCAGGCGTGTGCAGCATGCTGTTCTGGCATGGCATACCGAAGGGCGTCGACTTCAAGGGTGGTACGGCGATCACGGTCCAGTTCGCGAGCGCGCCGCATGAGGATCACATCCGTGGAGCGCTGGATGCGGCCCACATCAAGGACTTCACGGTGCAGCGCATCTCTGACGTCGGCGGCGGCAAACTTGGGAACAAGGAGATTATTTCGCTGCCGCAGTCGACCGCTCAGGATACGGCGCATGACCAGGGGCGGGCCGAGGTGGAGAACGCGCTGAACACGGGCTATCATGACTCGACGTTCACGGTGGAGCAGGTCGACATTGTGGGGCCGACGGCGGGCACGCAGTTGACGCACCAGGCGGAGCTGGCAACGCTTTATTCGCTGCTGGGGATGTTGATCTACCTGTGGTTCCGGTTCGAGCTGATCTATGGCGTGGCGGCGGTGGTGGCGGTGTTCCATGACACGCTGATCACGATCGGGTTCTTCTCGCTGCTGAATAAAGAGATTACGCTGACGGTGGTTGCGGCCATCCTGACGCTGGTGGGTTACTCGATGAATGACACGATCGTGGTCTTTGATCGTATCCGCGAGAACCTGGCGCTGAATCGGCGGGAAAAGCTGGCGGACCTGGTGAATCGCAGCATCAACCAGACCTTGAGCCGGACGGTCATTGCGTCGGGCCTGACGTTTATGACGGTGCTTTGCCTGTATGTGTTTGGCGGCGAAGTGCTGAACGGATTTTCGCTCGCGCTGGTCGTGGGCATCACGATTGGAACGTATTCGTCGATTGCTGTCGCGGCACCGATGCTGGTTGCTTATCAGGACTGGCGCGCCAAGAGAGATCCCAAGGGCAAGCGGGTTGCGCTTCCTGCGGCCAAGGGAGTTCGCCGGTAAAACGGTGAAAGTATGAAGATTCTTCGGGCCAGTTTCGCAACGTTGCAAAATTAAGGTAGGATGAGCTGCACGATGCAACGCAGCAAATCCTGAGTCAAACTTCCTGAAGGCAGAGGCGAAGTTTATTCGCCAAGGCTGAGCATTCGCTCCTTGTGAGAAGATTGCAGAACTTTGGGAACATTCCAGGTAGCCGCGGTGTCTAAGGCACGTAGCTCTCCCTCGCGGGAACGAGGTTGCTTATGTTTGAAGACTCTCTAATGGAATCCGGCGGCAAGATCAAATCCAAGTCTCGTTATTGGATGTTTGTCACGTTTGGGTTCAACGCTGCCATCCTTGGCGCGATGATTTTGATCCCTCTCCTCTACCCGGAAGCGTTGCCGCACAATTCACTGACGGCCTCGCTGACGGCACCACCGCCTCCACCACCGCCACCACCGCCTCCGCCACCTCCGGCGATGAAGGTGATCGCGCATGTATCGGAGATCGATCAGGGCCTGCACGCGCCTACGAAGATTCCGAAAAACATCGAGATGGTTAAGGAAGACGCACCGCCACCATCGTCTATAGGCGTTGCTGGAATGAGCGGCATGGCCGGCGGATCGCCGGGCGGCGTCTTCGGTGGCGTCACCGGAAGCGCAGGCCCCGCCATTCACGTGGCACCGCCCAAGGCTGTTGGCCCCACGCGCATCTCTGGTGGCGTGATCGCGGGTAACCGGATTGCCTTCGTGCAGCCGCAGTATCCGCCCATTGCGAAGGTCGCCCACATGAGCGGCACCGTGGTGTTGCGCGCGATCATTTCGAAGAGCGGAACCATCCAGCAGCTGTCGGTAGCTTCATCCACCAATCCAATGTTCAACAACTACGCGTTGGATGCGGTGAAGCAGTGGAGATATAAGCCTTACCTTCTTAACAGCGAACCGACGGAAGTCGATACGACCATCACGGTCAACTTCGCTCTCAATGGCGGAGGCTAGGCCTCAGAGGCGCCGTGGCGCGGAATGCTGTTGATTATTAATTGCTTGGTCAATAGCGCGCAACGGAGCCAAACCTGAGGTATTGTTAGAATCTCGACGCACTGATGTTGGCAAGGACGGGATCATCCCCTTGCTCTTTGTATCCCGTAACGCCGATCAAGATTCACCCCTTGATTCAAACAGAGTTTCTGTATTCGCAGTAGCAGTTCAGTACGTCCATCCAGGAGGAAAGACTTCGTGATTCTCGCTCATCTCGCAAACTTCGCTCACGCACCCGCTTCGCTTGCCATGTATTTCCAGGACGCCCCGGCCGAAATCGGTTTCGGACCCGCGGCTCTCTGGGCACAGATGGGCATCCCGGCAAAGTGCGTCGTCATCCTGCTCTTCATCATGTCGATCTGGTCGCTGGCCGTCATGATCGACCGTGCGCTTTACTTCTCGGCAGCCCGCAAGCAGTCGCGTGAGTTTGCTCCCAAGGTTGCGGGCGCTCTCAAGGAAGGCCGTCTGGACGAGGCGATCAAGGTTGCCGACCGTTCCAAGAAGTCGCACCTCGCCGAAGTCGTTACCGCTGGCCTCACCGAGTTCCGTTCGTATGGTTCGGGCGGAGCGATCACGGAAGAGCAGATCGAAAGCTCCAAGCGCGCTCTCGAGCGTTCGGAAGCCATCGTTCACGCCAAGCTGAAGAAGGGCCTCGGCGGTCTTGCCACCATCGGTTCGACGTCACCGTTCATCGGCCTGTTCGGAACGGTCGTCGGTATTCTTAACGCCTTCAAAGCGATCGCAACCACCAAGAGCCAGGGTCTCGCCGCAGTCGCCGGTGGTATCTCGGAAGCTCTGGTTACGACCGCGTTCGGTCTGCTCGTAGCCATCCCGGCCGTTATGGCGTTCAACTACTTCACCGGTAAGGTAGAGTCGTTCGACGTTGAGATGGACAACAGCTCTTCGGAGCTAGTGGACTACTTCATCAAGCAGTCGCATCGCTAAACCCTGCCTGCCGGCCTGATTGTGGGCTGGTATGACAGTCAAGCAAGACCTGCGGGAATCATGCTGGAGACACCCGGACGCCGGAGCGAACGGCGTTCGGGATCTCAGCCTCTCCGCAATAACAGCCAGGGCAGGAAGCCGGAGACGGTTACCGCGAGCCTAACGGAGCAGATTTTATGTCGATTTCGAAGCGCGAAGAGGGCAAGAAGGTCAACTCGAACATCAATGTGACGCCAATGGTGGACGTCATGCTTGTGCTCTTGATCATCTTCATGGTCATCACTCCGATGCTGGGAGACAAGGTCACGGTAGAACTCCCCAAGGTGAGCGCCGCGATTATCATGGACGCAGCCAACAAGGACGACGCGATCACGGTAGCCGTGACGCGCGACGGCTCAACCTTCCTGGGTGGCGACAAGGTTGCACTCACGGATCTCAGCACGAGGGTTCAGGATCTTGAGTCCAGGAAGACGAATCCAAGCGACGACAAGTCGGTCTATCTGCGAGCCGATACTCGTTCCAACTTCGGCAAGGTAGAAGACACGATCGATGCACTTCGTACGGCAGGCGTCAACCAGTTGAATCTCATGACCGACAAGACGCAGCTCGACCAGCCTGCACAGTAATTCAAATTTGCCCTTGAAGAGGGCGCTGTAAAACAACGTCAGGAAACGAAGGAGTCTCGCTATGTCAATGGGTGGTGGTTCAACAGATGGTGCAGTTTCGGACATGAACGTCACGCCGCTGATCGACGTTCTTCTGGTGCTTCTCATCATCTTCATGGTCATTCAGCCGACCGCGCCGAAGGGCCTGAATACGCTGGTTCCTCAGCCGCCTAAGGACAAGACGCAGGACCAGCCGAATGACCGCACGATCGTCGTTCAGGTTCTGAATACCGGGGCAGTCCCGACCTACAAGATTAACGACCAGACCTTTCCGAAGAACCAGCTTGCGTCGGAGTTGACGAGGATCTATGAGCTGCGCCAGGAGAAGGTCATGTTTGTCCGGGGCGATCGTGATCTGAACTTCGAGAGCATCGCGGATGTGATTGGTTATGGCAAGCAGGCGGACGTGACCAACATCGCCATCATTACGCCAGAGGTAGAAGCCGGCCACTAGCCTCAGATTGCTGTATGACATAGGCGCTCCATCCTCGCGACCGTTTGACGTCGCAGGGTGGGGCGCTTTTCGCTGTCCATGGCGCGGCGAGAGTTGTCTGCTCGGACTGCAGCAAGCTGGGGAGCCGTCTCTATTACGGGCCTCGACGAAGGGCTCACGAAGCAGGGATGGGTCGCCCGAGCAGGGTGCTTCGCGCCTGGGCGTCATTTGAGTGGGAGGCACCTCAGCACGCCAAGCCTGTCGCGGGCGGGAAGAGGAACTTGACGCTTGCATGTGGCGCATGATGCCGGTGCTGCTTGGGTTCGTCACCCTAAGTCAGTTACGGGAGAAAAGGTGGCTGCCTGTTGTGATCGCATCAAGCAGCGCGATAGCCTGGGGATTGGCTGTCGGCGGCCTGGGGTAGACTCGGCAAAGCCACAGTGGACAGCACTCCCATTCCGCCCGATCTACGCTGGCAGGCTGCCGGCAAACTTCCTGGCCCTACGTTCTGGCCGCGGCTGTTGCGGGGAGACGTATTTCGGAAGAACGCGGCGATGTTCATGCTCTCGAACGCCGAGAAGTATGGCGACCTGCCGGGAGTTGTTCGAGGGCTTGTTCGAAGACGATGCGGGTGTGGTCGTCGTTGAGATATGGGAGCCGGTGGTAGCAGATGAAGTTGACGGCGTGGTAGTCGCCTTGCTGTTGATAGCGTTTCAGGCGGCTCGGCATGAGAGTTATGGTGCTTCAGGGACTCATTCCACCCCACCCATGCGCAAAGAAGGCGCATGAATGGGGCACCCGAGAATTAATGGGTGGTTATGGGTGGGCCACCCGCCCACCCCTAAGGTGTGGGTGAGCCGCCCGCCTAATGCTCTACATAGTTAGAGGGCGTAAATTCTGGCCAGATGATTTGGTCCGTTCGACCGTAAAGCTCATTTCCAGCAATTGTCTTCATTGTCTTCTCGGCAGAGATGCGAATGGCCCGGGTGAATGAAGCAGGAATGGTAAAACTGAGAGAAGACTTGCTCTTCTTCATTTTCCTGAAGCGTCTGAAGCGAGCACTGGTGCTTTCAAATTCAATGCACAGATCAAGTTGATACTGCCCAGGCTCTATCTGTAATGATCTAACTATCGGCTCGACGTGAGGTGTGACTAAGGCTTGTATAGTAGCCTTCTGTTCTCCGTTTAGACTTGAGTGATCTCCTAATTGAGGAAGATCTATTCCTCTAGCCGCGTTCAGTGCAGATTGGAATGCTTCGATTGCCTCCATCTGCTGGCCTTTATATTCGTCCCGATGCAAACAGAAATACACAACTCTCTCCGGCTTATCCTCAGGAAGGTAGTGGAGAACACTCCTTCCGTAATAATTATGTTCTTGAATGAGCTTATCTGCCTTGGTGATGAGGCTGCCAAACTGCATCACGTCTAAGTTGTAGCTCTTTTGCGCTCCGTCCAATTTCGTGAGTGTAGCTGCAACAGTTCTTATTAGCACCGGCCCCCTCCGTGCCATTACCGTCGCCCGACAGAACACCGCTTCACCTCTCTCAACTACCCTGTAGAAGCAGTCTTTTGTAAGCTTGGTCTCCAGATCAGCAGTCTTGAGAAACTCAGCTAACGCTACGTATGCTGTTCCAGTAAAACCCACCGTCGCTAGGACGAACGAAGTGAGTTGCGCCCAATAGGGGAGAGCCTTCGACGTATCTAGCTGGGTTGGATTCATAGTGCGACAATTCTAATCACATATCGTTACTTAGCCTATTTATTCCACCGTCACATTCTTCGCGAGGTTTCGGGGTTGGTCTACGTCGCAGCCTCGGCGGACGGCTATGGGGTAGGCGAGGAGTTGGAGGGGGACTACTTCGAGGATGGGCAAGAGGAGCTCGTGGGATTGGGGGGATGTGGATGACGTGTTCTACCCATTGGGCGGCAGAGAGCGTAGGTGGCTGGCTGATCGGCTAAGCTGGAACTCGATGAAGATCTGTT
The DNA here is from genome assembly GCA_002413385.1 of Granulicella sp. UBA5172. Classification (GTDB taxonomy): domain Bacteria; phylum Acidobacteriota; class Terriglobia; order Terriglobales; family Acidobacteriaceae; genus Granulicella. The sequence continues at coordinate 12,639 of DHWW01000017.1, forward strand.
CGTTTTTGCCTTCCGCGACCGAGATACTGTTTGCCCTGGGGATGGGCGATGAGGTGGTTGGGGTGACGTTCGAGTGCGATGATCCGGCGGAGGCTGCGGGGAAGGCTGTCGTGGTGCACTCGGCGATGCAGAGTGGGCTGACACCGCGGGAGATCGACGATGTGGTCCGAGAGACGGCCGCTGCTGGGGGAAGTCTTTATTTTGTGGACTGGGAGCTGCTGGAGACGTTGTCGCCGGACCTGATTGTGGCGCAGGACCTTTGCAGAGTCTGTGCGATTAGCACACCTTCGCTGGCGCGTGAACTGAGCCAGCTGGCGGCGCCGCCGCGGGTGGTCTCGCTGTCGCCGCATTCGCTCTCAGACGTCCTTGGCGACATCGAGACGGTGGGAGAGGCTGTTGGGCGTCATGATGTGGCACGGAGGCTCACAGCGGCGCTGCGGGCGCGCGTCAGGCGGGTGCGGGAGAATGTGCTGGCAGCCGGAAGACCCAAACCGCGTGTGCTTTGCGTGGAGTGGCTCGATCCGCTCTATCAGGGAGGACACTGGATTCCAGAGATGGTGGCGCTGGCTGGGGGCGAGGCGGTGCTCGCCAGGGCGGGGGAGAAGAGCGTGCGGATTGCGTGGGAGCAGGTGGTGGCCGTGGATCCGGAGGTGATCGTGCTGATGCCGTGCGGGTTTCATTTGGAGGAGACGGTTGCCCAGTTTCGAGCGATGGCGCTGCCGCCAGAGTGGGCGACGCTGTCCGCTGTGCGGAGCGGAGAGGTGTATGCGGTGGATGGGACGTCGTACTTTTCGCGGCCGGGGCCACGGCTGATCGATGGGCTGGAGATCCTCGCAGCGATTTTGGGGGGTGAGGGGTTCGAGGAGTTGCCGGCGCGTAGCGTCGCGAAGATCTGATCCACGGCAAACTTGATCCGCAGCAAACGAAGGAGGCCTCCCGGTTGGGAGGCCTCCTTCGTTTGGATCAGGTTGAGTTGCCTAAGCGAGGCTTACTGCGGTGTGATTCCGCCGTGTTCAGCGCGCTTTTCCTTGGCAGCTTCGTTGGCCTTGCGAGCGCCCATAGCCTTCTGGACCCACTCATCGGCTTGCGCGAGATCGGCCTTGCGAGCAGCATCGTCGCCACACTCGAGGTCAGCCTTGCGGCGATAGGTCAACTGCAGGTATTCCATTGCAGCGTCGTACGTAGGATTAATGGCAATGGCCTGCTGAAGATACTTCATGCCTTCATTGATCAGGTCAGAGTTGGCAGCAACCAGTTGCTCGCAGACAGCCTTGGGCTTCTTCACGTTACCCTGGCCATCATCCTTGAGTCCGGCGGCGGCGAGGATGTCGGTAGCATTTTTGTAAGCCAGATTCCAGTCGATCGAGCCGATGGTGTAGTTGGCTTCAGAGTCCTGTGGGTCGAGGGCGAGGATCTTCGTCTCGTCCACCTTGGCCTGTTTGTACTGCTTGATGTTGCGATGAATCGAAGCTACCTGACGCAGGGCATCGAGATCGTTGGGATTATTTGCGAGAACCGCATTGAAGCCGTCGATGGCCTTCTTCGCGATCGCCATGTTCTCAGGCGTATCGAGGTCTGGAACAACCTCGTAGCTGTAGGCGGTGGCCAGGTAGAGTCTGCACGTCGGGTCGTTTGGATTGAGTGCCACGGACTTCTGGAAGAAATCCACGGCCTCTTCATACTTGCCGGACTTGAATGCTTCGATGCCTTTTACGAGTTGGTCGCGTGCTTTAAGTTTGTTGCATCCGACCGTGCTTGCCAGCATCAGCAGAAGCGCTGCGCTTGCCGTCATTCGTGCGCTAAGTTTCATCAGTGAACCCTTCCCATTTTTAAAAGCATCGCCCGTGCCCACGAAAGGGCTAAGTTCCCGAAATACTACCTGAGGCCGTGCGGTTTGATTGTAAAGGTACAGCCTCATGTTTACCAGCGCCACCTCAATTGGACGAGGTGAGCACAGTGTCACGAGAGTATGTTTGCAGGTTGTGTATAGCATAATCGAGCTACTTCTGGCATGTCGGCTGGTAGGATCGGTCAAGGCTGCAACGCCGGGGATCAACGGAGACAAGCACAATGTCAGCATCGAACGTGGCTGGATCGAAGTGGGCGGCAGGGCAGATTCCATCGCAGGCAGGCAGGACGGCCCTTATCACGGGTGCTAATAGCGGAATTGGTTACAGGGCCGCGTTGGAGCTCGCGCGGCACGGAGCCCATGTGTTGCTGGGCTGCCGGAATTATGAGAAAGGGCAGGCGGCGCTGGATCGTTTGCTGCGCGAGACGCCGGGCGCTTCGGCGGAACTGGTTGAGCTGGACATGGCGTCGCTGGCGTCGATCCGTGGGTTTGCGGCGGCATTCGCGGCGCGGGGGATTGCGCTGGATCTGCTGATCAACAACGCGGGCGTGATGGCGCTGCCGAAGCGGGAGCTGACGGCGGACGGCTTTGAGCGCCAGTTTGGCACGAACCATTTGGGGCATTTTGCGCTGACAGGGCTGCTGATGCCGCAGCTGCTGGCGGCTCCGGCGCCGCGAGTTGTGACCGTGGCTTCGCTGGCGCACCGCAACGGGAAGATTGATTTTAACAATCTGCAGAGCGAGCGCAGTTACAAGCCGTGGGACGCCTATGGCGAGTCGAAGCTGGCGAATATTTTGTTTGCGAACGAGTTGAACCGGCTGGCCGTTGCAGCGCACAGCAAGCTGTTGAGCATGCCGGTGCACCCGGGAGTTTCGGTCACGAATATTATCGCGAATGGGCCGGGATCGAATGGACCCAAGGCGATGGTCTTGAAGCTGCTTGCACCGGTGATTATGCAGCCGGATGCGGCTGGCGCGTTGCCGACGCTGTATGCGGCGACCAGCCCGGAGGCGCGCGGCGGGGAGTATATCGGGCCCGATGGATTCATGGAGATGAAGGGGTCGCCGGTGGTGGTGAAGCCGAAGCCGCATGCGCTGGATCAGGCGGTTGGGCAGCGGCTGTGGACGGTGTCGGAAGAACTGACGGGTGTGATGTATCCGCCCCTGAGCTAGTGCAGATTCCTGGCTAGAGCAAATTCCTGATCAGTGTGCAGCGTTCCGGCGCGAACAAACTGCAGGTCTCTCCGCTACGCCAAACGATAAAGCCGTTTNNGACGGATCTTTGCTGTACGCCCGTGGGAGTGATTCTCTAGCGAGTGGTTTAGCGCTTGCGTTTTTTTGTTGCTACTTTTTTGCGGGCGATGGGAGCTTTGGATGGGAGCTTCTTGGCTGCGAGGGGTTTGGCTGCCGACTTTTTCGCGGGAGCTTTTTTGGCAGGCTTCGGTGCATCGACTTTGGATGGCGCGGGTGCTGCGGCGGAGTTTGCCAGGCGTTGCAGCTTGGCAGCATGGGTGTCGAGGAGCTTTTCAATCTGCTTGAGTAAAACGCCTGTCTGCATGGGCTTGACGAGCATCTTGTCGGCGCCCATATCGGCCCAGTCGTCTTCGGGGAAGGCGGTGAGGAGGGCGACGGCGGGATGGTAGGGAGCGGTGCGGGCAGCGTGGATCACATCGCGGCCTGCGGCGTCGCTTTCCATGCGCATGTCGGTGATGACCATCTGGTATTCACGCAGCTTGAGTTTGGACCTGGCCTCGCGGGCGCTGGCGGCGGTATCGACCTCGAAGCCAGTGATCTCGAGGATCGCTTTCATGGTGAGGAGCACGGACACTTCATCATCGACGAGCAGAACGCGGCGCTTAGCCAAGGGAATCTCTCCTGGAGTCCTGCGCGGACGGCGGGAGTTTGATGTCCGTCGCTCGCACAGCTGAATTCACAAACTACAGCCTAACCCAAAATGGTCGCAGCCTGACGCGGGAGGTGCTGGCGTGCGGCGTCATGCTGCGTAGCCTGAAGATTATTGCGGGGTCAGGGTGGGGCTCGTGACTGGGCGGAACTTGCGGAGGAAGAGATCCATCGACCAGCCCTGAACGACGATGGAGAAGACTACGACGATGTAGGTGGTGGGGAGAATCCAGCGGTTAGCGTCGGAGACGGGGACGGCGAAGGCGAGGGCGAGTCCGAGGCCGCCGCGAAGACCTCCCCAGCTCAAGGCTGCAAGGGAGGAGCGGTGTTGCTGGCGGAAGGCACGGATCATTCCGAGCACCAGTGCGACCACGCCGAGGCGGACGGCGAGGACGACTGCGATGGCGATGAGGCCAGAGGCGACGACCTGGCGGCCGAAGGAGATGGAGAGGACTTCGAGGCCCAGCAGCACGAAGAGGACGGCATTCTGGATCTCGTCGATGACCTCCCAGAAGCGGTCGATGCTCTCATGCGAGATGGCGTGGCTGGTGCGGTGGAGATTGAACTGGCGGAGGGCAATGCCTGCGACGACTGCCTCCAGCGGAGCGGAAAGATGCAGCGTCTCGGCCAACGCATAGCCGCCGAGAGCCAGGGAAAGGGTGAGGAGGATCTCGACCTGGTAGGACGCAACCATCGCCATCAGGAACGAAGTGAGGCGGGCGCAGAGAACGCCGAGGAGAACGCCTCCTCCGACTTCCAGAAGAAATATCCAGCCGATGGAGAGGGCTGTAGGAGTGACGCCACGAGAGGCTCCGAGGAGAGTGAGAAAAATGACCGCGCCGATGCCGTCGTTGAAGAGTGATTCGCCGGCGAGTTGGGCCTGGAGATGCTTTGGGGCGCCAACGCGCTTGAGCATCTCCAGCACGGCGATGGGGTCTGTTGGGGAGATGAGCGCTCCGAAGAAGAAGCAGGCCAGCCAGTGGGGATGCATGCCCAGGGCGAAGAGGGCGACCCACATGAGGCCGGCGACCGCGGCTGTGGAGAGGAGGGTGCCGACAACGGAGAGGAGTGCGATGACGAGGCGCTCCTGGACGACGTACTGGAGGTCGAGGAGGAAGGCTCCGGCAAAGAGGAGCATGGGCAGCATGCCGTGGAGGATGAGGGTTTCGAAGTTGATCTGGTTGACGAGGTGAATGGCCCAGGAGTGGAGGCCCGGCACTTGTGCGCTAATCGCCTCCAGCAGCAGGGAAAAGAGGACCGTCAGGAGGACGCTGCCGATGGTCAGGGGAAGCTTCAGCCAGCGCGAACTCACCCAGCCGAAGAGGGCTGCAATCGCGATCAGCGTGCTGAGGATCTGGAGAGTGGACATCGGTCAAGGGCCAAATCAGTAGTGTAACCGCGCAGTTTATCGCGGAGGCTGATCTGGAGGTTGAAGCGCCGGAATGTGCCGATGCAGGCAGGAGCATGGAGCAAGGGCAGCCTGATTGCGATGGGACTGCGGGCTCAACTCGGTATAATAGCGTCAGCGGGGCAAAAACCCCAGCCGTGTGTCCTGTGTGACATATAGTCGTGCTCCGCGAGTGCTATACTCGCGAGTGCTTCGGTTTCCGCTGTAATCGTGCGGACTATCCAACAATCCCCTGAAAACATGGCCGCTGAGAGAGTGAGCCGTGGAGGCTGAATATTCCACCGTTAGATAAACGCTCCGTTAAGTCTTTTATCCGCACCAACGAACGCATTCGAGCGCGCGAAGTACGCGTCATCGACGAGAACGGTGAGCAGCTTGGCGTGATGGCACCGTTCGAGGCCCTGAAGATGGCCCGCGAAAAGATGCTGGATCTCGTCGAGATCTCGCCCAACGCGGCACCGCCGGTCTGCAAGATTCAGGACTACGGCAAGTACCTCTACGAGAAGGACAAGAGCGACCGGGCTGCGCGCAAGAAGCAGAAGGTCATTGTGATCAAAGAGGTGAAGTTCTCGGTCACGGTGGACGAGCACGATTACCAGACCAAGAAGAACCAGGCTGTGCGATTCCTCGGCGATGGCGATAAGGTGAAGGCCAGCCTGCGCTTCAAGGGCCGGCAGATGGCGCATCGCGATCTGGGTTACAAGATTATCAATCGGCTGATCATGGATATCGGCGAGGCGGGAACGGTGGAGTTCATGCCTCGCATGGAAGGCACGACGCTGCATGCGATCCTGGCTCCGACGAAGAAGCCTGAGATCCAGATGCCCCCTGCAGCGCCTAAGGTCAAACCGGTTGTGCCGACGGCTGCAGCGGCTCCGGTGGTTGCTCCAGAAGCCCCAGAAGCACCTTCCGCTTAAGTTCACCCCTGTTCCAAATGTCAACGCCCGCGATCACTCGCGGGCGTTGGTGTTTGAGGTGAGGATGGAGTGGCTAGATTCTTTCGTGCGGTGGATCGGTAGCGCGGTAGTCAATGAGTCATGACGGGCGCGCGAGGTCGCGATAGGCGGCCAGGGCGGCGAGGTGGCCGCACATGCCGTGGACTCCGCCGCCGGGGGGCGTGGAGGAGCTGCAGAGGTACAGGCTGGGGTTGCTGGTGCGATAGCCGCGGGGGGTGGGGCGGAAGAGGAGTTGGCTGAGGGTCATCGCGCCACCGGAGATGTCGCCGCCGAGGAGGTTGGGGTTCCATGCGGCGAGGGCTTCGGCGTTGCTGGCACGACGGGCGAGAACGCAGTCGCGGAAGCCGGGGGCGAAACGCTCGATCTGGTTTTCGATGACGCCGGTGAGATCGACGGTGGAGCCGGTGGGGGTGTGGCAGTAGGCCCAGGCGGTGTGTTTGCCTTCGGGCGCGCGAGTGGGATCGAAGAGGCTGGGTTGGACGAGCAGGACGTAGGGGTTGTTGTTGTGGCGGCCGTAGAAGGCGTCGTGCTCGGAGCGGGCGATTTCGGGGAGGGTTCCGCCGAGGTGGACGGTGGCGGCACGGAGACACTCGGGGGGGCGCCAGGGGATGGGCTGGCTGAGGGCGAAGTCGAGCTTGAAGATGCCGGGGCCGGGGCGAAAGCGGCTGAGGCTGGAGCGGTAGGCGGGCGTGAGGGCGGCGCCGGCGATGTGCTGGAGGGTGTCGACGCTGGTGTCGAAGAGGGTGGCGTCGGCGGGCGGGAGGTCGGCGAGTTGGTGAACTTCGGCGTTGAGGAGGATGCGGCCGCCGAGGGAATGGAGATAGCTGGCGAGGGCGTTGGTGATGGACTGGGC
>DHWW01000273.1 GCA_002413385.1 Granulicella sp. UBA5172
GCCGTGACCGACACCACGGCTGGGAATCGACTGCCATCCTTGCGGATGTAGGTGAGCTCGTAGATGTCTTCGATCCCGCGGGAGGCCTTGAAGACCAGCGCTTCAAAGCCGGGCGTGATCGCGGTTCCGAGCTCCAGACTCAACTCCGCCGCACGTGCGATCACTTCCTGCGGATCGGAGATGTCGGCGGGCGTGATCTTGTTCATCACTTCGGCGGCGGTGTAGCCCAGCATTCGCTCGGCGCCGACGTTGAAGATCTGAATGACGCCCTGCGCGTCCGTGGCAATACTTGANNTGGAGCAGCGCCTCTTCCGCCAGCTTGCGAGCCGTGTTGTCGGTGCCAATCAGCAGGTAGCCGATGATCGTGTTCTGCGCGTCGCGCAGCGCCGTCACTGACACCACGGCTGGGAATCGACTGCCATCCTTGCGGATGTAGGTCAGTTCGTAGATGTCTTCGATCCCGCGGGAGGCCTTGAAGACCAGGGCTTCAAAGCCGGGCGTGATCGCGGTTCCGAGCTCCAGACTCAACTCCGCCGCGCGTGCGATCACTTCTTGTGGATCGGAGATGTCGGCTGGGGTGATCGTGTTGAGGACTTCGGCGGCGGTGTAGCCCAGCATTCGCTCGGCGCCGACGTTGAAGATCTGAATGACGCCCTGCGCGTCCGTGGCGATATACGAGAAATTGGCGCTATTGAAAATGGCGTGCTGAAGCGCACCCGCCTTGAGTAAGGCCTCTTCAGCTTGCGCGCGTTCGTTTGGCTCCGCTGACAATGATTCAACTTTCGGTTCAGCACTGAGGATGCCTGAGACCGTCGAAAAGGTTGTACGGGCCCTGAAAAAAGTTTGGAGACAGCGTTAATGGAGACATTCGGTCGCCGGAACAACGAATATGTTCCGGCACAACGCCATGTTCACCACGTCGTCAGCTCGCTGGACGCTATCTTCAGTCTTCAGGCTGGCTTCCGAGTGAGTTAGCTGTCCCGATCTTCCTTGCCAGCACCGTCCTGGAGTTTGCTGGCGATGTTGGACCAGACCGAGTCACTCGGCTCATGCGTGGGTTCGAACAGGCTTTTGGCTTGCTCGGCGATGGTCTCGAGATCGCTGACCAGGGCGGCGCAGTTCGGATTGGCTTTGAAGAAATTCCTGAAGCGCGGATTTTCGCTGATCTTGCCGCCACCGGCCTCAAAGAGTTCCGGCAGGTATTCCTCGAACTGGGCGGGGGTCATGTTGTCGAGGTTAGCTGTGGCGATGTCTTTCAACGTCCCACCCCTTTCTGGCCTACGGGCTCCGACAAACCTTTGAGCGGAGGAAGATTCTGCGGATTACGCAGAAGCTCACGCAGCTTCAGGCGAGCCTTGTGTAGCTGAGATTTACTGTTTCCAGTCGAACATTCCAGCATCGCGGCAATCTCATTATGCTCGAAGCCCTCAACATCGTGCAGCACGAAGACCATCCGATAGCCCGGTGGAAGAGAAGCGACGGCGCGTTCCAGTGCGACGCGATCAACTGACCCCGCCAGCATGGTGTCGCGCGAGCCGAAGTCGCGCCGCGGAGCGTCCTCCTCGGACGGATTGATGGTCTCTTCGAGCGAGACGAGTTGGAGCCCCTTCTTGCGCAGGTGCATCAGGACCAGATTGACCGTCAGGCGGTGCAGCCAGGTGGAGAAGGCGCTCTCGCCGCGAAAGCTGCCGATCTTCCGGAAAAGGTGGAGGAAGGCCTCCTGGGTCATGTCTTCGGCTTCGGATACGTTGCCAAGCATGCGAAGACAGAGGGTATACACGCGGCGCTTATGTAAGGCGTAAAGCTTCGAAAAAGCCTCAGCGTCGCCGCTCTTGGCCTGCTCGATAGCTTCCGATTCACCGGCGATAGGAGGGTTCCGCTTGAAAAAGCCGGGGTTCGGTTTCGTCTGCATACTGGGTACGCCTTGAAGCTCCATAGTTGCTTTGTCCACTCTTGGTCCTCGAATCGAACGACGTGGGGATTCGGAGAGTATCTCCGTAACGCAGCGCGATGGTTAAGGTTTCAAGAGCTTGGACTGAGGTTTGGCCCGAGAGGTTGTCCGGTCATCAGAGAGTAACAGCAAGTCGCAGGGAAAGCATGAGTTAAAGCGTGTGCAAAGGACGCGTCAGCTGCCCAGGAAACGTGCATAAAGCGCTCGCGCCAGGCCAACGTCCGTAGTGCCCTGGATGAGTGCACGGCCGTCAGGGAACACCGTCAGAGTGTAGGGCGGATAATCGAATCGGAGTAGCAGGCCGTTGGCTCGGACGTCACCCAGAGGTGCCAGGCGTTGGCGCAGGGCGAGCAGGTCCAGCGGGCGGTGGTGCTCGTGGATCTGAACCGAGTTGCGTCCGCAGAGGGTGATGTGAGGACGCTGGTCGCCAGAGAGCGCACGGAAGATACGGTCGCCGCAAACTTCGCAATCGGCGCGAGGCCTGGAGGTCGAAATCTCCGAGCGATCGCCCGTCCAGAGGTCAAAGGAGAGCAGCGAGCGACGCATGAGTTGGGCCTGCTGCGTCAGGAACTTGAGGGCTTCGGTGACCTGGAGCGAGGCGGCGAGGATTCACGGCGGTAGAAAGAATGCCGGCCGTATCGCAGGTTTCGAGGTTGCCGGAGGGAGCCGATGGGAAGATGCAGGCGAGGCAGGCCGTGGGTTCGCCGGTGGTGATGCCGCGGGGCAGAATATTCATGGTCGCGGCGTAGGCACCGACCGCGGCGGTATAGATCCAGGGGCGCCTGTCGCGGACACAAAGGTCGTTGATCAGGTAGCGGGTCTCGAAGTTGTCCGTGCAATCGAGGAGGATGTCGGCGCCCGAGAGAAGGTCGGCGGCGTTCTGCGGGACGAGGTCGGCGATGTGCGCGGTGACCGCTACGCCCGAGTTGATGCGGGCCAGATGGCGGCGAGCAGCTTCGGCCTTGGGAAGCGCAGTGCGCGCGTCCTCTTCGTCGAAAAGCATCTGGCGCTGCAGGTTGGAGGGCTCGACGAAGTCGCGGTCGATAAGCGTGAGGTGGCCGACGCCGGCACGTGCCAGCAGCCCTGCCGTAGCCGCGCCGGTCGCTCCGACGCCGACGATGGCGACGTGCGCGTGGCGCAGCAGCTCCTGGCCCGCTTCACCGATGCCGGCGAAGAGTACCTGGCGGGAGTAGCGTTCGCGGTCGGAGATGGGGAGCGCAAGATGATCCGGAGCGCTGTTCGCGGCTCTGGGATCGGCTNNGGGGGTCGGGCATGTTGCAGCGAACCCGCCAAGGGCTAAGTGCATCTGTAAAATGATACGTGGACGCGATCGCAGAAGGCCTGACTGTCTGGGGCTGCATAGATATCTGCGCGGCGGTATATCGATTGAAGAGAGATTGCGGCTTTCGAATTTGAAGCTTGAGAGGAAAGCGGCGGTGGCGCGGAGCGAGTGGCTGAGCGAGCGCGAGATGAAGCCATGTTGCAGGCTGCCGCGTCTTCTGGGTGTGGTGCTGTTGTGCTGCGCGGTAGGTGTGGCGTGCGCGCAGGACCTGCACAAGGCGGAACTTTCGCGTGGGAGCGTGAATGCAAACGCTCCAAAAGCGCAGGCGTTGACGATTGCGAATGCGCTCTCTGCATTGCAGGAAACGGTTTGGTCAAAGGCTGGAACCCTGGTGACGGCGGTTCGATTTGAAGGTGTGTCCTTCAGCGCGCACGACGCGATTTTCTCTGAGCTGGAGCAGAAGGCCGGGGAGCCCCTTGATCCGGATAAAGTCCGTGCTGACGAAAGTCGTTTATTTGCCACGGGGCGATACCGGAATATCAGCGTGTATTCAGAGCCTTCGGCAAAGGGAATGACGCTGGTGTTTGCAGGCGAACCGCGCTACTTTATCGGACGCGTGACCATCCTTGGCGTGAAGCAGGAGTTGCTGACATCCCAACTGGAGTTTGCCACACGGCTCGATCCCGGCGTGGCCTATACGGATCCTGCAATACCGACCGCGGTGGAAGCCGTGAAGGAGTCGCTCGCGGAGAATGGATTTTTTGTACCCAAGGTGTCGGAGACGACGACAGTCGATACGGTGGGGCACCAGGTGAATGCGACGTTCACGGTGAGTCTCGGGCCGCAGGCGAGGATCGGCAAGGTTGTGGTGGGAGGGCCAGACCCTGGGATCGATAATGAAACATTCCGCGATAAGGCGCACATGGATTGCGGGTGGCTGACGACCGGTTTCCATTTTCTGGTCGGTAAGACCTGCATTGAAAAGGTAACGCACGAAACGACCAGCAATGCGTTGTCGGGGGTGCGGTCGTACTACCAGAAACAGGACCATCTGGAGGGAACGATCAGCCTGCAGAAGTCCACGTATGCGGTGCCGCGGCAGCAGGTCGATTACGATTTTTCCGCCAACCAGGGGCCGTTGGTGAAGGTAGTGGTGAACGGTGCCAGGCTGTCGAAGTCACGCACCAAGCTGCTGGTCCCTGTGTACGAAGAGGGTGCGGTGGATAACGATCTGCTCAATGAGGGCGCATTCAATATCAAGGATTACATGCAGCAGAAGGGTTACTTCGACGTAACCGATAAGGTGCAGTTGATCGGCAAGGGAACGGGTCACGTAGAGGTGCTCTACACCGTCGTTACGGGGAGGCTGCACAAGGTGATGGCCGTGAATATCGTGGGGAACAAGTACTTCGACCGGAGTACGCTCGAGGACCTGCTGCGGGTCAAGAAGGCGGACGCCTATCAGCGCAGCGGGCGTTACAGCGCGCAGTTGGTGGAAGACGATGTGAATTCAATCCAGTCGATTTACCGGGCCAATGGATTCAGCCAGGTGAAGGTAACGTCGACCGTGACTGACACGGACAACACGCCAAGCGGCTCGGCGCTGAAGCGGGCTCGCATCCAGGTGACGTTCAAGGTCGATGAGGGGCAGCAGCAGAAGTTTGGCAACGTGCAATTGACGGGAGTGGCGCCTGAGCGGGAGAAGGCCGTGCGCTCGCTGCTGAGTTCGCAGTCGGGCCAGCCGTTCTCCCTGATTACGCTCTCGGGAGACCGCGATGAGATTCTCAGCTACTATCTCGCCCACGGATTCGATCATGCTCGAATTGAAATCGGCCAGGGTGTATCGGACGAGGATCCGACCAGGACAGACGTTGCTCTACGGGTGACGGAAGGGCAGCAGGTGTTCGTTGACCAGGTGCTTCTATCGGGGCTCGTACATGTGCGGCCCAAGGTGGTGGAAAGTCAGGTCCTGGTGCATGCAGGCGACCCGCTGGACCAGACGGCGTTGCTGCAGACGCAAAGGAACCTCTATAACCTCGCGCTGTTCAGCGAGGTGAATGCAGTCGTGCAGGACCCGATGGGCAATGCGCCCGACAAGAATGTTCTGATGCAGTTGACGGAGGCGAAGCGCTGGGATGTGACGTACGGTTTTGGCTTCGAAGCGCAGACAGGGACGCCGTCCATTACGACCGGTCAGACGCGCGGAGCGACTGCGGCGCAGAATGGCCAGGCGGGTGTGAGCCCACGGGTTTCCCTGGATGTGGCGAGGATCAACCTGCGTGGAACGCAGGATTCGCTGACGCTGCACTCGTCGTACGGTTTGCTCGAAGAGGTGGCGACGCTAAGCTTCAACGTGCCGCAATTGTTCGGCAAACGCAATCTTACGGGAGCGATCTCAGGAGGCTATTCGAACGTGCAGAACATCGCAACGTTTGCATCCTCGACCCTGCAGGGGGATGTGCGCATAACGCAGAAGGTGAAGCGTGCGGACACGTTCATCTACGACTTTGAATATCGTCGCGTATCCGTGAATCCGGCCTCGGTGGAGATTACGCCAAACCTCATTCCGCAATTGTCGGAGCCGGTGATCGTGGGAGGGCCGCAGATCACCTACTTCCACGACACGCGCGATCCCAGCCCGTTGAATGCGGGCAAGGGTCAGTATTTTTCATTGCAGGAATTTGTGGCCACGTCCAAGTTTGGATCAGGGACGGACTTCAACAAGGTGGATATCTCGCAGTCGACGTACTACACGTTCGGGAAGCGGAAGTATGTGTTCGCGCGCAATCTGCGCGTGGGATTTGAGCAGTCGTGGGGGCCCAATCCGAACGCCTACAACGCGGGCAACCAGATAGGTGTGACCTCGACGGCTTGCTCTGGAACGCTGCTGGAGACTAATCCGACCTGCAACGCCGTCCCGCTGCCGGAGCGGTTGTATGCAGGTGGAGCGACGTCGCATCGCGGATTCGGAATCAACAACGCCGGGCCGCGCGATCTCACCACAGGGTTTCCAGTGGGCGGCTCCGCGGTGGTGGTCAACACGTTCGAGTTGCGCCTGCCTCCGCCCACGCTTCCGCTGGTAGGAGACAGCATCTCCTTCGTGCTCTTCCATGACATGGGAAACGCGTTTGAGTATCCCGGCGACATGTTCAAGAGCATCAGGAATTTTCATCAGCCGAATGAGTCAGCGTGCAGAAACCTGACCATACCGGCGGGAACGCCTGGGAGTACGCAGGCCGAAAAGCAGTCCAATGCGGTCGGAACGTGCAACTTCAATTACTACTCGCACGCCGTGGGCCTCGGGGTACGGTATGCAACGCCGGTGGGGCCCATCCGGCTGGACTTCAGCTACAATCTGAATCCCCCGATCTATCCGGTTTTCAACGACTATAGTGGCCAGGCCGCGAACTTCTATGTGGGCGGACCGCCCTATGTGGGACAAGCGAATCACTTCAACTTCTTTTTCAGCATTGGGCAGAGCTTCTAGCGATGACGAGACGCGGGACACAGCACGGAAACATTCGGAGGCTCAGCGGCCACAGGCTGGCGCTGCCCGGTGTGTTGTTGCTGGGCGTAACGCTGTTGGGGAGGATGGGGCCGGTGTACGCGCAGACCACGCAGAGCACGATCCCTATGCCGGTTGCACCTGCGACCCCCGCGCCACCGGTGCCGGCGGCGATTGCGAGTGCGCCCGCATCGGCTGCGAAGTCGCACGCCTCGCCGACGACGATTGTGGAGCCTGCACTGCCAGGGATGCCAGCCGTGCAGGGTACGCAGATCGATCGCATCGTTGCGATCGTGAATGGGGCGTTGATCCTCGATGGCGATGTCGATCAGGAGCGCAGGTTTGCAGCACTGCTGCCGTATGGCGAGGCCAGCGGGCCCTATGATCGCGACAAGGCTGTGGCGCGGCTTATCAATCGAGAATTGATCCTGCAGCAGGCGCGGTTGCAGCCGGGCAATCAAATTAGCCTGCAGGCAGCGGCAAAAGACCTGGATGCCCTGCGCAAGTCTCTGCCGTCCTGTAAGGAATATCATTGCGAGACTCAGGCCGGTTGGGACCGCTTTCTCGCGACGCAGGGCTTTACGCAACAGAGCTTGACGAAGCTGTGGCGCGATCGGATGGATGTGCTGCAGTTCATCGAACTTCGCTTCCGCATGGGAATTAAAATCTCGCAGCAGGAGATCGACAAGTACTACAACGAGACGATGCTGCCTCAGTATGCGGCGAAGCACGTGACACCACCTCCGGTGCAGACGATCGCAAGCCGCATCCAGGAGGTACTGCTACAGCAACAGGTTTCGAGCTTGCTTGGCGACTGGCTGGATAGTCTGCGCGCGCAGGGTAGTGTGGTGGTCCTGCAACCGGGACAGGGGGCGCCATGAGCGACAAGATAACGGCAAACCCAGACGACGGTAGGCCGCTTGAGCCGAGCACCCCGCAGGCCCCGGTGAAGTCGCCTGCTCCGAAGAAGCCCCGCACGGGTCTGCGCACGTTGGCTTATGTATTTGGATCTCTGCTGGCGCTGCTAATCCTTCTGACCGCGGGAATTTCGTGGTACGCGACGACCACGGACTTCCAGCAGCGCGTGGGCGGCGAGGTGGTGAGCGTACTCGAGAACGCAACCGGCGGACGTGTGGAGCTGAAGCATCTCTCCTTCAACCCGTGGCGTCTTGCGATCGAGGTGGATGGGCTCGTCATCCACGGGACGGAAGCGCCGGGACAGATGCCCTATCTTTCGGCGGCGAAGGTCATTCTTCGGCTGCACCTGAACATGGTGCTCGCGCACATTCGAGGGCTCGGGCCGCAGTCGCGGATCAGCCTGCGGTATCTGCGGGCGGATCAGCCGCGGATTCATCTGATCGTCGATAAGGATGGGAAGACGAATCAGCCAACGCCGAAGCGGCCCAACACCAGCAGCACCTCGATTGAGGACACGCTGCTGAATCTGCAGGCAAGGAAGGTCGAGCTGGTCGATGGCCTTGCGTTGCTGAATGACAAGGCGATTCCGTTTGATTTGACAGCGAACGATCTAAGCGCCCACCTCGAGTACCTCAGGAAGACAGACCGCTACGGTGCGACGGTGGATCTTGCGGACCTTCGCACGAAGATGGATGCGCAGCCAGAGGTGAAGTCGAAGCTGCATCTGACGGCGGAGATGGGACGCGACATGGTGGCGCTGCGGACTCTCGATTTCTGGAGCGGAGCGCCGGATGCTTCAGGGGCAGGAGCAACGCATCTTTCGGCGACAGCGGAGCTGCAGCACTTCGCCAAGCCAGAGTGGCAGATGGCTCTATCCGGCAACGTGGAGTTGAAGCAGTTGAGCTATCTGACCAATGTGGATGGGCTGGATGCCGGGACGATGGACGTGACTCTGCATGGGCACAACTGCAGCGTGACGCCGCAGGTTGTGCCGAAGAATCCGCACTTCTGGCAACGACACAAGAAGGCGCACGTTGCTCCAAACGTGAAGACGCCGCCGTCTGATTCGGACTGTACTGAGGCGTACGTGCTGGTTGGATCGATGAAGGTGCACAAAGCCGCATATCACAATCCGTTTGTGCGCGTGCAGGGTATCGACGGCGGAGCACACCTGCACATTACGCCAAGGGTGGTGCTGCTTACGGAGATGACCGGACGTGTCCCCGGTGGCGGGGGAGCGAGTGGCGAGCTGAGGATCGTGAATGGCCCGGACGGAAGTGCGATGGATACCGCGGCGAGTTCTGCGACGGCCGTTGCAGCGGAGACGACAGCCAACGTGGGAGCGAAGAGCCTGGGTGCGAGAGCACCGGTTAAGCTTCGGCCATCGGAGCAACCGGCGTTGTCGCAATACCCGTATTCGTACCTCACGGTGACGATCGATCATCTGCCGTTGCGCTCGATCATGGATAGTACGGCGTCCCCGAACTATGGTGATCTCGGCTTTGATACGTCGATCAGCGGGCCGACGACGGTGCAATGGAATGGCCCGATCGAGAAGGTTGCCGACACGGTCCAGGTGCAATCGGATCTGACCCTCGCGCCAACCGGGGTGGTCCGTCGCACTGCGCTGTCGAACGTGCCGGTGACGGGCGAGATGCAGGCTCACTACGACGGTCGTGTGGAGGTCGTGAACATCGCTCACCTCACGTTCCAGTCGCCGCAGAGTTCGCTCGTTGGGAGCGGCGTTCTCGGCGTGAACCTTGGTGATCCGCTGACCAATCTCCATGTGAATCTGCACACGAGGGACCTGGGCGAGTTCGATCAGTTGCTGACGACCCTGGACTTTGAGGCCTTCGGGAAAAAGGGCCGAGCGGCGATTCCTGTCTCGCTGCACGGGACGATGGACTTCACCGGAACGACCAGCGGACCCATCGCCGATCTCGATGCGAAGGGACACCTTGTGGCGAATGACATTGCGCTGCAGTTGGGCACGCTTGGGGACGCCCATATCGATTCCGTGGTCGGTGATGGAGAGTATTCGCCGAATGAGGGTCTGGCAGTAGCCTCTTCAACCATCACGCGGGGAACCGCGGTGATGAATGTAGCTGGGATGTTCCGCCCGCACCGGTTGATGGTGCATGGCGTCGCGACGTATCCGTGGGATCAGAATCTGGCCATCGATGCCTCGGTCAAGCTCGCGGATGCGCAGGCTGCGGACCTGTTGGACATCGCAGGGCAGCAGCAGAAGTTTCCGGTGACGGGAACGGTGAATCTCGACGCGCACGCAACCGGTACGATAGGGAACCTGGACGGTGGCGGCATTGCGACGCTTACCAATGGCGTCGCATACGGAGAGAGTTACCAGGTAATTTCGGTCGACATGACGGCGCAGGGACAGCAGTTGCATGCGACCAGGGTGCTGCTTGCGGCGCATGGACTTTCGATCACTGGCAGCGGCGGTTACAACCTTGGCAGCAAGCAGATCGCGGTGCATTTCAGCGGTAGTAATTTGTTGCTATCGAAGTTCGATACCATACGCAAGGCGAGTCCTGATGCGGATGCTTTGCTTTCGTTCTCGGCGAGTGCGAATGGAACGTTTGAGAAGCCGGATCTTCATGCAACCCTTACGCTGGCGAAGATTGCGATGCGGGGCAAGCCGCTGGGTGAGTTGAATGCGACAGCGAACAGCGTCGGCTCAAACCTGTCCTACGAGATGCACTCGACCATGGTTGGAGCGCAGGTGAATGCCAGTGGGCAGACGTCGCTGCTGGGCGACTTGCAGACGCAGGCGACGCTGAAGCTGACCGGATTGAATATTGCGAACCTGATTACGCTGCTTGCGCCGGGCACGTTCAAGGGCAGCTCGACAATTGCCGGGACGATCAGCATTGCGGGGCCGGCAGCGAAGCCGAAGCAACTTTCAGGCACGGCGGAGTTCAACCAATTCGACGTGGCATTGCAGGGCGTGCAGTTGAAATCGGTGCAGCCACTGCGGGCCAGTCTGAGCGACGGGATGGTTACGCTCGACCAGGTGCATGTAATCGGGGAAGATACGGATCTTCGCGCGTCCGGGACTGCGGTGGTATTTGGAGATACGAATCCGCAGGGAGGCAAGATCAATCTGGATGCGAATGGCAGCGTCAGCATGACGCTGGCGCAGACGTTCGATCCGGACCTCATCGCATCGGGTAAGGTGACGTTCAAGATGGCGGCGGAGGGCCGCTTGAGGAAGCCGGCATTGACTGGCAACGTTCTATTCCAGAATGTGAATTTTTCGGTCGAGGGAATCGCGAATGGCCTGAGCAATATGAACGGTACCCTGGTCTTCAACGAAGACCGGCTGGACGTGAAGGACCTGACCGCGATGACCGGCGGCGGGCAAGTGAAGATGGGCGGCTATCTGGCCTACCAGAACGGCTTGTTTGCCGATCTTACGGCCACGGGAGATGTGGTCCGCATTCGCTACAACGACCTCAGCGCGACGGCGAATGCGAGCTTCCGCCTGCAGGGAGGATTGCAGTCCATGCTGCTGTCCGGCAATGTGTTGGTGACCCGCTTCGGTGTAGGACCGAATATGGATTTCGCTGCGTTTGCAGCGGCCGGAGGGGTGCAGGCCCCGCCTGATCCTAACTCGCCGCTGAGCAAGATTCAGCTCGATGTGCACATTATCAGTGCGCCTCAATTGGACTTTCAGAACTCGTTTGCGAAGCTGGCTGGAACGGTGAATCTGTCGGTCCGCGGCACACTGGCGGCCCCCAGTGTGCTTGGGCGCATTCTCATCACCAATGGCAGCGCGACCTACGCTGGAACGAAGTATCAGTTGGATCGCGGAAGTATTTATTTCAGCAATCCGGTGCGCATCGATCCCACGATCGATCTCGATGCGACGGCGCGTGTGGAGAACTATAACCTCACCATTGGGGTACATGGCACGATCGAGAACCTGAAGCCGACCTATCGTTCGGAGCCGCCCTTGACCGAGGCCGATATCTTCAATCTTCTGGCGCTGGGCAGGACGCAGGAGGAGGCGCAGCTCTATCAGGAACAGCAGGTGCAGGCGGGTACGGACCCGATGACGAGTGCGCTGTTGGGCGGCGCGCTGAATGCAACGGTGTCGAGCCGCGTGGGCAAGTTGTTCGGCGCTGGGTCGGTGAAGATTGACCCCGCATTCATTGGTACGCTGGGCAATTCGTCGGCCCGCATCACGGTGCAGGAGCCGCTGTCCAAACAGTTGACGCTCGTGTTTGCTACAAACGTGAACGAGACGGCGGAGCAACTGATCCAGGTGCAGTATCAACTGAATGAAAATAACTCGATCGTCGCAACACGTGACGAGTCGGGAGTATTTTCGATTGTGTACAAGATCCGCAAGCGGTACCACTAGTCGCGCAGAAATGAGCCTGCGACGCCGCGCAAAGCTTGCGACGCCATGGAAAATGGGTCGCGTCTTGGTCGGTAAAGGCCCGCAACAATTTACGATAGGACCTGATGGAAAACGTTCTTCGCAGCACGCGCGTTACGCTGGAGATGATCAAGTGGGAGCACTCGATCTTTGCCCTGCCCTTTGCTCTCACGGGAGCGATGCTGGCTGCGAATGGCTGGCCGACGCTTCGGGTGCTGGGTCTGATCATTTTGTGCATGGTGGCGGCGCGCTCGGCCGCGATGGCGTTCAACCGTCTTGTGGATGCGAAGCTCGATGCCGCAAATCCGCGCACAGCGATGCGGGCCTTACCGGCTGGACAACTCTCTGCAGGATTTGTCATGGCCTTTACGATTGTGGCGTCGTGCTTGTTTCTGCTGGGAGCCGCGCTGCTGAACCGGTTGACACTGGAGTGCGCGCCGTTCGCCCTCGCGGTCGTTCTCGCCTACAGCTACATGAAGCGCCTCACGCGTTGGTCGCATCTGGTACTCGGGCTCGCGCTGGGAATTGCACCTGCGGCTGCGTGGATTGCGGTGCGTGGAACCTTTGCGCCGAGGGCTGCGCTTCTGACGGCGATTGTCATCTTGTGGGTCGGCGGTTTCGATGTCCTCTATGCGTGCCAGGACTTCGAGCATGATCGCAAGGTCGGGCTGTTCAGCGTACCGGCGACCTTCGGCCTCGAAGGAGCGTTCTGGATTGCGAGGACGATGCATCTCGCGATGATCTCCCTGCTGTTCGTGATGGTGCATATCTTTGGGCTGGGACCGATTGCGCTGGCAGGAATGTGCTTAGTGGTGTTGTTGCTGGCGTATGAGCACTCCATCATCAGCCCACGAAATTTGACGCGGATGAATGCCGCATTCTTTATGCTCAACGGAATCATTTCGGTGGTGTTCTTTGTGTCCGTTGCGGCGGACGTGCTGCATCGACGATAGCGACGGACGATAGCGACGTGAGACAGAAAGAGGCCCGCGCGAAGCGGACCTCTACTGATGCCGTGCATAGATTGATTATTTGCTGTGTTCTGCCCGGTGGTTGGCGATGCTTTCCTGGATCTGGTCTTTGACGTTTTGTGCGGTCGAGGTAATCGACTCGCGGACGTCATGCGCTTTGTGCCCGGTCTCGTTTTCGTGACGTGCACGGGCGCTGTCCGCGCTCCTGCCAGCATCTGCGGTTGCGTCGCTGACGGCTGCTTTCACTGATCCCCAGGCTTGCTCGGCCTGCCCCTTCACCTGCTGGGCAGCGCCTTCGTTGGCGACCTTGTCATTGTGGGTGACTTCGCCGATCGACTGCTTGACCTTGCCGGCGACTTCGTCGATTTTTCCCGAGATTTTGTTTTCCGTTGCTGTGCTCATAGCCTGAATTCCTTTCATCAAGCGACGGCTTCTTTGAGGGAAGCCGTCGCGGATAGCTTGACGCTGGTGTCTGATTGTTTTGGTGTCTGGGTTGATTCGGTGTCAAAGTTGTAGCTGGGAGAGAGCGCTGCTTATAGACCGCGTCGTCCAGATAGCAGGTTGAAGATAAGAACGATGACGGCGAGGACAAGCAGAATGTGGATGAGTCCGCCGCCGATGTGGAGGCTGAAGCCAAGAAGCCAAAGGATGACGAGAATGACGATGATCGTCCAAAGCATAAAAGTGTTCTCCGATCGAAGTAGAACCACGCTGAAGTTTCGCCAACAGCCTCATGGGTGTTCGTTATGGTAAGGTGCCGGGTAGAGCGTCAAGGTTGTCCTGTGGGTGGGAGAATGTTAATGAAAGTGCAGGAGAACGATGCATCGAGATATGGAACAAGCTGAAGGCAACCAAACGGAACTGCGCCGCATTGCGATCCAGGGGGAGCGCGGATCGAACAGCCACATGGCGGCCCTGGAGATGTTGGGAGAGGTCGAGGTGGTGCCGTGCAGTGTCTCGGCTGAGGTGATCGATGCCGTGGTGTCGCAACGCGTCGATGCTGCGGTCCTGCCGATCGAAAACAGCCTGCATGGATCGGTTGCGGAGCACTACGATCTGTTGCTCGAGCATCCGGTGCGCATCGACGGCGAGAGCCTGCTGCGCATCCGCCATAACCTGATTGCAGCGCCCGGCGTCAAGCTGGAGGATGTTCGCAACGTGCTGTCGCATCCGGTGGCGCTGTCGCAGTGCCGGAGGTTTCTTGCGGGACTTACTCAGGCGAAGTCAGTGCCGTTCTATGACACGGCAGGCAGCGTGAAACATCTGATGGAAGCGGGTTTACGCGATACGGCGGGCGTGGCTCCAGATCTGGCGGCGAAGGAGTATGGCGCGGTGGTGCTGGTGGCGGGCATCGAGGACCACGCGCAGAATTACACGCGCTTTCATCTATTGCGACGGTCTGCGGATGCTCGCCCCGGAGGCTTACCCGCGCCCAATAAACTAAGTCTCGCCTTTGCCGTGGAGCATCGGCCCGGAACGCTGGTGGCAGCTCTTGAACGGCTGCGCGATGCGGGCGTTGATCTGACCAAGATCGAGTCGCGGCCAGTCCCGGGAAGGCCATGGGAGTATGTCTTCTATGTGGATCTGCGATTTGCCGACGACGCGATGGCTGACCGCGCGGTGCTGTCGCTCGCACCCCACTGCAGCATGGTGAAAGAGCTGGGCAGGTATGCCGCAGCCTAAGACGGCCACGGCATACCTCAGGCTCACGCGGAGACGGGGCCGCTCATGACTTTGTGGAACGCGTTCTGGAAGACGGCCATCTCGTGTGGCGTGCCTACCGTGATGCGCACGTAATTGGGCCAGATGGGCCAGCTGCGGCCGATGTACACATCCTGCTTCTGCATCGCGGCCATCACCTGGCGGCCGGGGCGGTCGGTGTCGATCATGAAGCAGTTGGATACCGAGGGGATGTACTTGCAGCCATTGCTGTCGAGCCATTTGAACGTGGCCCACTTCCTGCAGAGATTGCCTTAAAGCGAAAAAACCCGCTCCGGGGAGGTGGGCTCTTTCGATGAAGCAGACAGATATTGCTCAGACCCATCAACACTCGATGATGGGCCGTGGACGCGCAGAAGACTCTAGGAGCGCGACTTAGCGACGAGCTGTGCTACCCAGACGCCGAAGACGAGAACGCTGATCAGCGCTGCGGCTCCACCAACCCCAGTGCAGATGGGTTGGATGAAATTGACGCGGCGGATAATCTCATCGTTCTCTTCCTGTGCGTTTGGAAGAGCGTTTTCACTGAGGAAAAGCTGGTCAGTTTCATGTTGCGTGAGGTGCCCGCGATAGACCATCAGACCGACGAAGGCGGTGACGAAGACACCCCAAATTGCGGCCATGATTGATAGCGTGTTCATGATTGTATTCCCCAGAATGAGTGATGTACTGGTCCAAAGTGCTACAAGGTTCCACAATTGCATGAGTCCTTGTCGCACGGAGAGCCGGTTGGATGAAGCATACTCCCGGAAGTGAACTACGGTGAAGGACTTCGGGGTGCTTATTTTGATTCACAGCATGTGGAAAAGGATGGCCCCGCCAATAAAAAATGCCAGGAGGATCAGGGTGAACATCCCCAGAATGAACCAGGCCGCACGTTGACGGGTCTGCTCGGTAGGCTCGGTGATCCCAAACGTTCTGAAAAATGCACCGGCAAGGGCTTCAAGAAGTCGCATATCTTGAGGATACGCGCCGTGATTGGGGAACGTAAGGGTATCCGGTAAAGAATCGATGGCCGCGAATCAGCATCCAATTCAAGTAGCTTCCGGAGTATGCTTGCTGTAGGCAACACCGAAGACTAAACTGATAAGTGTGTCTGGAAAAGACTTTCAGCTCACCCGAATTCCCTAAGGAGAATGACACCCATGGCTACTGCTGCCGTCAATCCCACCGTAGAAGTTGTGAACGCGCCCGAGGCTCCCTCAGCACCCGTGGTGCTTACGCCCTCGGCGATCGCCAAGGTGAAAGAGATTATGGCCACGCAGGATCCCGTTCCCGCAGGTCTCCGTATTGGAGTGGTCGGTGGAGGATGCTCGGGGTTCCAATACTCGATGTCCTTTGAGAACGCCGCTGGGATGATGGACAAGATTGTGCGCGTGGAAGATCTGAAGGTCTTCGTCGACGCGACCAGCGCGATGTACCTGAACGGCTGCACAGTGGACTACGTGGAGACCCTTGAGGCCGCCGGGTTTAAGTTCGAAAACTCCCAGGTGAAGTCGACCTGCGGTTGCGGATCCAGCTTCAGCGTGTAGTTGACGGATTTTGTTTTAGCAAAGCCCCACCGAAGTCGGTGGGGCTTTGTTCGTCTGTGGTCAGTTTCCGGTTTGATCGCCTCTCGCGTCCGAGACGGATGCTACGTACAAGCGAGAGAAAAGATCCGCGCAGGTTGAGATCGCAATCGCGGAGGCTATCCTGGATAACCACCTTTGATGTAGCCCTCCAATTCCAGAATGGTTTTCGCCTGACCCGAAATCACCCACTTCACCAGGTCGCCAATGGAAATCACTCCCACCACCGTTTCATCCCACAGTACCGGGAGATGGCGAATGTGGTGTCGGGTCATGAGGGCCATGCATTCATCCACAGTGTGCAGGGGACTGACAAAGATCACCGGGCTCGTCATCATCTCTTGGACCTTGGTTTCTCTGGAATGCTTGCCGATCAGGATTCCTTTCCGCGCATAGTCGCGCTCCGACAGGATACCGGCCACCCGGTTGTTGGAAAGCACCAGCAAGGCGCCGACATCGTGCTCGGCCATCTTCTTGAGCGCTTCGTAGACGGACTGCTCAGGTGCAATCGACAGAATCCTGCTTTCGTCTTTGTTCTTCAGCACCAGCGCAATCGTGTCGGAGCTCTTCATTGTCCCTCCTGATTCTTCGTGGCAACGTATCGTTTTGTGTGGCTCATTCCGGGCGCAATCGAACTCCTTCGATCTGGCACGTGGAGAATATAGTCCATCCAGATCGCGAGAGAACAGTACCGAAGTGGATCTGGGCCTTTGCACGGATAGAAACGGGGTTTGGCTGAACTCTGCTGGCTACACCCTGTCGGAAGAGAGATAACCGCTGAATCGTCGGTTATTTGGAAACTGCTCGCCACCTGTTAATTGTGTGGACGCAAAACGGCGATCAGAGCGTCTAAGATGACTGAGAGTACACATTTTTTTGAGCTGAAATGACAGCATGAACGAATTTATCGTTAGACTTGCCGACGAACGTGGACGTGTACAGGAGCAGACGCACGCCGCTGCGACGGCGGAGGAGCTGCGCGCTCGGTTTACGCAGGCCGGCTACCTGGTCTATTCGGTCAAGCCGCGTTCGACGATTGGGCGGGCAGCCAAGAAAAAGATCAAGCTGGACATGTTTCTGATCTTCAACCAGCAGTTTTTGACGCTGATTCGCGCCGGGTTGCCGATTTTGAGCTCGCTGGACCTGCTGGCGCGGAGGCAAAAGGACCCCAGCTTCCGCGCGCAACTCGAGGATGTTGGAGCGAGGGTGAAGACCGGCCAGTCAATCTCTGAGGCGTTCGACGCGCAGGGCACCGTGCCTCTGGTCTACACGACGACGCTGCTCGCTGGCGAGCGCTCGGGCAACCTCGAAGAGGTGCTGCAGCGCTACCTCGACTTCCAGCGCGTCTCTCTGACCTTCCGCAAGAAGCTGAAGGCGTCGCTGATCTATCCAGCCTTCCTGGTCGTGATGGTCCTCGGGCTGTTCACCTTCCTGATCACATTTGTGGTGCCGCGGTTTGCCTCGCTCTATGACCAACTGGGAACGAAGCTGCCGGAGATGACACTGCTGCTGCTGGCGCTGGGTCAGAATGTGCAGCACTACGGTCTGCTTGTTTTGCCGGTGCTGGTGTTCATCGGCTTTCTGATTGTGCGCTGGAGTAAGAGCGAGGCGGGCGCCGACCTGATTGACCGCGTTCGAATCAAAACACCCGTGCTCGGAACTGTGTGGCTGAAATATCAGGTCGGGCTGTTTTCGCGAACCCTGGCGACCCTGCTTACCGGAGGTTTACCTCTCGTCCCGAGTCTCGAGACGGCGGCGCGCTCCATTGAATCCAGGCAGATTGCGAAGGCCGTCTACGCGTCCGTCGAGACGGTGCGCGAGGGCAAGGGATTGTCGGTCAGCCTGGACCGGACGGGAGTCTTTCCCGAGCTGTCCATCGAGATGATTGAGGTGGGTGAGAGCACCGGTGCGCTGCCGCAGATGTTGAACTCGGTTGCGGAATTTTTCGAGGAAGACGTCCAGACGTCGCTCGCCGCGATCATGAGCCTCATCGAACCGGTAATTTTGATTGTGATGGGCGTGGTCGTCGTCATCGTATTGATTGCACTCTATATGCCGATATTCAGTTTGAACGGCGTAGGCGGGTAGTCGCCGCGCCCAATCTTGTTTTTAGCGAGTGAAACTTATGGCCACCATTCCAGTAGCGGTTCCGTACAGCAATGAAGCACTCTCAGAGGTTGAGCGGGCGCAGCTGCTTGCTCGCCGCTACCATGCCGAATTTGTCGATCTCAGAAACTTCAAAATCCAGGTCGAGCTCTTCAAATCCGTGCCCGTGGACATGATGTTCCGCTACAACTTCGTGCCGCTGGAACAGAGCGAGGGCCGGCTCGCCATTGCAGTTTCCGATCCGTCGAAGCTGATGGTCATCGACGAGATTGCCGGGCTGCTGGGCGCGCGCATTGTGGTGCGCGTGGCCACGCTGAGCCAGATCACCGATCTGCTCAAGAAGAACGAGCAATCGCAGCGTGTCCTCGATGAGGCCAGCGAAGGTCTGGCGTTCGATGTTCTCTCCAGCGAGGAAAATGCCGACGAGAATATCTCCATTGAAAAGCTGACGGCGGACGATGATATTTCGCCGATCATCCGGCTGGTAGACACGACGATTTTTACCGCGCTCGAGCGCCGTGCTTCGGATATTCATCTGGAAACATTCGACGATTGTCTAATGGTGAAGTACCGCATCGATGGCGTGCTGCAGCAGGCCATGGCGCCGATTGCACGGGAGCATCACCAGACCATTCTGTCGCGCATCAAGGTCATGAGCGAGCTCGACATCGCGGAGCGCCGCGTGCCCCAGGATGGACGCTTCCGGGTCCGCTACAAGGGCCGGCTCATCGATTTCCGCGTCAGCATCATGCCCACCGTCCATGGCGAAAACGCCGTGCTGCGCGTGCTCGATAAAGAGTCCATGTCGGAGAAGTTCAAGAAGCTCTCGCTCGACGTAGTCGGTTTCGCGGAAAAGGACCTGACGAGGTTTCGCCGGTACATCAAGGAGCCCTACGGGATGGTCCTGGTGACCGGCCCGACGGGTTCCGGCAAGACCACGACCCTCTATGCCGCGCTCAATGAAATCAAGAGTGAAGAAGACAAGATCATCACCATTGAGGATCCGGTCGAGTACCAGATTCGCGGCATCACCCAGATTCCTGTGAATGAGAAGAAAGGCCTGACGTTTGCGCGCGGTCTGCGTTCGATTCTGCGCCACGATCCGGACAAGATCCTCGTCGGCGAAATCCGCGATGCGGAGACGGCGCAGATTGCAATCAACTCGGCGCTCACGGGACATCTGGTCTTCACGACCGTCCATGCAAACAATGTTGTCGATGTGCTCGGGCGCTTCCTCAACATGGGGGTTGAGCCGTACAACTTCGTCTCCGCGCTCAACTGCATTCTGGCCCAGCGACTGGTCCGGCAAGTGTGCGAGTTCTGCGTCCACGATGTGCATTACACCGATGCCGAGCTCGAGGTGAACGGCCTGATCCCATCCGAGTGGCAGGGCGTCGCGTTCAAGGAAGGCGTCGGCTGCATCGAATGTGGAGGAACGGGCTACCGTGGACGTTCGGCGATCCATGAACTCCTTGAGCTGGATGACGAGATTCGCGAGATGCTGCTGGAGAAGCGGCCAGGGTCGGAGATCCGGAAGAAGGCCAGGGACAAGGGAATGTCATTTCTGCGCGACTCTGCGCTGGAGAGGGTGCGGGCGGGAATTACGACGCTGCGTGAGATCAACAAGGTGACGTTCATTGAACAGGGCCGGTAGCGAATAGCGAATATTGCGTACACTTCGCTAAACGGCGCCTCGTGGCGAACGTCCAACACTTCAGAACCGCCAACCTCAACCGTCACAAGGTACTCTAGTTAGAGCTCCATGAATCTTCTTCCTCAAGCATCCGGAACCCGGCCACGTGTGGCCTGCGAGATTATGCCGCAGGGCGTAGTTGCTGCGCGTTCAACAGACTCCGCCGCACCACTCGCTGCAGTCGCGCGTGTGAGCCTGGCGGAGGGAGCGGTTGTTCCAGGCCTCAAGCCCGGAAATATTGTGGACCGCGTTGCTGTAACGGCGGCCATCCGCAATGTGCTGGAGCAGATTGGCGAGCGCCGTAATATCCGAGACGCAAACCTGACCCTGGTGATCCCCGATTCCGCCGTGCGAGTGCTCCTGCTCGAGTTTGAGTCGCTTCCCAGCCGCCTTTCCGAGGCACTTCCGCTGGTGCGTTTCCGGCTCAAAAAACTTTTACCCTTCGACGCCGACGATGCGATGGTCACCTACCAGGTGATGAGCTCGAACAAGAGCATCGTGCGGGTGCTGGCCGTGGCGATTCCGCGCGACGTCTTGAGTGAGTATGAGACGGCTGCGCGCGAGGCTGGGTTCGAGCCCGGATCCGTGCTGCCGAGTACGCTGGCTTGCCTGGCTGCGGTAGAAGACGTTGAGCCCGTGCTCCTGGTGAACGCGAATCCGATTGGCGTGACCGTGGCCATTGCACGCGGAAGCATTTTGTTGCTCCACCGCAGCGTTGATCTGCAGGAGCATGTGGTGGCAACCCCCACGCCGCTGGCCAGGCCTGCCGCTGCCGCTGCCGCCACTTCCCGTGGTCGATGCGCACGATACCGCCCGGGAATGGGCAGCCCAGCCGCCGCTCCCTGAGCATGGCCGCAACCCCTACGCCGATCAGATTGACGATGAGACAGCGGTGCAGCGCATTGACAGCATTACCGGGTTCGATCTGCCTGTTATCTATGCGAAGGGCGACGCAAATGTGGGTGCTTCGGATCTGCAGCCGGTTGCGTTCTCCGCTGAGATTGCGCAGGCGGTGAGCGTCGCTGCTGCCTACTTCGAGGACACGCTCGCTACAGCACCCACCAGGGTGCTGAGTGCTGGTTCCCTCGGTGCCGACCGGCTTGGACAAATATTGATTGCCTCAGGAGTTGGTGACGAGGATGGATTGCGCGTGCGCGAGCTGGTCGAGAGTTCGGCGCTGCTGCCGGACGCGGTCACCGCGTCGGCGCCGCGTCCGTGGCTCTCCGGAGTGATGGGGGCGTTGCGAGGCTAATGCGCATTACAGTCAATCTCGCGACGCGACCGTACGTTGAGCTCCGGCCCTTTTTCCTGAGGCTGCGGATTTTCATGGTGGTGCTCGCCGTCGTCGCTGTGGGTGCGCTGGTTGCGACTCATCTGCTGCAGAAAAAGCTGGATGTCGCAAAGGCGCAACTCGATCAGGTGCATGTGAAGGTCGTCGCTGCGAGGCAGGAGAAGCTCGCCAATGAGCAGCGAATGCGCCAGCCCGCGAACGCGGAAGTGCTGGCTCGCGCGCACTTCCTGAACACGCTGTTTTTGACCAAGAGTTTTTCATGGACTGCGGTGATGATGGACCTCGAGAGAGTGCTTCCGATCGGCGTGCAGGTGACCTCCATCGAGCCGCAGATTTCGACCGATGGGAACGTCCTCATCCGGCTGCGAGTGTCCGGTGAACGTGATCGCGCAGTGCAGTTGGTGCGCAACCTCGAGCGCTCCAGGAGGTTCCGTGCACCGCGACTGACGGGCGAGGCTGCACAGGCGAAGGAAGCAGGAACACAAGGCAATTTCAGCGTTGCAAACTCGAACAGTCTGGCGCCTCCTGGGGTTGAGTTTGAGATTCTGGCCGACTATAACCCGCTGCCCGAAGGTGAACTCTATTCATCGGAGAAGACCGCAAAGTCGCAAACGTCAGCGGACAAGTCGAAGGCATCGAACCGCAAGTCTCGAAGCAGCAAGCACGGTGTCCTGCGGAAGCCTGATGCGGGCACGCGCCTGATGCCGGCAAAGGGGGGTGCGCGATGAGTACAACGACGCTTGTGCCGCCGCCGAACGGTTCGTCCAGCTCGAGATGGGAACGCAAAGTACCGCTCTTGACCGCACGTGCGCGCGCCCTGATGACGGCGATGAATCTGCACTTCGCGGGTGTTGCGGTTCTCGTGCTGCTCGACCTCTATTTGATCGTGCACCTCATCTTCGTGTGGCAGGGGCTCAGCTCCAACAATGCTGCTGCCATCGATGATCAGCACGTGCAGTTGATCGCCGCACAGTTGGCCGCGAAGCCCTTGCGCGGGCTGGATAAGAAGCTGGTTGCCTCCACCGAAGATGCGGATGCGTTCTCCCAGCAGCGTCTGCCGTATGCTGCCTCGCAGGTTGCTGCTGAGGTTGGAGTGTTGGCGCACCGCGAGGGCGTGCGCTGGACCCGCGCGCAGTACGCTTACATGCCGGTGCTCTCGGGCAAAGATGCGCTGACCCAGGTAAGCATGGATGCCAGCGTGTCGGGTGACTACCGTCCGATTGTGCAGTTCATCAACGCCGTGGAGCGCGACAGGGTCTTCTTCGTGATCAACGGGATCAACCTCACCGGCCAGCAGACCGGACAGGTCAACCTGCGCATCCACCTGACCACGTATCTGCGCCCACCCAATCCCGATGAACTAACGGCGGAAGTTCCGATGCCGAGTCCATCGGACGCCACTGGCAGTAGCAGCGAGACGGGAGGGAAGCCATGAGCGCCGCTCCAGCGAGGGACAAAAAGCAGACCATCGTGGTCTCCATCTTCGGCGTTCTGTTGCTGCTGTTTATGGTGTTCGCCTACAACGCATTCTTCGGCGGATCGACCAACCCTGCAGCGGTCACTGCACCCGCTCCGGCGAGCCATCCGGTAGCCACAAGATCCAGCACCTCGACCGCGACAGCAAGTTCCGACCGCAACTCGAACGCTGCGAGGAGTGGCATGGGGCTTGTTGCGGGGGTCGCCGCGACGAAGATGGCGAGTACGTCGTCGAGCCTCGATCCGACGCTGGATGAGTCGGCGATGCTGCGCACCGAAAGCCTCGTCTACTCGGGTACGGGCCGCAATATCTTTTCGACGACCTACACCGCGCCGATAGCGATCCCGAAGAATGTTCCGAAGGCGCGGCCAAACGCTGCGCAGCAGGCAGCGCAGGCAGCCCTGCCCACCGGTCCGCCCCCGCCCCCGCCGATCAACCTCAAGTTCTTCGGCACCGCGCTCCGCGCAAACGGCGTTCGCCAGGCGTTCCTGCTCAACGGCGAGGATGTGTATCTGGCCGGAGTCGGGGACATCGTTGCGAGGAAGTACAAGATCCTCAGTGTTGGCACGGCCAGTATCCAGGTCGAAGATCTGCAGAGCCAGAATATTCAGTCGTTGCCGCTACTGGTGAATTAGAGCCGGAATTCAGCTGGGTAACTCGGCGAGCATACGATTCGTCCAACCTCCATGAACTCGCGTACCCAACTCGACCGCAAGCAGCCTGATCGCAGCAGCGTCGGCGCCCATGACGGCGAGGCGGGCTTCATGCTTCTGGCTGTCATCGTGATGGTGGCGCTGCTGCTGATTGCGCTGTCGGTCGCCGCGCCCGTGGTCGCCCGCCAACTGCGCCGCGAGAAAGAGGTCGAGAGCCAGCATCGCATGGAGGAATATGTTCGTGCGATTCAGCTCTATCAGCGCAAGTTTCCAGGGCAGTATCCAGCGTCCATCAAGGTCCTCGAAAATTCCAACAACGTCCGCTTTTTGCGCCACCAGTATATTGACCCACTGACGGGTAAGGCCGATTACAAGCTGATTCATCAGGGGGAGCAGAAGACGAAGATCCATGTCTTCTTCGGGCAGGAGTTGGGCGGCCTGGCGGCGAGCCTTGGCTCCGCTGCGGGCATGGCGTCGGCTGGGGGTATGGGATCGGCTGGGGGTATGGGGTCGCCCATGGGCGGTGCCAGTTCGACTTCAACGATTGGCGCGACCTCGGCGCTGGCCAGCGGATTTAGCGGTGCAAGCATTACGACCGGAGCCCCGGGCACCACCGGTGCAACGGGCTCGACGGGTGCGACNNGGGTGCGACGGGCTCGACGGGAGGCCTGGGGGGGCTCGGCGACGGCACTGGCGGCATCATCGTCGGTGTCGGCACCGCGAAGTCCGGCACCTCGATGACCGAGCCCAACGGCCAGAGTACCTACGAGACGTGGGAGTTCTGGTATGACCCGCGTATCGAAATGCTGAAGCAGTCCGTGAGTTTGACCGGAGGAGGAATGAGTTCGCAATCGGCCACCAGCTTCGGTCAGAACGGAGTGACAGGTCAGCCGAACTCGGGCGCGGCGGGTGCCAGCAGCCCCTTTGGTTCCTTCGGCGCAACCCCCGGATCACCGGGTACAACCGGCCCATCGGGAACGACCGGATCAACAGGGACGACCAACCCGAACTCTTCGACGCCGAATCCGTTTTAGCGCCTCTGGCAGGAGCAAGGCGTTAGTGTTTGATGGCCCACATCGCCCAGCTTACAATAATCACCGCTCCGACGAAGAGCGCAAAGCAGAAGGCGCCGAACCGCACCATCATTTTGGGGTCGGAGCGCTGCGTGATGCCGAAGACGACCGACGTAAACAAAGCGAACAGCAGCATAGCGGAGAAGTGAGTCAGCATTAGAGCGAGGCCTTTCTGCCATTGGCCAGAGAGTGCGCATCGATCGCGGCGATCACATTCAGCAGCCCGCCAACGACCAGAAACTTCGTGCCGTAGTCGGCGAGCGCATTGACCACAGAACTCGCGCCCAGGTTGAACACGCGTGCGATGACGTACAGCAGGCCCGAGCCGAGCTGCCCGAGAAAGCCAAGAATATCCAGCATATCGCCCGTGTTGGGCGTGTAAATCTTGCCGGCCAGGCCAAGCCCGATCAGGTACATCCCGAGCACCGACACAAACAGCAGCAGCGCTCGCACCCACTTGCCTAACAGCAGGTGGCCTGCGCCGGGAACCAGCCAGCCAACCAGGAGAACGAGGGCCGGGAACATCGAATTCTCGCCGGGAATATGTTGTGCGATCGGTTGTTGCGGTGTCGGGCTTGCCATCGTTGTCGATTCTACCAGCGCCCGCCAGTGCCTTGCGTTCAAATCCGCAGCAACTCGCGTTGCGATGGCCCGCTGACCACAGCCGAACCCGGTCGCGTGATCATATTCACCTCGCTGCGAACCCCGAATTCGCCGGGGAAATAGATGCCTGGCTCGACCGAGAAGCAGGTGTTCGGCAGCAGCAACCGCTCGTCGTGGGTTTCGAGATTATCCAGGTGGGCTCCGTTGCCATGCAGGTTGATTTCAATATTGTGGCCCGTGCGGTGGGTGAACCACTCGCCAAAACCGGCCGAGCGAATGACGTTGCGTGCGGCGTCATCGGCCTCCCAGCCTGGGATCGCGCGACCCTCGGCATAGGCGCGTTGCACGACCTCGATCGCGGCATCGCGGGCATCGCGCACGGTGTTGAAGATGAGCTGCTCGCGGGCTGTGGCTTCGCGGCCAACGACGCCAGTCCACGTGATGTCGTACCAGATCGCGGTCGGGTCAGGCTGCTTCGGATTGCCCGGTGCCGCCAGCTTCGCCCAGATGTCGATCAGGACGAAGTCGCCGTTGCGGATAGGGCTGGCCGTCTCGCGGGTCGGGTCATAGTGCGAGTCGGCGGAGTTGGGCCCCACGCTGCAGTTGGGGCCATGATCGGTCCACAGGCCCGCCTTCTGCATCTCCGCGTTGAGGAATTCGACGACGTCGAACTCGGTGATCGCTGCGGCGTCCTCCGTGATCACTGCGGCGCCCTCGGTGATTGCCGAGCCGCCGCGCACCCTATCCCCGATAAACCGCCAGCCCGCAGCGAGCACCGTATCCAGCCTCCGCTGTGCCTCGAAGTGGGTGGCAATCTGCTGCTCGGTGAGCACGGCTTCGAAGAGGCTGACGAGGTCGGCTGAGCTGACCACATTCTTGCCCATCGAGCGGATCAGTTCGACCGTCCCGGCATCGACCATAGCGACGTACATGATGGCGTTGCGCGGGGAGTATTGCATGGCAATCGTGGTGGCATCGTCCAGCAGCGCTTCGAGCTTCTGCTCCAGCTCCTGCCACGACGAATACTCGTCGCGGGCGCCGGGTAGCGAGTCCAGTTTGCCGGACTCGATCCGGTGGACCAGCTTCCGTGGCTCGCCCTCTGCGGGGACAAAGTAGTACCAGCGGCGAGACACGAAGCTGTTCTCGCCGAGGCCGAGAATCCGGTAGGCGATCGGGTCGCGGTGGTGGTGGTCGTAGAAGAGCCAGCCGTCGAGGTGCTGGTCGCGAAGCGCTGCTTGAATTGCCTTGAGATCCATGGGAATTATCTTAGCTGCTGGAGCGTCGAAGGCGGGGAAGAGGCAGGAGCGGCGCGGCGAAAGGAACCAAACTGGCCACGCAGATAACATCTGCGCCAGACAACCAAAGTTCCGAGTTAGCTATTCCTATTCTTCATCGAAGTTTCAGCAGGGATACTCCGCGCCGATTTCTATCGCAATACCGCGACAATCCTCCCGCTTGACAGTCGTGCTTCCGCGCTGCTACAAAATTATCGGTTGCACAATCGTTTGCGCATTGTGAGCAATCGTTTGTGCACAGGCATCTAAAATCGGATTTCTACAGCAGTACTCTTTGGAGGCACCATGCCGCACGCACGTCCATTCCCACCCCGTCCGAGGCCCATCGGGTCCAGAGTCTCAGCGCTCTCTGCCTTGGTTCTCTTCGCCGTCCTGTTCACGGCGAACTTCGCTCACGCCCAGTTCCGCACCTCCGTGCAGGGCGTCGTCACCGACCCAACGGGCGCCGTGATTCCGGGAGCAAGTCTCACGCTCAAGAACAATGCCACCAACAAAACGGACGTCCGGACCAGCGACGCAAGCGGCGTCTTCAACTTCAATGCCTTGCCGGCGGATTCCTTTACGCTGACGGTCGAACACCCGGGTTTCGAGAAGAAAGTGCTCTCGGATCTGCAATTCATTCCGGAGCAGGCCAACGCGCTNNACGACGCCTGCTGTGGACACCGAAACCGCGAACATCGGCGGCACCATCAGCAGTAACGATATTCAGCACCTGCCGTCCTCCAACCGCGACGTCTTCACGTTGACGCAGTTGGCCCCGGGCGTGATCAGTGATGGTTCCCAGGGTTCCGGTGGAGGCACCTATAACTATCCTGGAAATCAGGGTCCCGGAGGTTCCGGCTCAGCCGGCGCACCGCCCACGGAGAACGGTCCGCAGGCCAACGCCAACGGTCAGCAGTATGGAAGCAATGGCATTTCGATCGACGGTATCAGCACCGTCAGCGCGGTCTGGGGTGGAACCACCATCATTACGCCGACCGAAGATTCCATCTCCAACGTCCGCATCGTGACCAACGACTATGACGCTGAAAACGGCCGCTTCAGCGGCGCTCAGACGATGGTCACCTCCAAGAGCGGCACCAACCAGGTTCACGGTAGCGCCTTCTTCGCTCTGCACCGGCCCGGCCTCAACGCCTACCAGCGAGGGACCGGCACAGGTAACCCGGTCAAGGATACGCAGCGCTTCAACCAGTACGGTGGAAGCGTCGGCGGGCCCATCCTCAAGAACAGAATCTTCGCCTTCTTTGCTTACGAGGCGACGCCCAACAGTTCCACCAACACCGGCTCTGGATGGTACGAGACCCCGGCATTTGATGCCCTTGCACCCACCGGCAGCATCGCTTCCAAGTACCTCACCTTTCCTGGCGGTGCTGTCAGCACCACCGGCATCATCACCAACAACGAGACCTGCGCCACCATCGGTCTCGTCGAAGGGGTGAAACTGCCGCACGATCGCCGGGCAGGGCCTCAACATCGGATCGCCTCTAACCACACCGCTGGGCACGATGGATCCTACGGCTCGGGTACCTCTGTCAATCCTTGGTGTCGGAAGCGGCCTTGCCAATGTGGCCGACATCGCGGACTACGCCACAACCTCTCCCTTCAGTTCCTATTACCGGCAGTACAACGGTCGGCTTGATGCGGATATCACCTCGAAAGACCACATCGCGTTCGCAATCTACTGGGTGCCGCAGGGGAACACCAGCTATAACGGCGGCTCTCGTGCCTACAATCTCTTCCACCACGATCAGATCAATGAAGCCCTGTCGGTCATTTACAACCGCACCTTCTCGGCGACGTTTCTGAATGAGGCACGCGCCAACGCTGCTGGTTGGCGCTGGAATGAAATCACGTCCAATCCGCAATCGCCCGTCGGTCTCCCCAGCGATCAGATCAACCAGATCGGCACTGGGTCAGGTGCACAGGCGGCGAACGTTTCGTTTGGCTCGTCCCTGGGCAGCATCCTCAACCAGTGGACCTACGGCTACAAGGACGTCGCCACCAAGATTACAGGCCGTCACACCATCAAGTTTGGTGGGGACTACACCAACCTCCGCTACCTCAGCGATCCCGTCGGTCGCCCCAATTATGGCTTCTACAACATCTGGGATTTTCTGAACGACGCTCCCTCGCGGGAGTCTGGCGGTTTCAACACCGTCACTGGATTTCCGGGTGGCACACGCCAGGATGAACGCGAGAATCTGTTCGGTGCGTTCGTTCAGGACGACTGGAGAATCCTGCCCAACTTAACCCTGCATGCAGGCCTGCGGTACTCCTACTTTGGTTCGCTCTCCGCCCAGCAGAATAATCTTCAGGTTGCGCGCTTCGGATCTGGTTCGCAGAGGTACACCGGAATGAGCATCCGCGTAGGTGGCAACCTCTGGGACCCGCAGAAGGGCAACTTCGGCCCGCAGTTCGGCTTGAACTGGAGCCCCGAGGTATTCCACGGAAACCTCACCGTTCGTGGTGGCTACGGTCTCAACTTCAACCAGGAAGAGATCGCCATCTCCGCGAATACCGGCAATAATCCGCCGGTTCAGGGCTACTACAACTTCCAATATGCGACGCCCACCGACCCGGGAAGCAACGGTGCTGATATCCTCTACGGGATTTCCAGCAGCCCAACCTCTCTCAGCGGTTTCGCCTCGAATCCGCACACCATCACCAGCTACAACACCGCCAACCTGCCAGTCGCAGGCAACGCCAACGTTGCCATCTTCGGGACGGGAACCGGAAGCCTGCCCACCGCATACGTCAACCACTACTCGCTCGACACCGAGTATCAGATCGGCAAGCAGCTTGTGGCTTCCGTCGGTTATCAGGGCAGCACCTCGCGCCATCTCATCAACCACGAGACGCCCAACGCTCCTGCGGTCGTCCAGGGTCTCGCCCTCAATCTGCTGGTCACCGGTGGCGATTACTGGACGAACTCCGGCAGCGCCAACAACAACGCGCTGTTAATCGAACTGAAGCACCCGTTCGTCCATCACTTCTCGGCCGACGCGCAGTTTATGTGGGCCAAGAGCATGGACACCGACGGTTCAGGTCCCTACTCCGAGGATCCCTACTTCCCTGAAAATCCTGCCTACTCCTACGGACGCTCCGACTACAACATCGGCAAATCCCTGAAGATCTTCGGCCTATGGCAGCCCGTGATCTTCCACAACGAACATGGCTGGGCTGAAAAGGTCATCGGTGGCTGGTCGCTCAGCGGCATCATGAACATCCACACTGGCTTCCCGTGGTCACCCAACTACGGTCTGCCGGCGTCTCTCTATTGCGACAATTGCGGCTACTACAACCTCCGTCCTCAATATCTCGGCGGCGGAAAGAATGACCGCAGTAACGCAGCCTTCGAGGCGGATACGACCCAGCCTGCCTCCAACTTCCCGAACCCCGGCGGCGCCCAGGTAGGTAACAGCTACAGCAACCGCTACTTCAACGTTCCGGACTACACCGCTGCCATCACCGGCCCAACCTTCCCCGGCGTCAGGAATGCTCTTCCGGGGCCTCCGGGAAGCGCGCGTAACTCCTTCACCGGTCCCGGCTACAGGGATGTCGACGCCTCGCTCAGCAAGGCGTTCGGTCTGCCCAGGATGCCTGTCCTCGGACAAAATGCCAACCTGGAGATTCGTGCAGACGCCTTCAATCTGTTCAATCTTCTCAACCTCAACCCGCAGAGCGTTGCGAACAACGTAAACTCTGCAAACTTTGGACAGGACACGAACGCGATTGGTTCACGCATCATTGA
This sequence comes from Granulicella sp. UBA5172, assembly GCA_002413385.1. Classification (GTDB taxonomy): domain Bacteria; phylum Acidobacteriota; class Terriglobia; order Terriglobales; family Acidobacteriaceae; genus Granulicella. Next base: position 30,259 of record DHWW01000273.1, read on the forward strand.
TTTCCAAGCGCGATTCTCCTTCTAATTCACCGCATCTCCAACAGCGAAGGGTGCGCATCATGCGCGCCCTTCGCCATTTCCCGCTACACTCGCAACAAGCTTCCGCACTGAGCCTTCTATGTCTGAAGAACGAAAGATCACCGCTGTCAAAAACATGAAGTCAGGCCGCAGCCTGAAAGAACTCGCCCTGCACCTCGGTCTCTCCCCGACCACTGTTTCGCGGGTCATCAATAACTCGGGAGACGCCCACCGCATCTCCACGGCAACGCAGAAGCGCGTGCTCGCCGCCGCTGCCGAAATGAACTACAAGGCCAGCCCGCTCGCCCGCGGCCTGCGCAGCCGCCGCTCCCAGACCATCGGCGTCATGGTGCCGGAGATCAGCGGTGGCTACTCCGCCTCCGTCCTCAGCGGCATCGAAGACGTGCTTCTCCTCAGCGGATTTTTTTACTTCGTCGTCAGCCATCATCATCGCGCGGAGCTACTCCGCGACTACCCGGCACTCCTTCTCTCGCGAGCCGTTGAGGGCATCATCGCAGTCGACTCCGCTCTCGATGTCGAGCTGCCAGTGCCCATCGTCGCGGTCTCCGGTCATCTTCGCATTCCGTCCATCCTCAACATCGAGCTCGACCACACCCTCGCTGCGCGCTATGCACTCGAGCATCTGCACCGCCTTGGTCATCGCCGCATCGCGTTCATCCAGGGCCAGAGCTTCAGCTCCGACACGCAGGTTCGCTGGCAGGCGATCGTCAAGGTCGCCGCAGAACTCGGTATCGCCATCGATCCCAGCCTCATCATTGCTCTCGAAGGCGACGATCCCACCCTTGAGCCTGGTCGCGTCGCCACTCACAAGCTGCTCTCCACGGGCCTTTCTTTCACCGCCATCTTCGCCTTCAACGATCTCTCTGCCATGGGTGCAATCGTTGCTCTCCGCGAAGCCGGCCTCGACGTTCCCGCGCAGGTCTCCGTCGTCGGCTTCGACGACGTCATGGGGGCCTCAACCAACAACCCTCCGCTCACCACCGTTCGTCAGCCGCTGCAGGAGATGGGCCGCGCCGCCGCAACCGCGCTCCTCCAGCGCATCCGCGACCAGCGAGCCGATCATCCTCCGCTTCAGGCGACTAACGCCATCCTCGTGCTGCCCACCTTCGTCGAGCGCAAATCCACCGCTCCACCGCCCTCGTAGCCCTCATAGCACTATGCCCATCGCATCTCTCACTCTCGAGCTCGCCATCGAACACGCACAGTCCCTCAAGGACCGCCGCCAGGTCGTGCGCTCGCTCAAAGATAAGTTGCGTCACAGCTTCAACATCTCCATCGCGGAGCTTGATGACGCTCTGCTCTGGAACCGCGCCACCCTCGGTGTCGTTGCCATCTCCAGCTCCACCTCCTACCTCAGCGGCCAGCTTCGCGAAGTCGAGGCAGCCGCGCGCCGCCTCGCTGTCGGCCTCGGATGCGAAATCATCGACAGCTACATTGAGAGCGATATCTCGCTAAGCGACTGATTGACTCCCGGCAACAGTGTTATCCTGAAGAGTCAGCTATGCCCGAACAACGAGCCAGAACCTATCACCGCGGTCGAGTCGTCAACACCTTCGCAGAAGAGATCACCGCGATGCTTGAAGGCGAACTTTCCGACCCACGCATTGCCCCGTGCCACGTTACGGAGGTCGTTCTCGCACCCGGAGGAAAGAGTTGCCGGGTCTTCATCGCCGTCACCGGTACACCGAAGGAAGAAGATGAAACCCTCGCTGGCCTGATGGCAGCGCGAGGCTTCATCCGCACCGAGATCCGGTATCGAATGAATGTGCGCCATGTCCCCGAGATCACCTTCGCCATCGATCGTTCCGAAAAGATCAACTCCCGTATGGATGAGCTTCTCGGACGCATGGAGAAGCGCAAGAACAAACTTGCCGATAAGGTAGCCAAGGAGTCCATTGTCCGCTCGGAACCGACACGCTAGCCCTGGCTCGAAGCCCCTTCCCATGAATAATCAGGCCTCCATTTCCGCACTGCTTGACCTCATTCTCGAGCGCAACAGCTTTGTCGTCACGTCGCACGTCCGTCCCGACGGCGATGCCATCGGTTCCTCGCTCGGCCTCATGCATCTCCTCGAAGCCATGGGCAAGCAGGCCACAGTCGTCTTCACCGACCCGATCCCTCCCAACTTCCACTTCCTTCCCGGCGTCGAACGCATCTCCAGCAAGTTCCCCGCGTCGGATGCAGTCATCTTTCTTGAGTGCGACTCGGTCGAGCGCAGCAGTATTGATCGCCTTGAATTCGAGGCTGCGCAGCCCCTGTTGACCATCAACATCGACCACCATCGCAGCGGCCGCAACTTTGCTCAGTTCAACTGGATCGATCCCGAAGCCGCCGCCGTCGGAGCTCTCGTCTACGATCTCGTGGTGGCCTCCGGGGTTCCGGTCTCGTCCGTGATGGCCGACTGTCTCTACACCGCGATCCTCACCGATACGGGCTCGTTCAACTACCCCAGCACCAGCGCCTCCACCTTCGCCATGGCGGAGCACCTCGTTCGCAGCGGGACAGACCCCAATCTGATTGCACGTGCCATCTATTTTTGTAATCCGCTCAGTAAAGTCCGGCTCCTCGGTATCGCCATCTCCAATCTTCAAATTGAAGGAGCGGTCTGCTGGAGCCATGTCACCCTTGCAGAGATCGACCGTGTCGGCGCAAGCGTTGAGGACTGCGAAGGTGTTGCAAATCATCTCATCGGCATCGCCGGTATCGAAGGTGCTGTCTTCCTCCGCGAGCTCCCCGGCCGATCTCAATTTCGTCTCAGCATGCGCAGTCGCGGCACGCTGAATGTCTCCAGAATTGCAGAGCATTTTGGCGGTGGCGGCCACCACAATGCCAGCGGATGCACCATGGAGGGCTCTCTCAAAGAGGTCACCGAGTGCATCGTCGCTGAACTCCGTGCTGCCTGTATCCAGCTGCAGGAAGACCGCCTCCATGCTTCAACCCAGCCCTCGACTCTGTTAGCCTAGGTTTCGCCCCGTGAATTCGAAGTAACCACTCGCAAGAAGTGGACGTGCGAAAGCCACCGTGCTCAAGCGATTCGCGATGCGCAACAACTCGTGACATGAACTTGATGGATTCTCCCCAATCCGTGCAGAAGCCTGTAGAGTCAAACGCCACTGCGCCGTTGACCGCGCCCACCGCCGCGCCCAGCGGAGCCATGGCCTGGCTGCGCCACCATCTCCACACCCAACTCGGCTGCACCATCTCCGAGTTCACCGTCCTTCTCGTCTTCACCTGCTACTTCCTCTTCTATGGTTTGGTCCCCATCTTTGGTGGCGACCAGCTCGGTCTGGTCGGTGCCGATGAGCCGCGCTACGCCCAGATTGCCGGGGAGATGCTCGCCACACACAACGAGATATGTCAACAGGTAGACGCAGGCATCATTCCCCACAGTCTGCACCTGAAGGACCTCCACGCCTCCTACGCCTGCCTGATGGGCGGCACCGTTACGCCCATCCTCTACGGCAAGCCCTGGCTTGAAAAGCCGGCGCTCTACTACTGGCGTGCGATGGGCTACTACAAGGAACTCGGCGTCTTTGACTGGACGGCGCGCCTGGCCTCAGCCACAGGTGCGCTCGCGCTCATCATCCTCGCCTTCCTGCATCTCAAACGCTTCCGCCCCGGAGGCCATCTCGACGCCGCGCTCATCATGGTCTCCGCCATCGCCATGTTCGCCTTTTCCAGGGGAGCCTCCACGGACATGCAACTCGCCGCGCCCTTCTGTATTGGCATGCTCGGCTGGTACGCCTGGTATGAGACCGGCAAAAAGTTCTGGCTCTTCGACCTCTACTTTTTCGGTGCCGCGGCCACCCTCGCCAAAGGTCCCGTCGCTCCGTTCCTCGCTCTGTCCATCATCTGCCTGTTCCTTGGCCTGCGTCGTGAGTGGTCGGCTCTGCGCCGCACCATCTGGATTCCCGGCATCCTGCTCTACCTCCTCATGGTTCTGCCCTGGTACGTCGCCGTGCAGCGCCGCAATCCCACCTTCTTCAACGAGTTCTTCTGGAAGCACAACCTCGAGCGTTACACGACCAACCTGTATCGCCACCATCAGCCCTTCTACTACTACCTCGTGGTGCTCATCATCGGCCTGATGCCCTGGACAGCTCTCTCGTTCCGAGCGCTCCTCGACGGCCTCGCAACCTCCATTGCCGAGTGGAAGGTCCGCCACAAGTCGCAGCGCTACGTCGGCCACGTACGTGCCGGCGACGCCTTCCCCGAGTTCCTCGTCCTCTGGGCGCTCTTCCCCATCGTTTTCTTTTCGTTCTCCGGATCGAAGCTGCCCGGCTATATCCTTCCTTCGATCCCTCCTCTTGCCATCCTCACCGGCGACTACCTCTACCGTATTCGCCGCGCCGGAATCTCCAACTGGCTGCTCTACACCCACGCCACGCTCACCGGCATTCTCACCTTCGTCCTGATCCTCAGTCCGCAGTACATGGTCTACCAGCGCATGATCCCCGCACTCCGGATCTTCGTCTGGGCGACGGTGCTGGGCCTCATTGCCGCGGCCCTGGTGGTCTTCGTAGCCCGCCGCTACGGCGTCCGCCATATTCGTTTGATCACCATGGCCCCCATGGTTTTCCTGCTCTACTTCCTGCTCGGCAGGAACGGGCACTTACTCGATCTCAACTACTCGTCGCGACCTCTCGCCCGCGACATTCAGAAGGCTGATCCCACGGCAAAGGTAGTCGCTGAATTCGACGTACGCCGCGACCTTGTCTACGGCCTCGCGTTTTATCGCAACCAGCAGATCGTGAGCTATACCAGCGACGGTGTTCCGGATGGAACACACCTGCTTGTGTTTCCCACTCGCGAAGAGCTACAAGTACAGCAGTATCTCAAGGGCCGATTCACCCAGCCACTCCTGCTCTATCAAGCGCAGGGTCTATCGGTGTATAAGGTTTATCCTCGAAGCTAAGGTCGGGTCGCCCGGTTGAGTCATTCCCCGCAACTCGAGATCCTTGACCTACGCCACTTCTCTGCGGCGCAGCTCAAATCGCTCCTGCGCGACGAAGCCGATCGCTGGCAGCACCGCCTCCACTGGGACTACACCCGCGCCTCCAGCATGTTGCTCGAGTACCTCGACAGCCGCATCCTTCCCGGCTTCGTCGCTCTTCGCGATGGCCGCATCGTCGGCTACGCCTTCTGCGTCACCGAGGGCTCCAAGGCCGTCATCGGCGACATCTACGCCCTCGGTGAAACGGAGTCCACCCACAACCCCATCTGCGACACGCTCCTCCATCACCTGCTCGAACTCCTCCAGGCCACCCCCGGCGTCGATCGCGTCGAGTCCCAGCTCCTCATGTTCCCCGCCGGAGCACTCGCCCAGCCCTTCCGTGCGCGCGGCTTCCGCAGCTACCCGCGTCTCTTCATGATGTCCGATCTCAAAGCGCTCGCGACGCACACGCATCCGACGCCGCCACCGCTGCCGCCGAGCGTCAACCTGCTCCTGCAGTCCTGGCAGCCGGAGTTCTACGAAGGAGCCGCGGCTCTCATCCATCGCTGCTACGCCGGCCACATGGATGCCAGCATCAACGACCAGTACCGCACGCTTCACGGAGCACAGCGCTTCCTCCACAACATCATCCGTTTTCCCGGCTGCGGTGTCTTCGATGCGGAAAGCTCCTGGGTCCTGCGTGAAGCAGACACTCCGTCCTCTCACCCGCCTGCCATCTACGCCATCCTTCTTTGCTCCCGCGTGCGCCCGGACACAGGCCACATCACCCAACTCTGTGTCAGCCCGGCGCTGCGAGGCCACGGCCTCGGCCAGACCCTCCTCGAGCACTGCGCCTCCGAAAGCGATCAGCGCGGCCTCCACAGCCTCACCCTCACCGTCACCGAAGCCAACGCCGCCGCCCTGCATCTCTACCAGCGCAACGGCTTTGCCACGCTCCACCGCTTTGAAGCCATGGTCTGGGACGAAAGCCCCAACGCCTCCTGAGCGAGCAGGCTGGACAAAGAATCGGGGCCGATGCGATCAACGCACCGGCCCCTTTTGCAGCGGTTGCTGGTTAGTTGACTACCGGACAGTTACAGCCCGAAATGGTGTTGCCGTCCAGCGTGACCGCACCATTCCGCGCCAGCGCCCTCCCTTGCAAGTCCGCCCCGGTGGTGAGCGTGATGGAGGTCAGCGCAAGGATGTTCCCCTTGAATACAGAGTTCGTTCCCAGGGTCGCAGAGCTGCCAATCTGCCAGAAGACGTTGCAGGCCGAGGCTCCGTTGGTGAGGACAACGTGGCTGCCGCTCCCCGTTATAAGCGTGGACGTGACCTGGAAGATGAACACGGCACTCGTATTGCCCTGAGCGTCGAGCGTGAGGTCCCCGGAGAGGGCAAGCGACGACGTCGATTTATAGACGCCAGCGGTGAGTGTCTTCCCGACAAGATCTCCAGCCTCCGTGGTGCCACCCGATCGTCCGGCAGCATCGATATACGCGGCCGTCAACGTGGCCTGGGCCGTGGCCGCGGCAGTGTCCGCACGATGGATCGTCCCACTCGCCAGCCCCGGAGGAAATCCCGTGACGGAAGTGCCCGGACTGACTCCAACATCGCCTGTAACCACCGTAGAATCGATGTTGGTGACGGTAGTACCGGCGAGGACAGAGAAGTCTCCTATGTAAGGACAAAGAGCTACTGGCTGCGTTCCGCCGGTTCCGCCGGTTNNTCCGCCGGTTCCACCGGTTCCACCGGTTTCCGCCGGTTCCACCGGTTCCACCGGTTCCACCACCCGTGGCCGCACAGGTGGTACTGAACGTCTGAGTAAGTGTCGGAGCCACGGGCACTCCGCCCTCATCCTGCGCTCCCGCAGTCACCATAATCGTGTAGGTGGTATTCGTTGCCAGGCTAGCCTTGGGCGTGATCGTGGCAGTCTGAGTCAGCACGTTATAGGTCACGTCTGCCGCCACTCCCTGAATGAAAACCGTGGTCGGATTGATGGTGTTTGAGTCCATCTGTTCATCGAAGGTGATGGAGATCGTCTGGTTCAGGGGCACGCACGTCGCGCCCGGGACAAGATTGACTGCAACGATATAGGGTGCAGACTTGTCGGTGGTTGCGCGGGTGACGAAAGAGAAATCGTAGGGCGCGGCGAGTGGATTGCCCTTCGTATCCTTGGCCGCAGTGCTAATCGTCGCGTTGTAGGTAGTATTTACTGTGAAGTCGGGAGAGGGCTTGAAGGAGGCAATCTTGTTGGCCGCGTCGTAAAGGACCGTGCCCGTGGCGCCTGCAATCGTAAAGGTGCTTGAGTTGATGCTTCCCGGATCCATCGCCGTGCTGAACACCACGGCAACCTGCCGGTTGGTGCCCACGCCGTTGGTTTCTGGAACCACCATCAATACTGTAGGAGCAACACCATCCATCAGCGAAGCCGTGGTGGAACTACAGCTAAGAATAAAAGCTACAAACAGGAAGGAGGCCAAAATCTTAAAAACTTGCCGGAGAGTCATAGAACCCTTTCACAATGCTTGTGCGACATACGGATGAAAAACACAACAGACAGATAGAGCCTCGTTTAGAGCCACGTTATTGGGGAGGGTAAACTGTCGGATGCGAAACCACCGGATGCACCGTTGGATGCACGAAATCGTCCGAGGCGCACGCATTCTAAATTATTTAATTTTATTTCTCAATGAAGCGAGAGTGAACTGCCTGCCTATGGGCGAGCCGTCGATCCTGCATCACATCCCTGCATCACCTCTTGAACGGATGCGCGCTTCGGTCCCAAACCACGTAAGCCGGGTGCCCCATTCATGCGTAGTCTCATCGCGCATGAGTGGGCTGGCGACCGCTCTCGGCAGTTCACGCAGCGAACGGATACCCCAAGGCTGGTAGCCCGATGCTTCAGCTTCGGGCTACCCCGGGTCTCATAGCCCACCACAAGATCGGGCTTTAGCCCTGGGGCATGGCCTTCGCACTTCCGGCCCGGCCACACTCCCAACGCTCGCCGTCCGCGCAGGACAAATAATTTCTTCAAAAACAGCCCAAAACTCGCGTGTCAAGCCCCCCGCGCCCCTCGAAATCTCCAGAACCCCTGTAAACACTAGCGATTTCTCTTCCGCAGAGTTGGCATAGTTACCCCCCTGAATCCTCTAAACTAGAAAGAGGAGTGGGGTTTATGGAGCAGCGAATGCGGCCACCCGGCCACAGGAGGCAGCCTCCAGCAGCTAACCCCAATGTTTTGAAGATTTTGCCAGTAAAATCTCTAGAATCTAGATTTTACGGGGAAAACGTGTCTGTAACTCGTTGATTCCAGAGATCACCCCAAAAACAGGGGGGGTGGGGGTACCCCTNNGGGGGGGGGGGGGGGCCCCCCACCGGGCAGCGGCCTAATCGGCGACCCGGTCGGCGGCCCAGCCGGAGGCTTACTCCTCCACGTGGTAGTTCGGAGCCTCGCGCGTAATCACCACGTCGTGCACATGGCTCTCGCGCAGGCCTGCACCGGAGATGCGGACGAACCGCGCCTTCTCCTGCAGCTCCTCGATCGTCGCGCAGCCGAGGTAGCCCATCCCCGAACGCAGGCCACCCACCAGCTGATACACCATCGCCTCCAGCGGTCCGCGATGGGGCACCCGTCCCTCGATCCCTTCAGGCACAAATTTCGCCAGCCGGTTGCCGCTGCCCTCGCGAGCCGTGATCGACGACCTCCCGGCGCCCGTCTCCAGGTCATCCTTGCCCTGGAAGTACCGCTCGCCCGAACCTTGCGCCATCGCGCTCAGGCTGCCCATCCCGCGATACGTCTTGAAGCTTCGTCCCTGGTAGAGAATCGTCTCTCCCGGACTTTCGTCCACGCCCGCAAACAGCGAGCCCAGCATGCACACGCTCGCGCCCGCCGCAATCGCCTTCGTAATGTCGCCCGAATACTTGATTCCGCCATCGGCGATCACCGCCACGCCGCGCTCCTTGGCCGCGCGATACGCCTCCGAGATCGCTGTGATCTGGGGCATGCCTGCGCCTGTCACCATGCGAGTCGTGCAGATCGACCCCGGCCCGATCCCCACCTTCACCGCATCGGCTCCGGCCTCGATCAGGGCCACCGTGCCTTCGTACGTCGCAACATTACCGGCAAAAAGTGCGACGTTCGGAAACGCCTTTTTCACCTCTGCAACTGCCTCAAGAACGCGCGACGAATGTCCATGCGCGGAATCGATCGCCAGCGCATCGACCCGATACTTCACCAGTTCAGCAGCGCGCTCCAGATAGTCGCCCGTTGCTCCGATCGCACCTGCGACCCTCAGTCGTCCTTGCTCGTCCTTGCTCGCATTCGGATACTTCAACTTCTTCTGAATGTCCTTGACGGTAATCAAGCCCTTGAGCTCATACGCGTCATTGACGACCAGCAGCTTCTCCACCCGATGCTGATGCAGGATCTGCTCTGCCTGTTCGAGCGTCGTTCCAACGGGAACGGTGATGAGGTTGGTCTTCGTCATCACATCGCCAATCGGAATGTCCGTGCGAGAGACGAAGCGCAGATCGCGGTTCGTCAGGATGCCCACAAGCTTGCCCTTCTTGGTCACGGGAACGCCAGAGATCTTGAACCGCCGCATCACTTCCAGCGCATCCGAGATCGGCCGCTCGGGTTCGATCGTCACCGGATCGACGATCATCCCGCTCTCCGACCGCTTCACCTTGTCGATCTCGCCAGCCTGCTGCTCAATGGTCAGGTTGCGATGCACCACGCCCAGACCGCCCTGCTGTGCCATGGCAATGGCCAGCCGCGACTCCGTGACGGTGTCCATCGCAGCGGACATCAGCGGCGTTGCCAGGGTAATGTTCGCCGTCAACCGCACTTGCGTACTCACCTGTGCGGGAACGACATCAGAGTATGCGGGAACCAGCAACACGTCGTCGAACGTGAGCGCTTCGGGAATTTGAGTTTGGATCATACTTCTCTATTGTTGCACTGTAGAGGCAGGAGTTGAACTTTCGCTCCACTTGGCCTAAAATCCCGGAAGCAGACGAATTTGTTCTGCCGCAGATTGTATCCGTGATGGCACCGGAAAGTGGCGGAAGAGAGGAGTGGGCGAGAGCCCACTTTTTGTTTGCTCTAAATCCAGTTTGGTGGACGTTGATAGCAACCGCCAGACTCAAGCACCACAAGACGCTCTATGGCCTTGCAGATCGAGACAATTCGCGCCACCGCCGACCGCATCGCGGCCTCGCACCACCTCGACGTTGTGGACCTCGAGTTCACCGGTGGTGCCAAGCACCGCACGCTGCGCGTCTTCCTCGAGAAGGATGCCGAGGCTCGGGCTAAGTTCGCCGCGGATGCTGCATCCAATGAGGAAGCAGGGCTGCCCAAGGGAGTTCCTGTCGAGACGCTTTCGTGCGTAACGCACGAGGATTGTGCCAGCTTCGCTCGGGATTTCGGGACGGTGCTGGATGTAGAGGACCTTATCCCCGGAGCAGAGTACACGCTGGAAGCAAGCTCTCCGGGACTGGAACGCAAGCTGCTGAAACCGAACGATTATGAGCGGTTTCTCGGTTGTCTGGCCAAGATCCAGACGTTTACGGCGGTCGACAATAACCGCCACTTCACGGGCAGGTTGACTGCCCTTGACGGAAAGACGATCACCCTCGATCTCTCTGCGGTGAAGCAGAAGGGTAAGACAAAGAAGGCACCGTCAGCGCAGACCATCGAGATATCGCTGGCAAATGTCGAAAAGGCGAATCTGGTAGCAGAGATTTAGAAGCAGCAGAAATTGAAGATTGGCGATGAAGATCGCCGAGCGAAAGAAGTGAGAGACGACATGGCAAGTGCTCTGTATCAGTCGATTGAGATTCTGGGCCGCGAGAAGGGGATTGACCCCGAGATCGTGGTGAACGCGGTTGAAGATGCGATCGCCCTCGCAACCCGCAAGTTCTACAAGACCGTCGAGAACATGCGCGGCGAGATGGACCGGGAAACCGGCGAGATTCGCGCCTACGTCTACAAGACCGTCGTTGAAACGCCCGAACTCATCGAGGATCCCGACAATCAACTCACCCTCGAGCAGGCGCGTGAACTAGCGCCCGAAGTTGAGGTTGGGGGCGAACTCCGCTTCTACAAGGACACCACACCTCTGGGCCGCATCGCCGCCCAGATGGCCAAACAGGTCATCTTCCAGAAGGTCCGCGAGGCTGAGCGCGATACCGTATTCAACGAGTATGCGCACCGTGCTGGAGAGATCCTGACCGCGACCGTCAAACGGCTTGAACCCATGGACGTGATCTTCGATCTGGGTAAGACCGAGGCGAGAATGCCAAAGCGTGAGCAATCGCGGCTTGAGCAGTTCGCCGTGGGTGAGCGCGTTCGGGTGGTGCTGCTACGCGTCGACCGCGCTGCCAAAGGACCGCAGGTGATTGTCTCTCGTGCCGCTCCGGCGCTGGTTCAGTCCCTGTTCCAGTCTGAAGTTCCTGAGATATACGACGGCACGGTGACGATCCGCGCCATTGCGCGCGAGGCTGGCGAGCGTAGCAAGATCGCCGTCATGAGCCGCGATAAGGACGTCGATCCTGTCGGTGCCTGTGTCGGGATGAAGGGCATGCGCGTGCAGTCGATCATCCGCGAGTTGCGCGGCGAGAAGATCGATATTATCGAGTACTCGGATGAGATCACGACCTTCGCCGAGAAGGCTCTGCAGCCTGCCAAGGTTTCGCGCGTTTCCATTACGGACCTTGCAGAGAAGCAGCTCGAAGTGATCGTTGACGATACGCAACTCTCGCTTGCTATTGGCAAGAAGGGCCAGAATGTTCGCCTTGCAGCGAAGTTGCTGCAGTGGAAGATCGACATCAAGAGCGAAGAGGAGAAGCGCCAGGAGGTCGAGCAGCAGATGCAGGCCATGGGCGGAGGTCCGTCGACGCCTATCGAGCAAGTGGTCGAACTTGGAGAATCCGTGATGGAGAAGCTGATCGCCGCAGGGATCACCACTGTCGAAGCACTTGCCGACATGACCGCCGAAGAACTGGGCGAAATCCCAGGCATCGGTGAAAAGACAGTCGAGAAGATCGCGGTTGCCGTTCGCCACTACTTTGGGCAGTACGAAGAGGGCGAAGAGAGGCCGGTTCCCGTTCCCACTTCCCCGATTCTGATCGAGGGCGAAGAAGCCGTCGCGGCGGCTGCTGCATCCGATGAAGCAGGAGACGAGGCGCATTCCATGACGAATACACCGGAAGAGATTCTTGCCGAGCAGGCTGCAGATGCTGGATCTGCGGAGGAGATCAGCAATTTTTCAGCTGAGGATCTCGTGGATGTTGAGGACGAACTCTCGTCCATTGACGCGAACGACGAAAGTGATGCTCGCGAGGCGTCCATTGAACTGAATAACGACACCGTAGACGAACTGGTCGATCAGACACAGGAAGTCTCTGACGAGGGCATCGACAAATGACGGGCGCGATCGTGGCGGATACCCACAGTCTGACCTGCAAGGTTTTTAGAAATACCAGCCAAACGGCTGAAAAGTTAACGGTTTCAAGGGATAATAACCTTGTACGAACTCCTACTTCGATTGAGGCTGATATGAACAGCTAAGTGCGTAGTGGAACTGAAAAGGGACGGATGAGCAAAGTTCGCATCAACGATCTTGCACGTGAGTTAGAAGTCAAGAGCAGATCCATTCTGGATGCTCTGACGGCGGTTGGCGTCACCGAGAAAAAGACGCACTCGAGCTCCATTGAGGAAGATGAAGCAGAGAAGGTGCGCGGTTATTTCAATCGCGGAGCGCGCAGTGCGGCACCGCGGGTTGCTGCTGTCGAAGCCAAGCCCAGGTTCGATCTGTCGCACGTCTCCAAGCCTGGCGATGCGCTTAAGGCGATTCTCGAGCGTAAACAGGCGGAAATTGCGGCCAAGTCTGCGCCGCCAGCGCGTCCGGCCGTCACGGTGGCTCCTCCGGTCCATCGGCCACCCGTTGTGGCGAAGCCGGTTGTGGCCCAGTCTGCGCCCCCGGCACCGACTGCTACGCCTGCGGCACCTGTCGTGGCGGCAGCACCGCCTGCCGCACCAGCGCCCCGGCGTATTGTTCCCATTCCTCGTCCGCCAGCTCCGACCTATACGGTGCCCGCGATCGCCAGCCGTCCTGTGGGCGGAGCGGTTGTGGCTCGCCCTGCGGCTCCGGCCGTCGCGTCTGTACCGCCAGCGGAGCCTGTGGTTGTGAAGCCCGCTGTCGTTGCGCCGGCTGCTCCAGTTGCGGCAGCGGCTGCGCCTCCAGTGGCCGAGCCGGTCGTGGCGGCACCAGAGCCAGTGGCTGCGGCACCTGAGGTTCCGGTGGCGAATGTGCCAGCTCCGCGTCGTGTGGTCATGCCGCAGACGGGGCCGCGTCCTACGTATCTTGCTCCTCCTCCTCCTGCGGGGGGTCCGAGGACACCGATCTTCCAGCGTCCTCGTCCGGGTTATCAGGGTGGTGCAGGAGCTACAGGTGGTGCAGGCGCTCCGGGCTCGCGTCCGGGAATGGCTCCCGGCGCTCGCCGGCCGATGCATCCGACACGCACCTTTCCAGCCGGTACAGGCGGAGGTCCTGGCGGACCAGGGTTTGCGCCGCGTCCAGGCTTTGGCGCAGGTCGTCCTGGCTTCGGCAATCGTCCGGGAACAACTCCGGGCGGTGGTTTGCTGCCTCCGACGGAAGTAGCGGCTCCGAGCCGTCCAGCTCGTCCGGGTCAGCGTGGCCGCGGAGCTCCGCGGTACGAGAAGAACAAGGAAGTCGCGCTCAAGGGCTATGCTCCACGCGCGGGAGCAGCACAGATTCCGATGGGCGATGTTCCCATCACCAAGTCGATCACCGTCACTGAGGGAATCTCGGTGAAGGATCTGGCTGAGAAGCTGGATGTTCGCGGTAAGGATCTGATCGCGACGCTGCTGATGCGCGGCGTGATGGTGACGGTCAACCAGTCGCTCGACGGCGAGTTGGTCAAGGACGTTGCGCGGCAGTTTGGCGCGGATGCGACGGTCATCTCGGTCGAAGAGCAGTTGGAGAACGAGGCCATCGAAGGCTTCCTCGAAGACACCTCCAATATGGTCGAGGTCGTGCGTGCGCCAGTGGTCACGATCATGGGCCACGTCGATCACGGTAAGACTTCGCTGCTGGATGCGATCCGCTCGACGGATGTCGCGGGTGGCGAAGCTGGCGGAATCACGCAGCATATCGGAGCGTACAAGGTAAAGATCACGAAGCCCGATTCTCCTGCCTTTGGGCGAGAGATCGTCTTCCTCGATACACCTGGTCACGAGGCGTTCACGCGGATGCGTGCTCGCGGCGCGAAGATCACGGACATTGTGGTCATCGTGGTTGCGGCGGACGATGGTGTGATGCCGCAGACGCTTGAGGCGATCGATCACGCGAAGGCTGCGAAGGTTCCGATCATCGTCGCGGTGAACAAGATCGACAAGCCGGAAGCTGATCCGACGAAGGTGATGAACCAGCTCGCTGCTCGCGGCGTGCAGGCTACGTCGATGGGCGGAGACACGGAGTTCGTGATGGTGTCGGCCAAGAAGCGGTTGCATCTCGATGACCTCGAAGAGATGATCTGCTTCGTCGCGGACAGCAATGAGCAGAAGGCTCAGCCGGAGCGTCCTGCGGTGGGTACGGTCATCGAAGCCAAGCTGGATCGCGGTCGCGGTGCGGTTGCTTCGATCCTGGTACAGAACGGAACACTGCGCGCTGGCGATAGCTATGTTGTCGGCAACACGTTCGGCAAGGTGCGCGCGATGTTCAACGATCGCGGCACGGAGATCAAGGAAGCGGGTCCGTCGACACCTGTCGAGATCCTCGGCCTGGAGTCGATGCCGGATGCTGGCGATACGTTCCTGGTGATGGCGGACCGCGACAAGGCCAAGGGCATTGCGCAGTACCGCAAGATGAAGGAACGCGAAGCGCAGCTGGCGAAGAGCTCGCGCGTGTCGCTCGAAGGGCTTGCGGAGCAGATCAAGCAGGCGGGCGTGAAGGACCTCAACCTCATCCTCAAGGGCGATGTGCAGGGTTCGGTCGAAGTGCTGGCCGATTCGATGCAGCGTATGTCTACCGAGAAGGTGCGCGTGAAGGTGCTGCATTCAGGCGTCGGCGCGATCACGGAATCGGACATCCTGCTGGCTTCGGCGTCGAACGCTGTGGTGATCGGGTTCAACGTTCGGCCGGACCGCAAGGCTACCGAGATTGCGGAACGCGAGAATGTCGAGATCCGGTTGCACTCGATTATTTACGAGTTGCAGGATGAGATTACGAAGGCAATGTACGGTCTGCTGGAGCCGGTGTTCAAGGAGAACTACGCTGGGCGCGCAACGGTGCTCAACGTGTTCAAGATCACCAAGGTTGGGCAGATTGCCGGTTGCCAGGTCTCGGATGGTCTCATCAAGCGCGACAACCAGGTGCGCCTGCTGCGCGACGATGTCGAGATCTGGAAGGGCAAGATCTCGTCGCTCAAGCGGTTCAAGGACGATGTCAGCGAGGTCCGTCAGGGCGTCGAGTGCGGTATCGATCTGGCCGGCTACAAGGACATCAAGGTTGGCGATGTGATCGAGGCGTTCACCACGGAGAAGATGGCCGATGAGCTTGGCCGGAACTCTGCGGAGGCCAAGAAGGAGCGGGATATTGCGGCTCTGAAGGAAGCGAAGGACCGGGAGAATGAAGTCGCTCGGGCCGAGGCGGATACGGCCAAGAACGAGGCCGAAGCTGCCAACGCAGCCAACGTGTAACGAACCGTTTTATCGAGAGAATGGATAGTACACACACCAAGGCCGGGAGCGATCCCGGCCTTGGTGTCGTTGGGGGGAGGGGGAGGGGTGCCCCCCCTGTTTTTTGGGGTGATGCCTGGAATCAATAGGTTACAGACACAAAAACCTGCAAAATCTAGATTCCAGAGATTTTACGGGCATAATCTTCAAAACATTGGGGTT
>DHWW01000263.1 GCA_002413385.1 Granulicella sp. UBA5172
ATTAGGCGTTGTTGCATTTTGCCGCCGCCGCTGCCCATCGTCTTGAACATCTTACACATCTGAAGAGTGCTGGTGGCGTCGAGGAAGTTCGGAATGCAGATTCCTCCGTTGCGGAAGGACTGCCAGAAATGCAAGTGCTTCCGTCAAGAGTGTGCGTAGGCGTTTCGAGGTGGAGAAGGGGGCGAGGGTCTGGGTCATGCGAGCCTCGTCGGGGTCCTTCGGCTGCGTAGCTCGCGATGAGACCGCGAGCTACTTCGCTCAGGATGACAGAGTTGGGGTTGGGCTCAGATGACAGGGTTGAGGCGGGGGCTCAGGATGACAGGGTTGAGGCTACTACAGGGAAACGGGGGCGCTGCCCGCTGCTGTGCGTTGCCAACTGCGGGGCCAGATAGACTGGCAGGAGAATGTCCAAGGCCACCAACGCGGCAGACACACAACCGGCTGTGCGCAAACGCGGCAATAGACCGACGGAGGATGCGCCGGTGCTGGGGTTTTCTGCGGCGGAGTTTCGGCGAAGGCTGAGCGGTTGGTATCGCGATCATGCGCGCGTACTGCCGTGGCGGGGTGTGGATGATCCTTATGCGACGTGGCTGTCGGAGATTATGTTGCAGCAGACGAGGGTCGCTACGGTGATCGATCGCTACAAGGAATTCCTGCTGCGGTTTCCGACGATCAGTGATTTAGCCAACGCTGATGAGGCGGATGTGCTCGCGCTGTGGAGCGGGCTGGGATATTACCGGCGAGCGAGGATGCTGCTTCGCGGGGCGCAGTTTGTTGAGCGCGAAATGCAAGGTAAGCTGCCGAGCACGGCGTTGGAGTTGCGCACGCTGCCGGGAGTGGGCGAGTATACGGCGGCAGCGATTGCGAGCATTGCGTTTGGTGAGAGTGTGGCGGTGCTCGATGGCAATGTGGAGCGCGTGCTGTTGCGGTTGTTGGGCGAGCCGGAGGACAAGTCGGCGCAGGCACGGGCGCGACTGGTTGCGGTTGCAGGAATGCTGGTGCCACCGGCGAGACGCGGGCGCGCGGCGAAGAAGGGTGTAGTGGGGGAGAGGGATCATGCGGCGGGCGATCATAACCAGGCGATGATGGAGTTGGGGGCGATGATCTGTCTGCCGCGATCGCCGCTGTGCTCGCAGTGTCCTGTGATGGAACTCTGCAGAACGCGTGGGGAGCACGCGACTCCGCCACGAGCGAAGATGCAGAGTCGGACGGTGGCGCATCTGCTGGCGCTGCGGAAGCGTGGGGTTGAGACAGAGGTACTGCTGGAGCGGCGCGCGAGGGAGGCGTCGCTGATGGCAGAGATGATGGAACTGCCCGCGCTGCCGCTGGATGTGACAGAGGGACGCGAGCCGGTGCTGCGACTGCGGCACTCGATTACGAATACGAATTATTATGTGCAGGTGTTTACCGAGAGCGTTGCGTCCGAAAGTGTGGTGGGGGTGGCCGCGCCGGAAGACTCGCTGGTGGAACAGATTCCCGCGGCGAAGGAAGCCCTGGAGTGGATAACGACGGGCAAGTTGGCGCAACTGCCATTGACGGGGCTGGCCCGCAAGACGCTGCAACGGCTGCAGGTGATGAGTGCGCCTCGATTGAAGATCGGCAAGGAGTGATCGATACATCGAGAGGATGCGGCAATATACTGGCAGCGACACACGGTTCTTACGAAAGGATGAGGATGAAGAGATACAGGCAGGGGATTGGCACGGTAGCAGTAGTGTTGCTCGTAGCAGCGAGTGCAGTGCCGCAGCAGGGACATGCGCAGACTGCGAAGGCAAATCGTAGTGCCGGGAACAGCCCGATTGCAGCGGTAGAGGCTTCAGTGAGTGCGGAGCGGATTCGCGCGCAGGACAAGTTCATCGCCGATGATTTATTTGAGGGGCGATATCCGGGACTGCGCGGTGGCGAGCTGGCGGCGAAGTATATTGCGACACAGTTCGCTCTGGATGGACTGAAGCCTGCGGGCGATGAGGGGACGTATCTGCAACAGGTCAACTTTGTGGGGATGAAGGTAGAGCCGTCGGCAACGAGCTTTACGCTTGAACCGGCGAAAGGCCAGGCCGTGCTGCTGAAGTTCGGCGATGACTATGTGGTGTCGAATGAGATGCTGACGCCGGTGACGGCGATTGATGCTCCGATTGTGTTTGTGGGATATGGAGCGACGGCGTCGGAATATGGCTGGGACGACTATGCGGGTGTCGATGTGAAGGGCAAGGTGATCCTGTGCATTGTGGGTGATCCTCCGTCGGATGATCCAAAGTTTTTTGCGGGAAGGGCGCTGACATACTACGGTCGCTGGACGTACAAGTTCGAGCAGGCTGCGCGCAAAGGCGCGGTAGGCGCGTTGATTATTCACCGCACGGACCTGGCGAGTTATGGGTGGAACGTGGTGAAGAATTCGAACTCGGGCGAGAAGACGTTTTTGCGCGACGACGCGAATCCACGGCTGCACGCAGCGAGTTGGATTCAGCTGGATGTCGCGCGCAAGTTGTTCGCGATGAGCGGGCTTGATCTGGATCAAGAGTTTGAAGCCGCAGGCAAGCGCGGGTTCCACGCGGTTGAGCTGCCGGTACGGCTGAAGGCTACGGTGACGAGCACCGTGCGAAGGTTCCAGAGTCCGAACGTGGTGGGGATGATTCCGGGTGAGAACGTGGGCAACGGGATGAAGGACCAGGCGGTGTTGTACACGGCACACTACGATCATCTTGGATTTGTTCCGGGGATGGCAGGCGACAATATCTACAACGGCGCGGCAGACAATGGGACGGGCGTGGCGATGATTTTGGAGATGGCGCGGGCGTGGTCGCAGTCAGGGATTAAGCCTCCGCATTCGGTGATCTTCGGGTCGGTGACGGCGGAGGAGCAGGGACTGCTGGGGTCGGAGTACCTGGGGCAGCATCCNNCAAGAGATCAACGTCAACGGAGCGCAGCGGACGACGTTCTATCCTCGCGTAGAAGAGACAGCCAAGCGGTTTGGGCTGGCGCTTGTGCCGGACCCTCGGCCGGAGGCTGGGAGCTACTATCGCAGCGATCACTTCAGCTTGTCACGCGTGGGAATTCCGGCGTTCTCGGTCGATGCGGGAACGCTGTATGAGGGACACGATCACGCGTGGGGTGCGTCGCAGGAGAAGGAATTTAATGACAACCATTATCACAACTTCTCCGACAACTTCGATCCGAAGTGGGACTTCCGCGGCGATGCGAAGCTGGCGCGATTTGGGATCGATCTTGGCTGGCAGGTGATTACATCGCCGCATACCGTGGAGTGGAATCAAGGTGATGAGTTTGAGCCAGCACGCAAGTCGAGTGAGGCGGGAAACTAGGCTGCACGTGTGTAAGGTGCGTCGTTATTGGGCTATGGAGGGTTCGAGCAACACAGTAACGGCGCGGCTTTCGTTGCCTTTGGTATCGATCGCCGTGACGCTGTAGCGATAGCGTGTGGCTGGGTTGGCCGTGGTGTCGTGAAAGGCGGGCGTGGGGATGGGTGCGGTGTTCAACCGCGTGCGAGGTGTTGCCGTGTCGCCCGTGGTGTTGAGGGGCTCGCGGTAGACGTTGTAGCCGGCGAGGCCTGCGAGCAAGCCGGTTTCGTCAATCGGCTGCCAGATGAGGTCTACGGCGAAGGCTGGTGGAGTGCCTGTCGCTTCGCTGGCGAAGAAGCCGACGGCGTTGAGGCCGGTGGGGGCGGGCGGCGGGTAGATCTCGCGCAGGGTGAAGGTGGTGGGTGGGGAGAGTGCGCTGCGTAATTCGACGGGAGGGGTCGCCAAGTTGGAGGGCCATGCGGCGCTGGGCGTTGTAGCGATAGGGAGTGTCGGGGAGGGCGGTTGTGTCGAGGGTTCGAGTTTGTGGTGCGGCGCTGTCGTTCGGAGCGTGCGTTTGCAGCCAGAGGATGGGGGGTTGGGAGGAGCTGGCGGGTCCGGGTAAGTTGTTGTGGGGCTTTGGTTTAGATGGGGCCAGATCTTCGCGGCGGAGCAGGACATCGCCGGGGTGTGTGGACGGGGCCCAGGCGAGGAGGACGCCGAGACGCGAACCTTCGGCGCGGAGATTGTCAACGGGCGCAAGAGTTGGACCGGCTGCGGTGAATGCGGGGGCAGAGGGACCGGCGGAACGGCCGGTTGGGCTGAAGAACTCGACGCGGTAAGCGAGTAGACGCGGGGGGCCTTGCGCGAGGTCGGTGGGGAGCGTATCCGTCCATGTGACTATGTTGTGCTGATCATTGGAGTTAGCCGTGGCGACGGTGGTCTTTGAGGTGGCGACGGGGAGACAGGATTGGTGTTCGAGCTGACGGCAAAGCTGGCCGGTGACAGTGGCACCGCGGAGGGGCAGCTAGTCGGTGGAGCGTGTGGGGGCGGTGAAGTGTAGCTCGACGGTGTTGCCGATGCGCGTGACGTTGAGGTCGCGGACTGGTTGGGGCAGGCTGAGGGTTGGGGCGCGGGGTGGGCCGGGGCTGGCG
>DHWW01000272.1:0-3658 GCA_002413385.1 Granulicella sp. UBA5172
AAGAGACATACAGACTTAGGGTTTTGGCGGTTGCTTGTTTCTATCGGTGGGGCGTTGCGGGGAGGGTAGACCTCCCTGCTGAGGTGGGTGGCGGAGGACCGAAGGGCCGGAGACAGGGAGGAAGCTTCATCCCACTGGCTATGACTCTGCTTGCATCTCGAATTCAATGAGCCGTTGCATGACTTGATGCTGATAATTTCCTGCAATCAGGGGCGGCGTTGCGGGTAGGAACAGGCCCGCTAGAGGAGGGGAACGAAGGACACCGGCATCATCGGGGCCGCAGTGAGGGAGGAGGCTCCCCCCCNNATTGTGCTCGACACAGCTTCGTTTGTGACGGCTGTCCGGTCGAGTGATGGGGCGGCTGGAGAGGTTGTGCGCATGATATTTCGTGAAGAGATCGTGCCGCTGATGGACCTCAAGCTGGGTTTGGAGTATCGCGATGTGGCTCTGCGTCCGGAACACCTTGTCGCATCGGCGTTGAGTGAAACAGAGGTGTTGGAGCTGATCGAAGCTCTGGAAGCCTTTGCAGAACCGGTAGAGGTCCTAACGAAGACCCGTCCTTTGTCGCCTGACCCGAATGACGACATGATTTTGGATCTCGCCATCAATGGAGGCACCGAGGCCCTGGTGACGAACAACACGAAACACTTTTTTGCGGCGGGGCGGCGGTTCGGGATTCCGGTGCTAACGCCGGCCGAACTGTTAGACAGGATGAGGAAAGGAGAACAAGATGCCGAATGAAGCGCGCAAGAACGAAATCGCGAAGTTTCCGTTGCGGCTGATGCCGTCGGTGCGGCGCACCGCAGAGGTATTTTCCAAAAAGGAAGGCGTGTCCTTAAATCAGTTCATTAATGTTGCGGTGGCGGAAAAGCTGGCGCATCTGGAACATGAAGAGTGGGTGCGAAGCCGGAAGCAGCCGAGCAAGGAACTCGCAGCGAGGGCCTTGAAGCTGCTCGATAAGGCTGGAAACAAGCCGGTGGAAGCGGGAGACGAATTGCCAAAGGACTATCGCGCTACACGTCGTTGAATACCGTGCCACTGCGTCCGCGCACTTGACCCGCTGACACAGACGCCCCCGGTAGAAGAATAAGGCGGCCTTATTCCGCCTTATTCGTTTTCATGGCCGGATTGCGGTTTAGCAGCCAAAAACCATGCTGCTGCAAGCCAAACTGCACGAGTTCTATTTGCAGAATGCGCCGAAGGAAGACTAAACCTGCACACTCAGCCTTTGGTCGTAGCTGTTAGTCGCCGTCTTGCTTGCAGTCGTGCATGACCAAAGCGTGGAGAGGGCGACCGATAGCACCCTGAACGGTCGGGTTGAACTCCGACTCGAAGCCGCAGTCGAGACAGCAGAGCGCGTGCCGGGTACCTTCCGTCATTCCTTCGGCACTTTGCTGAAGGCGAACGGGGAAGATATCAAGACCGTACAGGAGCTTTTACGGCACGCAAATAGTCGGATCACCCTGGACGTTTACACGCAGGCAGTGACTTCGAACAAGCGGGCCGCACAGAGCAAGGTTGTAAGGATGATGGTTCCTAACGCGGGCACACTAAGCGCCGACGTGGGCACAATGGATTCTGGGAAGATCGCGGTCAATTCTCGATAGCGGGCTTATTGTGCCCATATTGTGCCCGGATTTCGTTGTCACTTGAGGTCCCATTCATCCGTAAGTGCTTTAGGATGTATGGCGGGGACGACGGGGCTCGAACCCGCGACCTCTGCCGTGACAGGGCAGCGCTCTAACCAACTGAGCTACGTCCCCAGACGTATGTGAATAGTCTACCTTACGTCAGGTAGGAAGAACGATGTCCAGACCTTAGCCCGGTTCGCGCATTCCGTAAAGTGTCGCGGCGGTGTTTTCAGTTTTAGTCTTTGTAGGACTTCAGAACCGACTACCGAATGCGACTAGGCTAGTCTATCAGATCGAGAGAGCTTCTTGTGTCCGTGTCATCCGTCACGTATCGGGAAAATAGAGTACTGGTAGGGCGCAAGTCGAGCTGAGTTACGAGTCCATGGGGTGGTACTACTCGCTGGCGAATGAACTTCGCAACTGGAGGAGAGCATGTACGAGATTGCCTTGGTAATCGAACACTCTTTGCTTGGGGATGCGCCTCAGAGGAATTCAGAGGTTGTACTATCGTACTCATAAACCCACGCGCGAGAGCCTGACGAGCTTCGCACTGTAGTACACGGATCTTATTGAACGATTAACTGCACGACAGATGACTGCTCTTGTCTGAATAACTGGTTCTCTGGAGACAGATGTTTGAGAGTCAAAGATGGCACGCCCTCGCCTTCATAACACCGTTGGCCTTAGGGGATAATCCGACCAATATTTTTGCACCAGCGGGTACCCCTGCGCATTCTGTGTTCGGTTTATCGATGCTGGTGTTCGCGATCACGGGCGCTATCTTTCTGATTGTTGCAGGGATGCTGCTGTATGTGCTGATACGTTTCAGGTCACGAACAGCGCCTGGTGCTATCGAGCAAGAGCCGCCTCAGATTTACGGAAGCAACCAGATAGAGTTGTCCTGGACTGTAATTCCGACACTGATTGTCGTGATGCTATTCCTTGCAACGGCACGGGTGATCTATACGACCGAGCATGCACCCAAGCCGACCGACGCGCTGGATGTGACGGTGGTAGGGCATCAGTTCTGGTGGGAATACAGCTATCCGACGCTGGGTATCGTAACGGCAAATGAACTGCATGTACCGGTTAGCGATGCCAAGCATCCGCTGCCGACCTATCTGACGATGACTTCAGCCGACACGGATCACAGTTTCTGGGTACCTCGACTTGCGGGGAAGATGGATCTGATTCCGAACAGAGTGAACACGATGTGGATTGATCCTCAGAAATCGGGGCTTTATCTAGGACAGTGCGCACAATATTGTGGCGTGCAGCATGCCAAGATGCTGATACGCGTTTATGCCGACACGCCAGCGGAGTTCGCGGCCTGGGTTGCCCATCAGCGGCAACCGGCTGTGCAGGACCCGAGCGTTGCGGAGGGGCGAGCGGTCTTTGAGCACAATGCATGCATCAGTTGCCATACGATTCGGGGTACGGTTGCTACCGGTAGATTCGGCCCCGATCTGACCCATGTCGCGAGTCGCGATACGATCGCGTCGGGTTCCGTCGTGAATAACCCTGCAAACCTTCGTAGCTTTGTGGACAATCCAGCGAATTTCAAACCGGGGGCATTGATGCCTCCGATGCATCTCGACAGTCATGATCTTGATGCTGTCACAGCGTACCTGACGACGCTGAAGTAGAGCGTTAAGGAAGGAACACGATGGCAACGCACACGCCCGTAACGGAAGTACTCGATCTAACCGTGGAGAAGGCCCCGCGACGTCGGTGGCTTGAGGTTTTGGATGATTGGGTGACGACAGTAGACCACAAGAAAATTGGTCTGATGTATATCGGGTATGCGTTATTTTTTCTGGTGGTCGCTGGGTTTGAAGCGTTGTTGATGCGTGTTCAACTGGCAATTCCAAATAATCATTTCGTTTCGCCGCAGGTGTTCAACCAACTCTTCACGATGCATGGAACGACGATGGTGTTCTTCGTTGGCATGCCGATTCTGTTTGGATTTGGGAACTACCTTATCCCGTTGATGATTGGCGCGCGGGATATGGCATTTCCGCGGGTAC
>DHWW01000272.1:3719-3880 GCA_002413385.1 Granulicella sp. UBA5172
TTGCCTATGCTCCGCTCACAGCGCAGGTCTTCTCACCGGGCCACAGCACGGACTACTGGACGCTGGCGATTCTGCTCAGCGGAATCGGCACTACGGGTACGGCGTTGAACATCGTCGCGACAACGATCTGCATGCGCTGTCCAGGCATGAAGTTGAACAGG
>DHWW01000272.1:3891-8535 GCA_002413385.1 Granulicella sp. UBA5172
GGCTCGCATTTCTTTGACACGCAGGCAGGCGGCTCGGCTGTGCTATGGATGCACTTCTTCTGGATCTTTGGGCATCCCGAGGTTTATATCCTGGTGCTGCCGGCCTTTGCCTTCGCCAATGAGATTATCCCGGTCTTCTCGCGCAAGGCCATCTTCGGCTACCCTGCGATGGTTGCCGCCTCGGTCGGCATCGGTTTCATCAGCCTCAGTGTGTGGGCGCACCACATGTTCGCGGTCGGCATGGGTGCCGGAGCGAACACCTTTTTTGTCCTGGCGACGATGGCCATTTCCGTCCCCACAGGCATCAAGATCTTCAACTGGCTCGCGACATTGTGGGGAGGGAAGATTCGCTTTACCGTGGCGATGATGTTCGCGATTGGCTTCCTTTTTCAATTTCTGATTGCGGGGCTGACCGGAATCATGCTGTCGGTAGCGCCCTTCGATTGGCAGGTGACCGGTTCGTACTTCGTCGTCGCGCATTTCCACTATGTGTTGGTTGGGGCCATCCTTTTCATGATCTTTTCGGCCTTCTACTACTGGTACCCCAAGATGACCGGCCGCATGTTGAGCGAAAATCTGGGGAAGTGGCACTTCTGGCTTTTTCTGATCGGATTTCATCTGACGTTCGACTTTATGCATATACCGGGGCTGTTGGGTATGCCACGCCGCGTATATACCTACGAGGCAGATCGAGGCTGGATGATCTGGAACATGATCGTCTCAAGCGGAGCAGCCGTTCAAGCAGTTGCGACGCTTGTCTTCGTGTACAACATGGTTCGGTCCTACTTCAAAGGGGATATCGCTGGACCCGATCCATGGGACGCATGGACGCTGGAGTGGTCAACGACGTCTCCGCCGCCGGCCTATAACTTCGCAAAAATTCCGAGTGTTGCGAGCCGACGTCCGCTGTGGGATCTTAAGCATCCGGAAGATCCTGACAGCAACTACGAGATGACAGAAGCGCCTGCGGATGAGGAGAGAACGTGATCGAAGCCGCTGTGATTCCGAACAGTCCGAATGAAGGATGGGAGTTGCCATCTCGCGGCGTTGTGGGGATGGCGTGCCTGATCGTTGCTGAGGCTGCGATCTTCATCATCTTCGTGGTGGCGTATGTGTTTTATATCGGCAAGAGCGTGAGTGGGCCGACGGCCGAAGGACGTACTCACGCTGCCGATCTTCGCGACGATTTGTCTGCTGTCGAGTAGCTTCACAGTGCATGCTGCCGTATCCGCGCTGCGACATAGCAAGAGAAATCTGTGTTCGCTGTGGTTGGCGGCTACCGTGATATTGGGAGGAATCTTTATCGCTAGCACGGCTCGCGAGTGGTACGAGCTTATCTATCATGACGGCTTGACGATTCAGACAAACTTATTTGGCACCACCTTTTATTCGCTGGTTGGGCTTCACGCAACGCACGTGGTTGTGGGTCTGATCATGCTTTCGCTGGCGTTGGGGTTCTCGCTGAGCGGTGCGATGAGCAGCAAGCATAGCGAGAAGCTTGAAGTATTGTCGCTTTATTGGCACTTTGTTGATGCAGTGTGGGTTGTCGTTTTTCTCGTTGTCTATGTGTTGGGCCGATGATCCCTCAAGGAGGTACAGTGCAAAGCGATCATGCGCAAGAAGAACATGGGCTACAGCTTCCGGCGCCAACTGCGTGGCCGATGGTGCTTGCCCTTGGTATCACGCTGGTTTTGGCGGGCATGGTAACGGATGTTGTGGTTAGCATCCTTGGCGGGCTACTTGCGGTTGCCGGGACGATCGGGTGGTTTAGGCAGGTCCTTCCGCACGAGGCCCACGAAGGGGTTGAAGTGCGCACCGAAGAAGTGATTGTTGCGAGTTCCCGGACGCTGGCTACGCGCCTTCCGAAGGATTCGATGCACCGCAAGATTATTCCGGTCGAGACGTTCCAGATTATTACCGGGATCAAGGGTGGCATTGCGGGCGGTATTGCAATGACCGTTCCAGCAGGGATCTTCAGTTTGGTGAAGTACCACAGTTTCTGGTATGCGGTGAACCTGCTTGCGGCTGGCGGGTTTGTTAGCTGGGCTGGCGCGAGTAATGCGTTTCTGGGTGAATTTCATTTGCGCGGATTGTTGGCCGCGATTGTGATTCATGGACTCACATCACTGCTTGTCGGGTTGTTGTATGGGGCGATGTTGCCCATGTTCCCTAAGTACCCGATTGTGACGGCAGGCTTCATGGTGCCGTTGCTCTTCACTGGCATTTTGCACTCGGCGCTCAATATCGTGAGCCCAATTCTCAATGAGCGGATTGATTGGTTCTGGTTTGTGATATCGCAGATTGCGTTTGGATTGGTGTGCGGATTTGTGGTGAATTTGCAGGCAAAGGTGCGGACGCCACAGTTCCAATCGCTGCCATTTTCCGTGCGCGCAGGTCTTCACAGCGACATCAATGAACGGGAACACGAAGAGACAACAGATTCAGACGACAAGGACACTTCGCGATGAACCTTCGCTCTGCACGCGCTTTAATGATGACGTCTGCTGTTGCCTTCCTGTGCGCGGGGTGTAAGAACGTGCCTGGAAAGCCCGGGCCCGAAGCAGAGAGACCTGCGCAGATGCTGCAGTTTTCGGTGCTCTATAAAGAGAACTGTGCGGCTTGCCATGGCGAGAGTGGCAAGGAGGGTGCGGCCATCTCGCTCGCGAATCCGGTGTATCTCGCGGTGGCAGGGGTCGACAGGATTCAGATGNNATGGTCACGGCGAAGGGTGTTGCCGGAACGTCGATGCCTGCCTTTGCCAGGAGCCAGGGTGGTATGTTGACTGACCAACAGATTGCAGTGCTCGCGCAAGGGATGGAAGCGGAATGGGGCCGTGCGGATGCGCTTGGCGGACAGACTCCGCCGGCGTATGCGAGCAACTCTGCTGGGGATTCGGCGCAAGGACAGAGTGCGTTCACGATGTTCTGCGCGCGTTGCCATGGAGCCGATGGGACTGGCGCTGCGAGTGACAAGATTCATACCGGGTCGCTCGTGGACCCAGCGTATCTTGCGTTGATCAGCGACCAGGGGCTGCGGAGTTTGATCCTTGCCGGACAGCCACAGGAGGGTATGCCCGATTGGCGATCCGATATGACTGGGCCAGGTTCGAGGGCTATGACGGATCAGGAAATTACCGACATTGTTGCATGGCTGGCGTCGCATCGGATTGCGACGCCGGGACAGCCTTATCAGCATCCATAGTTCGTGAGTAGCGTGCGGAGAAATGTATGAGTGAATTGCTTAAGTATCCTGGAGAATCGAGCAACAACGACCTGCCACCCGAGGCCAAGGCGGCTGCGCACACACGCAGAGCGTTCCTCTTCAAGGTTGCGGTCGGGTTGAACGCACTGGTGGGAGCGGTGCTGGCGGTGCCGCTGATCGGGTATTTGCTTGGGCCGGCAATGAAGAAGAGTGCAGGGGTTGGATCGTGGATACCGATTGGAGACGTAAGCAATTTCCCTGTTGGGGAGACGAGGCTGGCTGACTTTCGGAGCCCTTTGGCGAGCTTCGATGATGGCGAGACGGCAAAGGTCGCGTGCTGGGTAAGGCGGATTTCGGCGCAACGGTTTCAGGTGTTCGCGATTGACTGCGCGCATCTTGGCTGTCCGGTGAGATGGTTTTCGGAGTCGAAGCTGTTTATGTGTCCGTGTCATGGCGGAGCGTATTACGAAGACGGCAGTAGAGCCTCGGGGCCGCCGGAACGGGGGCTGTTTGAGTACAAGTACAGAATTGCAGGGAATTCGCTGGTGATCCATGCGGGTGATATGCCGACGCTGGCGACCGAGGCTTCCTGCAAGGAGAAACCGTTGGTACAGATTGAGCCTGTGACGGGTGAGTCGAGGTCCACGCCATGGGGAGCCTGAAGGAGCGGGTGACGGTTGCCGGACTCAAGGGGTATGCCTGGCTGGAGCATCGGCTGGGGCTGATCAAGCCTCTGACAGAGGCTGCTGAACATCCTACGCCCGCGAATAACGCTAGCTGGTGGTACGTGTTTGGCAGCGCGGCGACGGTGCTGCTGATCCTGCAGGTGATGACTGGAATCCTGCTGGCGTTGGTCTACAGCCCGTCGGCGAATGAGGCCTGGTCGAGCCTGAACGTGCTGAACCACAACATTGCGTTGGGATGGTATTTGCGGGCCTTGCACGGGTGGGGATCGGACTTCATGATCGCCATCGTGCTGATCCACATGGTGCAGGTGTTTCTGTTCGGGTCGTACAAGTTTCCCCGTGAGTTGACGTGGATTGTCGGTGTGTTGCTGCTGCTCCTGACGCTGGGAATGGCCTTTACCGGACAGGTGATGCGGTTCGATCAGGACGCTTACTGGGGACTTGGGATTGGCGCATCGATCGCGAGTCGCGTGCCGTATATCGGGGCGTCGCTGGTGCACCTGACTCTGGGTGGTCCGATCATTGGTGGAGCGACGTTGTCCCGGTTCTTTACGCTGCATGTGTTCGTGATTCCAGGGCTGCTGCTGGCTGGAGTTGGAGTGCATGTATGGATGGTGCTGCGGCATGGGGTGAGCGATTGGCCAATGCCTGGTCGGCTGGTTCGGAAGTCAACCTATGAGCGTGAATATCACGAACTGACGGAGAAGACTGGCATTCCGTTTGTTCCGGATGCGGCGTGGAAGGATGCGGTGTTTGC
>DHWW01000100.1:0-2900 GCA_002413385.1 Granulicella sp. UBA5172
AGCCCAAAATCCGCGTGTCAAGCCCCCCACCACCCCCAGAATCTCCAAACACCCTATTCAACACTGGCGATTTCTCTTCTCCAACCTTGGCATACTTACCCCCACCCACCCGCTACAATTGAATTAGACCCACCCAAAGCAAAGAGCCAACGAGAACAGCAAGCGTTCCTTGCCGCTGCGTGAGAATGTCGAACCCGACCGCGTCGGCCCAAAAAGCCCATACACGGTCAAGGCCGGCCTGTAACGTCTCTAGAATCAATGACCGCACAAAGTCCCCCCATAACCCTCATCAAAACAAGACTTTACCTCCAAAAGTATGGGGGGGGAGGGTGGTGCCCCCCCTCGCCGTCCGCGCCGCGCCACGCGAAGCCTCCCGCCGTCCGCGTAGGACCGCAGGACCACGGGTGCCCCATTCATCGCGCGGCTTCTTGCGCGATGGGTGGGCCCCTCGCTGCCGCAGGCCGGAGTGCAGCCCGAAGGGCGCAACGACTGACCTGCCTTTCTCCGCGCCACCCACACCGCCCCCAGGCCACGCGAAGCCTCCCGCCGTGCGCGTAGCACCCTTGACACGCATCGGCACACGCCCTAAGCTCATCACTAGAGATGAATCAGACCTACCCCACCGCCGCCTTCTGTTGCATGTGTTGTTGCATGCCGCGCTGTCGCGCCGGTGTCTGTCTGCTCTAAGCGAACCTTAAACACTTCGCCCGCAAGCTCAAACACCCACGCACAGCCTTTGGCAGCGTGGGTTTCGTGTATCTGAGCCCAATTCCTTCCCCTCCAGACCACCCGCACAGGAGTTCCCCATGGAATCCCCCCTCCCATCCCGCAAGCTGGCCTTCAACGTAGACGCAGCCGCGATCATCATCGCCCTGGCCTTCGCCGCCCTCATCCGCCTCAACGTCATCCACCACATCACCTGGTAACCACGAACCACTAACCACTAGCCTTTTGTCCTCCGCCGCCATCTCGCCGCCCACATCCGCTCGCCAGCCACCGCGATCGCGGCAACTCCTCGCGCTCATTCCCGGAACGCTTCTCCTCTTCGCCATCGGCCTCGCCGGCAAAGGCCTCGAGTCGCTCGGCATCTTCCTCCGCTCGCACCACCACTACTTCCCGCAGGTCGAGTACGTNNCTCCCCCAGATCTTCCGTCCCGGAATCGCCACCTACGAGCTCTGGCTCAAGGCTCGGCATCGTCCTCGTTGCCGCCAAGTTCGTCCTCTCCGACGTCCTCCGCATCGGCGGCATGAGCCTCGGCCTCGTCGCCATCGAGCTCGTCTTATCCCTCACCGTCATGACGCTCCTTGGCCGCATCTTCCGTCTCCCTCCCAAGCTCACCAGCCTCCTCGCCATCGGCAGCTCCATCTGCGGAGTCACCGCCATCATGGCTGCTCAAGGCGCCATCGACTCCGACGAAGACGACACCTCCACAGCCATCGCTGCCATCCTCGCCCTCGGAGCTCTCGCCCTCTTCACCTTCCCCACAATAGGTCACCTCCTCCACATGGGCCAGCAGGCCTTCGGCATCTGGACCGGCCTCGCCGTCGACAACACCGGCGAAGCCACCGTCACCGGAGCTCTCTACGGAGACACCGCAGGCCGCTTCGCCGTCCTCGCCAAGACCGCTCGTTCCTCCTTCATCGGCTTCGTCGTCCTCGGTTACGCCGTCTACTGGGCCTCGCAGGGCAAGGCCGCACGCGTCGAGCGCAAGGCCCTCTTCCTCTGGCAGAAGTTCCCCAAGTTCATCCTCGGCTTCGTCGCCCTCTCCATCCTCGCCAGCGTCGGCTTCTTCACCGCCGGACAGCTCAGCTCCCTCGGCAACCTCTCCAAATGGGCCTTNNGCCGTCTACCACCACAGCAACGTCTAACCCCCCAACAAAGCCCAGGTAACCCATCGCCGCGACACCTCTATCGTCGCTAAGCTGGGAATCGCCAGCCCCCACCAAGCAGCCCCACAGCGATCCGCGCTAAACTCACCTCGGCATGACTCTTCAAGGTTGCGGCACCGCGCTCGTCACTCCCTTCCTCCCGGACGGCTCACTCGACGAGCCCTCCCTCACCTCGCTCGTCCACTCCCAGATCGACGCAGGCGTCTCTCTCCTCGTCCCCTGCGGCACCACCGGCGAAGCCTCCACCCTCACCGAGCACGAGACCCAGCGGGTCATCGAGCTCACCCTCGCAGCCGCAGCCGGACGAGTCCCCGTCTTCGCCGGAAGCACCCACAACTCCACCGCGCAGGCTGTCCTCAACGCCCAACGCCTCGCCCGGATCCCCGGCCTCAACGGCATCCTCACGGCCAACCCCTACTACAACCGCCCCAACCAGGAAGGCCAGTTCCAGCACTTCCGCGCCATCGCCGAAGCCATCGACCTTCCCATCCTCCTCTACAACATCCCCAGCCGCACCGCCACCAACCTCCTCCCCGAAACCGTCCTCCGCCTCGCCGAGCTCCCCAACATCGTCGGCATCAAGGAGTCCAGCGGCGTCATGAGCCAGATCACCGAGCTCCTCTCCCACGCCCCCTCCACCTTCGCCGTCCTCTCCGGCGACGACGCCCTCGCCATCCCCATCATCGCCCTCGGCGGCGTTGGCCTTGTATCCGTAGCCTCGAACGCCATCCCCGGCCCGATGTCCCAGATGCTAACCGCCGCCCTCGCCAACGACTGCGCCGACCGCCCGCCAGCTCAACGCCCGCTACTTCGCCCTCATGCAGGCCCACTTCACCGAACCCAGCCCTGCACCCATCAAGGCCGGTCCTGGCCCTACTAGGCCGCTGCACCGAAACCCTCCGCCTACCCATGGTTCCCGTAACCCCCGCCACCCGCACCAAACTAAAATCCCTCCTCCAGGACCTCGACCTGCTGCCCAACTAATGGCAGTTGCAAGTTTTTCGCCGTCA
>DHWW01000100.1:2937-4785 GCA_002413385.1 Granulicella sp. UBA5172
CCGTCATCCTGACCCTGTAAGAGGAAGGACCCCCGTATTTCGCTTGCACCGGCAATCCCCCTGCCGAACTCAAGCGCCATTACCACCGCCCGCCCCGCTACAATCAATACATCCATGAAATCCGCACACCCCCACCCACTAGAGCCCACCATCGAACACTGGTTCGCCCAGGGCTCTGACGCCATCGGCAACAGCGAAGCCCTCCACACCTTCCAGCGTCTCCGCGACGGCCTCGAAGACGGCACCCTCCGCGCCGCAGAGCCCGACCCCGCGCACCCCTCCTCCTACCGCGTCAACGCCTGGGTCAAGAGAGGCATCCTCCTCGGCTTCCGCATCGGCGCACTCGCCGAGATGTCCGGCATCCATCCCCTCGGCCAGCCCGCCCTCTCCTTCATCGACAAGAATACCTACCCGGTCCGCCGCTTCCTGCCCGAAGACAACATCCGCATCGTCCCCGGCGGCTCTTCCGTCCGCGCCGGAGCCTACCTCGCCCGCGGAGTCGTCATCATGCCCCCCGCCTACGTCAACGTCGGAGCCTACGTCGACGAAGGCACCATGATCGACTCCCACGCCCTGGTCGGCTCCTGCGCCCAGATCGGCAAGCGAGTTCACCTCTCCGCAGCGGCACAAATTGGCGGCGTAGCTAGAGCCCGTCAGCGCCTCCCCCGTCATCATCGAAGACGATGTCCTCGTCGGAGGCAACACCGGAGTCTACGAAGGCACCATCGTCCGAAGCCGCGCCGTCCTCGCCGCCGGCGTCATCCTCACCCGCGGCACCCCCGTCTATGACATCCCCAACAACACCGTCTACAAGGCCACACCCGAAACCCCGCTCATCATCCCCTCCGGCGCAGTCGTAGTCGCCGGCTCCCGAGCCATCCAGCACGGCTACGGCAAAGACCTAGGCCTCTCCGTCTACACCCCCATCATCGTCAAATACCGCGACGAAAAAACCGACCTCTCCACCACCCTCGAAGACCTCCTCCGCTAACGTATAGCGCGTGAAGCGGCGAAATCGGTGTCCACATTAACCACACAATTTTTCGTCGTCATCCTGAACGCAGTGAAGGACCCCTGTATTTTGTTCGCGCCACCACTGGCTCCTCGGTTCATGACACGATAGAGCATCTGCAATTCGACCCGCAGGAGCAACCATGACTTATTCAACATCTTCCGATACTCCGCACGACGAATCCCCGGACGTACAGATCTCCGGCGCCGACCTCGCACTTGCAACCGAATTGGCTCAGAATAAGGGCATGGATGTCGAAATCTACCTCAGGACCCTCATCCACGATGAATTGACCCGTCAGGCCAATTTCCAGCCCACAGACCCATCAAGGGCTGAAGGCTCGATCTAAAGACTTATCCGGCCACAACAGGCAAAATAGAGAGATGAATCCGCCCGAAGAAACGCCACGACCGATCGAGTTTGCCCCGCAGGATAGGGTTGACGCTCATCCTGCGCTGCTGGACGATTTCATCCACCGCATCCTCGAGCTTGAAGGAGCATTCATCTCGGATGAATCCAGCCTTTGGGATTTTCATATGGACATGAACAACGAAGAACTGCTGGCTCGAATCAAGCAGGGATATGGTGTCGATGTCTCGGATATTGAATCAGCGAATATAGCGGAGATTCTGGAGCGGATTGCGGCAACCAGATAGCCAGCCACGGAACCACTCACCCCACCCCTGCCTACCCCTTCAAGAAAGGCAGCGTCACCACATGAAGCTTCTCCTCTTCCTGATCCTCCTCATCATCGAGCTAGCCCGCAAACTAGCCGAGAAGCGCGGACTCAAATACCAGACCTACCTCAAGATGCTCCTCCACGAAGCCCTCACCCG
>DHWW01000100.1:4835-5250 GCA_002413385.1 Granulicella sp. UBA5172
GGCCCGCCCCATACCAGCGTAGGCCGAAGGCCTACGTAAACCAGCCGGGCCGCAGGCCCTTCCGCCCTGCCGGAGGCCGGAGCACAGCCGCAGGCGAAGCGACTGAATTGCCCTCCTCCACAGCGCCACCAATCCAACTCTCGCCGTCCGCGCAGGACCGCAGGATCCTGTCAAGCCCCCCAGACCACCCAAAACCACCAAAACCCCCATGAACACTGGCGATTAAATCTTCCAAAACTTGGCATAGTGACCCCACCCAACCACGTACAATTGAAGTAGACCCAAAATATCTGCAGCCCGGCCACCGCCGGGCCTTCGCATTTAAGCACTAACCACTAGCCACTAACGAGAGAATCGGCAACACAGGACTGTCACAAGTCCGGCCTCATCCCCATTCCCCTCAAGACCTTACGTC